>NZ_JAACYW010000341.1 GCF_015356825.1 Catenulispora rubra | reverse complement strand
GGGCTTCTCAGTAGCGGGATGCTGCAGAAGCTCGCGCCGATGATCGGTGGGCTGGTCGCCGGCGGCGGGTTGTCGAAGCTCATGGAGCAGCTGAAGGGGGGCGGGCTCGGGTCGCAGGCGAAGTCGTGGGTCAGCTCCGAGCAGCCGAACCAGCCGGTCAGCGGGGAGCAGATCACGCAGGCCCTCGGGCACGAGCAGATCTCGCAGGTCGCCAACACGCTCGGCATGAGCCACGAGGAGGCCGCGCAGACCATGGCGGCGACGCTGCCGCAGGTCGTCGATGCGATGACGCCGGAGGGCCGCCTTCCGGAAGCCGCCACGGCCGGCGCGGCTGCCACAGCCGGCGGCATGTCCGGCGCCGCGAATCCGGCCGCTCCTCAAGCCCCTCAGCAGAGCGCCCAGCAGCCCGGATCGCAAGGTCAGAACCGCCCTCCGGCCGGTGGGACCTCCGAAGGACGTCCCCAGGGCAGTTGATCCTCCCGGGTGGGAGATCGCTACCATGCACACATGCGCGACATCGCAGTGTTCAGCGGAAGCGCCCATCCGACCCTGGCCGCGGAGATCTGCGCGCACCTGGAGACCTCACTGAACCCGGTGCGCACCATCCGCTTCGCCAACGACTGCCTGGAGGTCCAGCTCCAGGCCAACTGCCGCGAGCGCGACGTGTTCCTGGTCCAGCCCCTGGTCGCGCCGGTCCAGGAGCACCTGGTCGAGCTCCTGCTCATGTGCGACGCGGCCCGCGGCGCCTCGGCGGCGAGGATCACCGCCGTGGTGCCGCACTACTCGTACGCCCGCAGCGACAAGAAGGACGCCCCGCGCATCTCCATTGGGGGACGCCTGGTCGCCGACCTCATGGTGGCCGCCGGCGCCGACCGGGTGCTGGCCATGACGCTGCACTCCCCGCAGGTCCACGGCTTCTTCTCGGTCCCTGTCGACCACCTCAACGCGCTGCGCGAACTGGCCAAGCACTTCCGCGACTACGACCTGACCAACACCACCGTCGTCTCCCCCGACCTCGGCAACGCCAAGGAGGCCGCGGCCTTCGCGCGCCTGCTCGGCGTCCCGGTGGCGGCCGGCGCCAAGCAGCGCTTCGCCGGCGACACCGTCGCCATCAGCTCGGTGATCGGCGACGTGAAGGGCCGCGACGTGATCGTCCTCGACGACGAGATCGCCAAGGGCAGCACTGTCATGGAGCTCTTGGAACGCCTGCGCGACCTCGGCGCCCGCAGCGTCCGCGTGGCCTGCACGCACGGCCTGTTCGCCTCCGGCGCCCTCAAGCGGCTCTCCGACCAGCCCGACGTCGAGGAGATCGTCTGCACCAACACGGTCCCGATCCCCGCGACGGAGGAGTCGGACAAGCTCACCGTCCTGTCCATCGCCCCGGCCTTGGCCGAGGCGATGCGACGGATCCACAACGGCGAGTCGGTCAGCGCCCTGTTCGAAGGGCTCTGAGAAGGCGGTCCGGGGACCGGAAAAGCGGCCCCGTCAGGACAAGTGCTCCCCGTAGAACTCGAAGATCCGCTCCCAAGCGTCCATGGCCGCCTCAGGCCGGTACGACACCCGGTTCACATTGAAGAAGGCGTGCCCGGCACCCTCATACGTCTTGAAGTCGTACGTCTTCCCCAGCTTGTCTAACGCCGCCTCCAACCGCGCCGTCTCCTCCGGCGACGGATACCCGTCGTCCGCACCGAAGTTCCCGAGCAGCGGGCACGACAGCTCACCCAGCCGCCCCTCCAACGACGTGGCACGCAGCCCCGTCGACTCCGGGCTGTCCACCATCACGAACGCCCCATAGTTGTCGACCGCCGCCTGCAACTCCAGCCCGCACGCCGCGAGCAGCGCCTGACGCCCGCCCGAGCAGTGCCCGATGACGCCGACCTTGCCGTTGGACGAAGGCAGCGCACGCAGGTACTCCGCAGCCGTGCCGACGTCAGCGATCAACCGCTCGTCCGACACGCCGCCATCGGCACGCACCGCAGCCGCCGCGTCCTCGTACGAGACGCCCGGCCCGCCCTCGCGGCTGTACAGGTTCGGCACGACCGCGTTGTACCCGTGCACGGCGAACGTCCGCGCGTACTCGCGCGTCGCCTCGTCGTATCCGGGCAAGTGGTGGATCAGCACGATGCCGCCGCGCGGCGCCTCGTCCTGCGGAACCGCCAGGTAGGCCTCGATATCAGCGCCGTCACCAGCGGGGTAGTGGACGGTCCCGGCCGAAACGGCATTCGTCATCGCGATCTGCATGCCGCACATAGTGGCACGCTCACCTCGGAGACAGAACGTAGGCGCGGACGGCGACCGTCACCGCGCCGCCCGATCGGACCTCCCCGGCGCGCTCGTGCCAGGCGTTCGGCCCCATCCCGATGAGTTGCGCAACCTCAGCCGCCGACAACGACGGCGTCGCCCGGTACGTGTGCTCGGCCTCGACCGTGAACCGGTCCGCGAACTGCTCGCGCAGCCGCTCCGGCTTGCGGTCGTCGACCGCCATCAGGCCGTACTCGGCGATCAGCTCCCTGAGATGGTCCGGCTCGGGCACCACGACGACCGCCCGGCCGCCCGGGTGCAGCACCCGCCGCATCTCGCGCGGATTGCGCGGCGCGAAGATGTTGAGCAGCACCGAGGCGGCCCGGCCGCGCACCGGTAACCCTGCCCAGGCGTCCGCGACCACCGCGCCGATCCGCGGATGGGCCCGCGCGGCGAGGCGTGCGGCGTGCTTGGAGATGTCCAGCGCGATACCCGGCCGGTCCACAACATCCAGCACCCTCGCCAGGTAGTACCCGGTCCCCGCGCCGAGATCGAGCACGCAGCTGTCATCCGGCGCCACCGAAGCGCTGTCAGCCGCCACCCCGGCGACCAGCTCCGCGATCCCGTCGTAGTGCCCGGTCCCGAGGAACGCCGCACGCTCCGCGACCATCTCCGCAGTATCGGCGGTACCGGCAGCTCCCCCACCCGCCAGCAACGAGACGTAGCCATGCCGCGCGACGTCGAAAACGTGCCCCTCCTCACACACCAACCGCAACCCCGGAGAGCCCTCGACGATCAAGGCGGTGGCACAATGCGGGCAGGACAACAAGTCGACGACGTCCGAGATCACCTCCAGTATTGTGCCAGCGGCGCGTAGCGCCTCCTTAACGGGTGGTGGTGGGCGACGGGTGGGCGTGACCGAATATTCACCGGGATCGGGAACAGGCGGAGGCACCCTCCTCGTTGATACACTTTAAACGCGATACAACGCGTCTTTGGGGCCGCTGCCGAGAGGGACTAGCCATGGCCATGAGAACGACGATCCGCCACCGCACCTCGCACGATGGGGACCACGCCCCGTCCGCCAAGCCGTTGATCCTGCTCACCACCATCGCGGTGCTGCTCCTGGTAGCCGTACCGATCTCGATCCTGGTGGCGCTGTTCATGATCGTGTTCGGGCACGTGACCGCCGGCTTCGCGGTCATCGGGGTCACCGTGCTGGCCGCGATCGTGGCCGTGGTGGCCGCCGGCGCCAGCGGCTTCCGGCACCTGCAGAAGATCGTCGAGCACAAGTCGTTCCGGGTGGTGCAGCTCGGCCGGCGCGACTACCACTACGAAGGCGACAACTGCGGGCACGACCACTCGAACGACGAGATCCGCATCATCTGAGTCCCGAAGGCCCCAGGACCCACCCGGCCACCGGGACCGCAGGAATCGCCGGAACGGCCGAGACCTGGAAGCGCCGTCCCCTCAGGCGCTCCAGGTCTGCCGTATCCACGCGTGCCGCGGGTCGTCGCTGAACGCCATCGAGCGCGCCGCCCCGCGATCCCGGCCAGCCAGCACGTTCAGGTAGTACAAGTCGTAGCCGGGCATGGCCATCGACGGCCCGTGGTAGCCGTACGGGATGAGCACGACGTCCCCGGCCCCGACCTCCCGCAGCACGTCGATGTCGCCGGCCGACGACGAGTAGACGCGCTGGTACCCCGGCCCGCCCTCGTAGTAGTAGATCTCCTCCTTGGCGCGCTCCCCGCCCTCGACGTCCTCGTCGTGCTTGTGCGGCGGCCAGGACGACCAGTTCCCGCCCGGCGTGATCACCTCCACCGCCAGCAGCCGGTCGGTCTCGAAGGACTCCGGCGCGCAGAAGTTGTTCAGTGTCCGCGCGGCCGGTCCGGCTCCGCGCTGCTCCACCGGCACCGCCTCGCGCGCGCCGTACCGGAACGGCAGATCCGCCTCGGCCCGCGCCGTGGGGATCGCGACGCGGCACGGTCCGTCGACCGCCGTCAGCCGCACCATGCCGCGGCGCGGGATGTAGGCGAAGTCGCTGGGACCGGCGAAGACGTTCTCGCGTCCGTGCAGCAGGAATTCGTCGGATCCGCACCTGACTGTGCACGAACCGGCCAAAGGCAGGACTAACGCCTCATCCTCTGCGGTAAAGAACTGATATGAGCCCGTGAACGCCGCGGTCCTCAGTCCCGCATAGCGCCAACCAGCCGATTCGGGTGTGATGTTGACCTCTGTCATACCGCCTCCCGTTTGCTGCATAGCAGTACGGAGTTCCCCGGTCAACCTGTTGTCCGGACATAGTGACCGCAGCATACTGACCACCATGGGGATCCGACCGCGGATCGAGGTGGACCGCTCCTCCCCGATCCCGCTCTACTTCCAGGTCGCCGAACAGATCGCCGAGGCGATCCGCACCGGCGAGCTGGCGCCGGGCGACCAGCTGGACTCCGAGGTGCAGATCGCCGAGTCGCTGGGGCTGTCCCGGCCCACCGTGCGCCAGGCGATCGGCCACCTCGTGGACCGCGGCATGATCGTCCGGCGGCGCGGCGTGGGCACGCAGATCCTGCCGATGCCGGTCCGGCGCGAGATGGAGCTCACCAGCCTGCACGACGACCTGGCCCGCAGCGGCCGGGTCCCGGCGACCGACGTGCTGCTGCTGGCCCGGGTCCCGGCCGAGCCGGAGGCCGCCGCCGCGCTCGGGCTGCCGGCCGGCACGCCGGTGACGAAGGTGGTGCGGCTGCGCCGCTCGCAGGGCGAACCGCTGGCGGTGATGCGGAACTGGCTGCCCGAGCCGGTACCGCCGTTGACCGTGGAGCTGCTGGAGACCCGCGGCCTGTACGAGGTGCTGCGCAAGGCGGGCATCCGCATCTGCGTGGCCCGGCAGCGGATCGGGGCCTGCACCGCCGACACCGAGCAGGCGGCCCTGTTGGAGGAACGGCGCGGCGCGGCTCTGTTGACCATGGAGCGCACGGCTTTCGACGACAGCGGGCGGGCGGTGGAGTTCGGCAGCCACATCTACCGCGCCTCCCGCTACAGCTTGGAAGTCACAGTGACCGAGCACTGAGACCGAGCACTGAGACCCCGCGGAGGCACCGATGGGAGCACATTCCGCACAATCCAGAAACCTTCGAACCCTGATGGCGATCGGCGTGGCGGCCGCCGCCCTGGTCGCCGGCTGCACCGGTTCCGGCTCCAGTTCCAGCGCCAGTTCCAAGCCGGCCGCCGTCGACCCCGCCCACCAGCCCAGGAACCCCACGCTGGTGATCACCGCCAACGACATCGCCGGCGGCAAGAACAGCAACGAGGCGAACTGGATCCAGAAGACCCTGATCCCGGACTTCGTGAAATCCGAGGCGGCCAAGGGGATCACGGCGGACGTCACGTTCCGGCCCAACGGCGTCGACGACAACTCCTACAAGTCCAAGCTCGCCCTGGACCTGCAGTCCGGCACCGGCGACGACGTCTTCGCCCTGGACGGCATCTGGGTCGGCGAGTTCGCCGACGCCGGCTACCTCAAGCCGCTCACCGCCGTGGCCGGCTCCCAGGTCGACAGCTGGGACGGCTGGTCGCAGATCTCCGCCTCGGTCCAGGCCCTCGGCGAGTACGAGGGCCAGCGCTACGGCGTCCCGAACGGCACCGACGCCCGCGTCATCTTCTTCAACAAGAAGCTGTTCGCGCAGGCCGGACTGCCGGCCGACTGGCAGCCGACGAGCTGGCAGGACGTCTACGACGCCGCCGCCAAGCTGAAGGCCCTGCCCGGGGTCACGCCGGTGCAGTGGGACGGCGGCGTCCCGATGGGTGAGGCCACCACGATCCAGGGCTTCCTGCCGCTGCTCGCCGGGGCCGGCGGTTCGCTGTGGAGCAACGGCAAGTGGGTCCAGGCCGGCGCGGCCTTCAAGGCGGCCCTCGGCTTCTACCAGAAGATCTACGGCGGCGGATTCGGCGACCCGGTGCTCCAGGAGGACGCCAAGGGCCGCGACAAGTCGTTCACCGAGTTCGTGGCGAACAAGATCGGCATGTACGCGGAGTCCGACTACATGTGGCGCTCGGTGGTGAACCCGAAGGGCGGCACGGCACCGATGGCCGACCGCGACAGCGCCGTCGGGTACGCGCTGATCCCGTCCGAGACCCCGGGTTCGGGCGTGAAGGGCCAGAGCTTCGTGTCCTACTCCGGCGGCTCCGACTGGTCGATCAACCCCAAGACCAAGTACCCGCAGGCCGCCTGGGACTTCCTGGCCTTCCTGAACTCCAAGGCCGAGACGAAGTCCCGGATCGGCGGCGCCGCGCTGATCACCGCGCGGACCGACGTCAACCAGGAAGTCCTGGCCGACGACCCGATGCTGAAGTTCGCCACCGAGAAGGTGCTGCCGGTCACCAACTTCCGGCCCTCGCAGGCGGCGTACAACGACGTGTCGAACCTGGTCCAGAAGGCGGTCGCGGACGTGGTCGGGGGCAAGAGTCCGGCGGACGCCGCGGCGGCGTACGAAAAGGCGCTGGAGGGGCTCGTTGGCGCGAGCGACGTCGCCCCGGGTCCCTGAGGATCCCGCGGGGCTCGGCAGGGCGCGCGCGGCGGCGATCGCCGCGCCCGCCCTGCTCGTCGTCGCCGCGTTCCTGGTCTTCCCGGCCGTGTGGACCCTGTATCTGGGCACGACGAACTACCGGCTCACCGGCTTCGCCGCGCGCCATCCGCACAGCGTCGGCCTGCAGAACTACACGAACGTCATCCAGGACCCCGGTTTCCACCACTCGCTGTGGCTGACGTTCGAATACGTCATCCTCTCGGCGGTGATCGGGCAGGCGGTGCTGGGCTTCACCATCGCGTGGACGCTGCGGGACGCCACCGGCTGGTTCAAGCGGCTGATCGAGGCACTGGTGCTGCTGGCCTGGATCCTGCCGAGCTCGGTGGTGGCCTTCCTGTGGGTGGCGATGCTGGACCGCGACGCCGGGACGCTGAACGCCCTGCTGCACACCCCCGGCACGGCGTGGGCGATCGAGCACCCGATGGCCGTCATCATCGTGTTCAACATCTGGCGCGGCACCGCGTTCTCGATGCTGCTGTACAGCGCGGCGCTCACCGGCGTGCCGCCCTCGCAGCTGGCGACGGCGCGGATGTTCGGCGCGAACTCCTGGCAGCAGCTGCGCGACGTGGTGTTCCCGCACATCCGCGGCCACATCCTGACCAACCTGCTGCTGATCTCGCTGTGGACGTTCAACGACTTCACGCCGTACCAGATCACCGCCGGCGGCCCGAACGGCGAGTCGGAGATCCTGCCGGTGTACATCTACCAGACCGCGCTGTTCGACGGGCAGATGGGCCTGGGGGCCGCGATCTCGTTGCTGATGCTGGTGATCAACCTCGTCGTGGCGCTGGTGTACCTGCGGCTGCTGCGGGAGCGGCGCCGGGAACGCGTGGCGGCATGAAAGATCCGGCCGTGCGCGCGGCCCTGGCGAAGATCGGCCGCTACACCTTCCTGTCGGTGCTGCTGGGCTTCTTCGCACTGCCGATGTTGTGGCTGGCGTCGGCGCCTTTCAACGCGCACCCGACCCTGGACGTGAGCATAAGCTCGTTTACTCTTCACAACTTCTCGGTCCTGTTGAAGGATCCCTATGCGCTGCCGTCGCTGTGGAACTCTCTACTGCTGGCAGGGGGTACGGCTCTGCTGACAGTGGGGTTCGCAGCGGCGGCGGCGTACGCCCTGAGCCGGGTCCGGGTCCCGGGCCGCGACGGCATCCTCTACGCGCTGCTCCTGTTGTCCTCGATCGTGACCGGTACGGCGGCGATGGTGCCGCTGTTCCAGCTGGCGTTCAAACTGCATCTGATCGACTCCCGGGTCGGGGTGATCCTGGTGTTCACCGGCGGCCTGATCCCGGCGGCGATCTTCATCCTGAAGGACTTCACCGACACCACGCCGAAGTCCTACGAGGAATCGGCCCGGGTGTTCGGGGCTTCGCCGTTCCAGATCATGCGGCACATCGTGCTGCCGATGATCCGCCCGGGGCTGGCCACGGTGACGGTCTGGGCCGTGGTGAACGTCTGGAGCAGCTTCCTGATCCCGTACATCCTGGTCCGGAACCCGGACAAGTACCCGGCCTCGGTGGTGCTCTACACCTTCTACACCGAGGGCGGCCAGCCGAACCTCGCGCTGATCTCGGCCTTCTCTCTGTTGTACTCGATTCCAGTCATCGTTTTGTACTTGTTCGTCAGCCATCGCTATGGTTTCCGGTTCCACGGCGGGATCAAACGGTAGGAGGAGACCCTGTGGCCGAAATCAGAACCGTGGAACTGACCAAGACGTTCGCCGACGGCGGCGTCACGGCGCTGGACGCCCTGAGCCTGACGATCCAGGACGGCGAGTTCTTCGCACTGCTGGGTCCCTCCGGCTGCGGGAAGACCACGCTGCTGCGGACGCTGGCCGGGCTGGAGACGCCCACTTCCGGGGCGGTGCACATCGGCGACGCGGACGTGACCCGCACGCCGCCGGGCAAGCGCGGAGTGGCGATGGTGTTCCAGGATTACGCGCTCTTCCCTCATATGACCGTCACGGAGAACATTGCATATCCATTGCGGGTACGCGGGGTTCCCAAAGCCCGACAGCGGGAAGCCGTGTTGGCCGCCGCCTCCGAGCTCGGCCTGACAGGTACCGAGACCACAGCGGGTTTGCTGGACCGGAGGCCGGGCGCTTTGTCCGGCGGACAGCAGCAAAGAGTGGCTTTGGCCCGGGCCACGGCGGCTGAGCCGTCCGTTTTTCTCTTTGACGAACCCCTGTCGAACCTTGATGCTCGTCTCAGGCTGGAGGCGCGGACGTTCCTCAAGCGGCTGCAACGCGAACTCGCCACCACCACGGTCTTCGTCACGCACGACCAGGCCGAGGCGCTGGCGCTCGCGGACCGCATCGCGGTCATGCAGTCCGGCCGTATCCGCCAGCTGGGCACACCGCGCGAGGTGTACCGCAGGCCGGCGAACACGTTTGTGGCGTCTTTCATCGGCTCCACGCCGATGAACCTGCTGGAGGGGGTAGTCCGTGACGGACGCGTTCTGGTCGCAGATTCCGAGATCGCGATGCCTGACGGGACCGGGGAGCGCCTGGCCGAACGCGCCGAGGTGGTCCTTGGCGCGCGCCCGGAGTACTTCCGCGTATCGGCGGATCCGCGCGACGGGGCGTTTCGGGGCACGGTAGAGGTCGCCGAGAACCTCGGCAGCTCGCTGCTGCTGACGCTGGACGTCGCCGGCTCCGCGGTGCAGGTCGTGGTGGCCGAGGAGGACGAGCCGGAACCCCAGGCCACGGTGTGGGCGTTGCCCCGCAAAGACCGGACTCTGCTCTACGCGGATGGGGAGTTGGTGGGCTGATGCGGCTGGACGGCGTGTGGTGGCTGGAGGACCGGCTGCGGCAACAGCTGCGGCCGGTCCCGTTCGAGGTGCCGCCCGGCGTCTCGGAGATCGAGGTCCGGCTGGAGTACGACCAGTCCGCCGGCGCGGTCCTGGACCTCGGGTGCGCGGGCCCCGAGGGCTTCCGCGGCTGGTCCGGCGGGGCCCGGGAGTCGTTCCGGATCGGAGTGCTGGCCTCGACGCCGGGCTACCTGGCCGGGGAGATCCTGCCCGGGGTCTGGCACGTGTGGCTGGGCCTGCACCGGGTCCCTCCAGAGGGCGTCCGGTACTCGCTGGAGATCACCTTCTCCGACAAGGCCGCGAAGGTCTCCAGGGACCTGGAGTACCACCATGTCAGGGCCCTGGAACGACCGCCGGCCCGGGAGCTGCCGACGGTCGGCGGCCGCCGCTGGTACGCCGGCGACCTGCACGCGCACACCGAGCACAGCGACGGCAAGCTGACGGTCCGGCAGCTGGCCACGCTCGCGGCGGAGGTCGGCCTGGACTTCCTGGCCGTCACCGACCACAACACGATCAGCCACTACCCCTTCCTGGAGAAGGAGTCCGAGCGCAGCGGCGTCACGCTGATCCCGGGGCAGGAGGTCACCACCGACCTCGGGCACGCGAACGTGTGGGGCTCGAAGGAGTGGATCGACTTCCGGCGTCCGGCTTCGCAGTGGATGAAGCAGGCCGAGAAGGCCGGGGCGCTGTTCTCGGTGAACCATCCGCTGGCCGGGGACTGCGCGTGGCGGCACCAGCTGACCACGCAGCCCTCCATCGCGGAGATCTGGCACTGGTCCTGGTTCGACCGGACCTGGGGCTGGCCGCTGGCCTGGATGAAACGGCATCCGGCGGCGATCATCCCGGTCGGCGGCAGCGACTTCCACGAGCCGGACGGGCTGCCGGCCTCGCTCGGCGAGCCGGTCACGTGGGTGCTGGCCGACGAGTGTGAGACCCCTGCGATCCTGTCCGGCATCGCCGCCGGCCGCACCGCGGTCTCGGCCACCCGCACCGGCCCGCTGGTGCTGCGCTGCGGCGACGAGGTGACGACGGTGGACGCCGACGGGTTGGTGCTGGTGCGGCCGGACGAGACGCGGGTGGTGGTGCGCGCGGACCGGGCGGGGCGGCAGTCGTTCCCGGCTTCGCAGACCGGGGTGTACCGGTTGGAGACGTGGCGCAATGAGGTGGTGGCGTTGTGCGCGTGACGGAGTCGGGGGCGGGAGCGCAGGCGCCGCAGCTGGGAGCGCAGCCGGGAGCGCAGTCAGGGCCACAGTCACGGCCGCAGGTGTGGCCGGTGAAGGTCGCGACGGCGCCGGTGAACTTCGGGATCTACTCGGCCGAGAATCCCTTTATCAGCGCTGCGGAATACGCCCGGATCGCGGCGGACTGTGGGTATGAGGGTACTGATCTGGGGCCGCACGGCTACCTGGACGAGGTGCTGGCCGACGCCGACTCGGCTCCGCCGCTGGCCGGCGGCTGGCACGACCTGCGGTTCGGGCAGCAGGAGGGGTTCGCGGACGACTTGTCAGCCCTCGAAGACACCGCGCGGCTGCTGCGGATCCGCAACCGGTACCCGGACATGAGCAGCTTCGCGCCGAAGCCGACGCTGGCCTGCCCGCCGTCCGGGCCGTTGGACGCCGCCGGGTGGGGGCTGCTGGTGCGGCAGGCGTACCGGGCCGCGTCGCGGTGCCGGGAGCACGGGCTGGAGCCGGTGTTCCACCACCATCTGGACACCAGTATCGAGACGCCGGACGACATCGACCGGCTGCTGGAGCTGACGGAGCTGGAGCTGTGCCTGGACACCGGGCATCTGTTGGCGGCCGGCGGGGATCCGTTGGCGGTGCTGGCTCGGTGGGGGCATCGGGTGCGGCATGTGCATGTGAAGGACGCGTTGGCGGACGGGACGTTCTGTCGGCTCGGAGAGGGGCGGCTGGATCTGGGGGCGTTCCTGGACGCGTTGCGGGCGTTGGCTTATGAGGGGTGGATCGTGGTCGAGCAGGATGTGCCGGACTGCGGTCAGGATCTGGGGCGGATCATCGGGGATCTGCGGCACAACCGTGCGGTGCTGGCTGGGTTGGGGGTTTGATGGCGGCTGGGGG
>NZ_JAACYW010000340.1 GCF_015356825.1 Catenulispora rubra | reverse complement strand
GTCTTCGGCGTCGCCCTCAACACCGCCGCCCACCGCGGCCACATCACCAAAACCGCACCCGGCACCTACACCATCACCCCACAACAAGCCTTGACACCGGCCACAAACCCTTAACTACCCGATCTTGCTGTCCGACCTGATTGGCAGAGCCCGCCGACAGCGACGAGGGAACCGGGACAACCCCCGCCTGTGGTGTGAACGAGGTCCACCCGGGCACACAGGCGGCGGTGAGCCATCGAGCGCGAGGTGCGGGGATCCATCCCACAGGCGGGGTTGTCCCGGGTTCCCGTCGCGTCGGCGGGCGCAGCCAACCTGGCCGGTTTGGCGGTGTCCAGCCGGACGGAGGCCGGCCACAGCAGCTGTGATGCGGCTGGACACCGCCAAACCGGTCTGGTTCCGTAAGGCGACGACGCGATGGGGAACCCGGGACGAACGCGACCACAAGCAGCGTCCGCCGCCTGACTACGCGGCCCCCCACTCCCCGGAGCGAGGCCGCTCGCCGCGCAGGCGCCGCCGGAGGCCCTGTCTTTGACCTTCAGGCACCCACCACACGCGGCAGACAGCCGCCCACATGACGCGTGCGCAGTGACTCGGACCGGCGCGCGGTCGTGCACAGACTCACCGGCGGCCGCCAGCGCCAGCCGCGTGGCACAACCGAACTGCGCCCCCCGCGAGGCCATCCAACCATGCGCGAAGCCGTAAAAAGCCTCTAAAAACCACAAACCAACCGCACCCACCACACCCACCCGCCACCAGCACCAGCACCAGCACCAGCACCAGCACATAAAACAGGAGCGCCAACAATCACCACATCACTTCAGCGCCAACGGATTGACCGGCGTCCCCACCCCGCCGGTCACCTTCAGCGGCGGCGCGGTGAAGAAGAACTCCCACACCCCGTCGGCCTCGCAGTCCGCGGCCAGCTCCTCCAGGTCCAGCAGCTCGCCGAGGGTCATGCCCATGTCGCGGATCAGGACCAGGTGCACGGTCAGGAACTCCCCCGGCACCTCGCCCGGGAGCACCTCCAGCGCCCAGTTGTCCGCGGCGACCGCGGCCACGTCGTGCTCCTTGAGCCACGCGCAGCACCCCATCCCCAGGCCCGGCTCCCCGGCCAGGAACTTCGCCGAGTCGTGCTCGGTCAGGAACTTGCGACGCCAGCCGGTCCGCACCAGCAGGATGTCCCCGGCGCCGACCTCCACGCCGCCCTGGCGCTCGGCGGCCGCGTCCAGGTCCTCCGGCGTGATGACCGTCCCGGCGGGCAGCCACTCGACGCCGTGCAGCGCCGCGACGTCCAGCAGCACGCCCCGGCCGGCGATCCCCTTGGCCTGCTTGTCGATCGAGCAGCGCGCCGCGCCCTTCACGGTGATCGAGGACGCGGCGAAGCCGTTGTAGAGCCGGTCGTCGTAGTACACGTGGGCCAGGGCGTCCCACTGCGTCGAACTCTGCAACGGCATGACGATGTAGTCGTCCGAATACCGGGTCCCGCACGGGATCTGCTGTCCCTGGCCGGTCTCGAGCATGACGTGGAGCGGGTTCTGCCGGAAGGTGCCGTTCGGGCCGTCCGCGGCGACCGGGATGCCGAGGTCGAACACCTTGCCCCGCTGGATCAGCTTGCCCGCGGCGACCAGGCGCTCCGGGGTGATCAGGTTGGCGGTCCCGCGCTCGTCCTCCACGCCCCACCGGCCCCAGTTGCTCAGCCGGGCGCCGATCTCGCGGAACGTCCCGTTCTTGGGGGTCTCAGAGGTCTCAAAAGCCTCAGTGGTCGTCGTCATCGCCGCACACCCCTCACGGCTTCTTCAACTGCCGGCCGAACGCCTGCAGGTCCTCGACGAACAGGTCGGGCTCCTCCAGCGCGGCGAAGTGGCCGCCCCGGTCGTGCTCCCGCCAGTGCACGAGCGTGGGGAAGTCGCGGTCGACGAAGCGGCGGATCGGCTTGAACAGCGCGCCGGGGTAGACGGCGATGCCGAGCGGCTGGGAGATCGGGTTGAGGCGCCCGGTCACCCCCGCCTTCGGCAGGAAGGGGAGGTTGTCGAAGTAGAACTGCGCCGAGGACCCGGCGGTGTTGGTGAACCAGTAGATCGACGCGATCGTGAGCAGCACGTCCCGGTCCACCGCGTCCTCGGGGACGTTCGGCGCCTGGGCCCAGTCCTTGAACTTCTCCACGATCCAGGCCAGCTGCCCCACCGGCGAGTCGGCCAGCGGATAGGCGATGGTGTGGGGGCGCGTCGACTGGAGCTTCATCGAGCCCGAGAACTCGGCGACGAACCGGTCCAGCAGCGTCAGCCGGTGCTGCTCCTCCTCCGTCAGGCCGTCCAGCTCCCCCGGCTCGCCGCTGGGCAGGATCACCAGCATGTTCAGATGCAGCGCGCTGACCTGCTCGGGCCGGGCGTGCGCGAGCACCATGGAGACCGCCGCGCCGAAGTCGGCGCCCTGCGCCACGTAGTGGTCGTAGCCGAGCCGCTCCATCAGCTCGGCCCAGGCCGCGGCGGTGCGCTGCACGGTCCAGCCCGGCAGGCCGTGCGGGCCGGAGAACCCGAAGCCCGGGATCGCGGGGATGACCAGGTGGAAGGCGTCGGCCGGGTCGCCGCCGTGCGCGCGCGGGTCGGTCAGCGGGCCGATGATCTCCTCGAACTCCAGGAACGAGCCGGGCCAGCCGTGCGTGACCAGCATCGGGGTGGCGTCCGGCTCGGGCGAGCGGACGTGCAGGTAGTGCACGCCGACGCCGTCGATCTCGTCCCGGTACTGCGGGAAGCGGTTCAGGCGGGTCTCGATCGCGCGCCAGTCGTACTCGGTCTGCCAGTAGCGGACCAGGTCCCGGAGGTAGTCCGGCGGGACACCCCGGTCCCAGCCGGCCTCCGGCAGCCCGACCGGCCAGCGCACGGCGGCCAGCCGCCGCCGCAGGTCGTCCAGGTCTGCTTGGGGTATCTCGACACGGAAAGGCTGCATGTCCGGCTCCCGTCCAGATCGCGACCGCCACACGGCGTCACCGCATATCGTCCGCGCGGGTGCCGAAATCGGGCATCTCCGGCTGTGCGCTCAGCACGCTGCCCCGGCTCCCAGGTGGGAGCAGGGGCAGCGGTCAGCGTGATTCAGGCAGCGCACATTCTGTCGGCGCGACTCAGGCAGCGCATTTCAGGCAGCCCAGTTCAGGCAGCGCGACTCAGGCTTCGCCGTCGGGCCCCGCACCGAACGCGTCGTGCAGGACCGGCCAGACCTCGACCCCGGTGTCGGCCGCCCACGGCATCTCCGCCGCGATCTCGCGGGCCCGCTCGGCCGAGGCCACGTCCAGGAGGTACAGGCTGCAGACGAACTCCTTGGCCTCCAGGTACGGGCCGTCGGTGGTGAACGGGCTGCCGTCCTTGGTCCGCACCAGCGAGGCCTCGCTCTCACCGCCGAGGCCGTAGGCCCCGAGCAGCTCGCCGGTGGCGTGGTAGCGCTTGTTCCAGGCGTCCTGCTTGGCGCGTTCCTTCTCCAGGATCTCCTCCGGGATCGAAGCCCACTTCTCCTCGTTGCCGTAGATCAGGAGCAGGTACTTCATGGCAGCCCTCGGCCTCCTCGCTTTACGCACCTTACGAGAGGCCACTCTACGAGATCCACGGCCGCACGCACGGCCACCACGCCCGGTACCTAGGCGGTGATGTCCATCCGCGCCATCATCCCGGTGAACGAGGCGTGCTCCAGCAGATGGCAGTGGAACACGTACTTCCCCGGGTAGTCCGAGAACGTCGCCTGCAACCGCACGGTCCCGTTCGCCGGGATCGGCACCGTGTCCTTGAGCCCCTGCATCGACGGGCCCGGGGGCGCGCCGTTGATGTCCAGGACCCGGAACTGCACCAGGTGGATGTGGAAGTTGTGCTCCCAGCCCGAGATGTCCGTGACCTGCCAGATCTCCGTCGTGCCGACCGGGATCGAGGCCATGACCACGTTCGGGTCGAAGACCTTGCCGTTGATGTAGAAGTAGTTGGTGTCCGCCGACAGCGACAGCGTGATGTCGCGCGTGTTCGTGGGGTGCTTCAGCGCCGGCAGCGCGGCCAGGGTCGCCGGCAGGGCCGCCTTGCGGGGCTCCGGCGGACAGGTCTCGGTGACGTCGAAGCGCAGGATCTGCCCCAGTACCGAGTCCTCCAGGTACAGCTGGGTCCCCATCGGGTAGCCGGAGAAGTCCACGAGCACTTCCCCGCGCTCGGCCGAGCTCAGCGCCAGCTGCGGTGCCACCGACGGGGCCGGCAGCAGCCCGCCGTCGCCGGCGATCTGCACCAGCGGCGTGCCGTCGCTCAGCGAGAGCGTCAGGGTCCGGTGGTTGGAACCGTTGATGAGCCGGAAGCGGTACTGGCGCTGCCCGACCGGGAAGTACGGCCGCGCCTTGCCGTTGGCCAGCAGCGCCGTCCAGGTCAGGGTCGGGTCGTAGTAGAGCGTGTTGTCCACGTCCAGGTACGCGTCGCGCAGGAAGATCGGGACGTCGTAGCGGCCGCCGGGCAGGTCAAGCACGTCCTCGGCCGGGTCGTGCAGGATGTAGACGCCGTGCAGGCCGTTGTAGACGTTGACCGCCTCCATCATGTGGAGGTGGTCGTGGTACCACAGCGTCGCGCCGCGCTGCAGATTCGGGTACGTGTACGTGCGCGAGGCCCCGGCGGCGAGCTCGTCGGTCGGGAAGCCGTCGCTGGGCGAGGGCACGTGCCCGCCGTGCAGGTGCACCACCACACTGGCGCTCAGGTTGTTGGTGTAGGTAACGGAGACCTTCCGCCCGCGCTGGGCCCGGATCAGCGGGCCGATGAAGCCGCCGCCGTAGCTGGTGACGGCGGTCGGCTTACCCGGCGCGAGCTGCACGTAGCTATTCTCGATGCTGGTCGCGTAGTGGTCGGTGTCGGCCGTCGTGGACACCGGGACGGCGTCCACCAGGCGCGGCATCGCGTCGACGAACGGCGTCAGGACCGCCGGGGGCGGCGTCACGGCGCCGGCGGCCGGCAGACCGGGCAGGCCGGCCATGCCCTTCATGCCCGGCATCAGCTCGCCGGAGCCCTCCCCCACGCCTGCGGCCGCGGGGGCGACCTGGCCGGTCGCGGCGCCGGACGCCCCGGACGCCCCGGAGTCCTTGCCCACCACCAGCAGGCCCGCGCCGGCCGACGTGCTCGCGGCGGCGGCGATCTTCAGTACGTTACGTCTTTTCAAAGCCCGAACTTCCTCACCGCAACAGGCGGACAACCCATCCCGCCGACGAACGCATGACACTGCGATGCAACTGGGATTCGGGGTGGGCGCGCATCTCCCAGATTGCGCTCCGGAGTCGGTACGTGACCGACTTCCACGCCGAACGGCCCCTGCTGCGCCGCGACCGGATCGGCGTGGAAGGATTGCCGGTCGTACTACGCGGCGAAGCCGACGATCTCCCGCTCTTGACCTGGATCCCGGGGCCAATTACGCTTCCCTGATATCTCATATCTGAGATCTGAGAATCCTCGGCCCGCCAGGAGCCCCCCATGCCGGAAGCGCTGTTCGGAACCGTCGGATCCAGCCCCGGCGCGCTCCCGTCCCGCACCGAGGCCGTGCTGGAGGCGATCAAGCACGCGATCCTGACCGGCGAGCTCAAGCCGGGCCGGCCGCTGGTCGAGACCGACCTGGCCGCCGAACTCGGAGTGTCGAAGACTCCGGTGCGCGAAGCCCTCAAGACGCTGGCCGGCACCGGGCTGGTCACGATGAGCCCGTACAAGGGCGCCACGGTCCGCGAGATCGACCCGGCGCACGCGCGCTCCATCTACGACATGCGCCTGCTGCTGGAGCCGACCGCCGCCGGGCGCGGCGTGGCCGGACGCACCGACTGGTCGGCGGCGCGCGCCGCCCTGGAGGCCGCCGACCGCGCCGCCGACGCCGCCGAGCGCTCGCTGGCCAACCGCGCCTTCCACCGCGAGATGTACCTCGGCTGCGGCAACCCGCTGCTGGTGCGGGCGCTGGACGACCTGCGCGACCAGACCGCACTGGTGTCGGCCGCTGCGTGGGCGCGGCGGGCGTCGTGGGAGCACGAGGCGGCCGAGCACCGGGCGATCCTGGACGCGGCGATGCGGGGCGACACCGAGGAGGTCAGGAACCTGATGCGGAGTCATATCAGTTCCTTCGTGGCGCGGACGTTTCCCGAGGACGACGAGGGCTGATGAGGGCTGATGGCGCGGGACCGACCGGCGTCGCAAGCCTGAGCTCGACGCCATCACTCGCCACTCGCCAGACTCGTCGCCCCTGTCAGTCGGCGTCCTCGGGCACCAGCACCAGGTCGTAGGCCATGCTCGTCCACGCTCCCGCACGCCGGGATCCGTCCGGCGCCTCCCCGCCCTCGTGATATCCGGCCTCGACGACCAGGCTGTCCTTCACCCCGAACACCGCGTCAGAGCCCAGATACGGGTCGCCCGCGACGAAGATGTGGGTGATCAGGGTCCGATAGCCCGGCGCGGTGACCATGAAGTGCAGGTGGGCCGGCCGCATCGGGCTGCGGCGGGCGGCGGTGAGCAGGTCGCCGACGGGGCCGTCGTGCGGGATCGGGTAGGGCGTCGGCAGGACGGTCCAGAAGCGGAAGGCGCCGTCGGGTGCCGTGTGCAGCCGTCCGCGGCCCGCCGAGCGGTCGCCGGGGTACTGGACGTCGTAGAAGCCGTCCTCGTCGGCGCCCCAGACGTCCACGCGCACGTCGCCCAGCGGCGTGCCGTCGGGCGCGAGTACGTGCCCTGACACGTAGCACGGCGTCCCGGCGGCGCCGCGTGCCAGGTCGCCGCCGAGCGGGACCTCCGGCGCGGCGTCGACGAAGAAGGGGCCGAAGACCGTCGCCTCGGTCGCCCCGGGCGTCTTCGGCTCGTTGATCGCGACGGTGAGCATCGACAGCCCGAGGACGTCGGACAGCAGGATGAACTCCTGGCGCCGGTCGTCGGTGATGTGCCCGGTCCGGGTGAGGAAGTCGATCGCCGCCTCCCACTCCCCCTGGCCGAGCCGGACCTCGCGGGCGAAGCCGTGCAGATGGCGGATCAGGGCCTGCAGGATCTCCAGGAGCCGCGGGTCGGCGGTGCCGGCGAAGGCGGCCAGCACCTCGTCGGTCACGGCCTGTTCCCGGTCGGCGCCGACCGGTCCTTCAGCACTCATCTGAGCGGTACCTCCAGGAGATTCGCCAGGTCGTCGATGGTGAGGCCGAAGGTCTCGCGGACGAGGACGCCCTCCGGCGTGAGGTCGAGGATCGCGTGGTCGGTGTAGACCCGGTCGACGCATCCCAGGCCGGTCAGCGGATACGTGCACCGCGGCACCAGCTTGGGCTCCCCGGCCTTGGTGAACAGCGTCATCATGACGAACACCCGGCGCGCGCCGATCGCCAGGTCCATCGCCCCGCCGACGGCCGGGATCGCGTCGGGCTCGCCGGTGTGCCAGTTGGCGAGGTCGCCCGCCGCCGACACCTGGAACCCGCCGAGCACGCAGAAGTCGAGGTGGCCGCCGCGCATCATCGCGAACGAGTCGGCGTGATGGAAGTACGACGCACCGGGCAGCTCGGTCACCGGGAACTTCCCGGCATTGGTGAGGTCGGGATCGACATCGGCGCCATGAGCCGCCGGACCCATGTTGAGCATTCCGTTCTCGGTGTGCAGCACGACACCGGAGCCGGCGGGGAGGTGGTCGGCGACGAGGGTCGGCAGGCCGATGCCGAGGTTGACGTAGGCGCCGGACGGGATGTCGCGGGCGACCAGGGCCGCCATCTCGTGTTTGGAGAGCGGGCCGGGGTGCGCGGTCGGGGCGGGGCGGGTGCTGCTGCTGATCGCAGGTCGCTCGACATCCGCGGCACGACGAGCGGTGCCGACGTTCCGGCGGTCGGCATCTACAGCCCAGCGCTCGGAGCCCGCGGCGGGGCGGCCGAAGTCTGCGCCACCGCGCTCGGCGTCGGCGCCGGACCGGCCGGAGTCTGCCGCGCGGCGCTCGGCGTCGGCGTGCGAGCGGGCGAAGTCTGTTTCATCGCGCTCGGCACCAGCACCAGCCGCAGCACCAGACCGCCCGGCCTCCATCAGCACCCGGTCCACATAAATGCTCGGCGTCACCACGGCCTCGGGGTCCAGCGCCCCGACCTCGACCACCTCGCGTACCTGCGCTACCACCAGCGTCGCGGCGGTGGCCATCACCGGGCCGAAGTTGCGCGCGGTCTTGCGGTACACCAGGTTCCCCATCCGGTCGGCCCGGTACGCGCCGATCAGCGCGACGTCGCCGCGGATCGGGTATTCGAGCACGTACGCGCGACCGTCGATGACCCGCGTCTCCTTGCCCTCGGCCAGCGACGTGCCCACGCCGGTCGGGCAGAAGAACGCGCCGATCCCGGCTCCGGCGGCCCGCATGCGCTCGGCCAGCGTCCCCTGCGGCACCAGCTCCAGCTCGACCAGCCCCGCGCGGTACAGCTCGTCGAACACGTACGAGTCGGACTGGCGCGGGAACGAGCAGATCACCTTCCGCACCCGCCGCTTCGCCAGCAGCGCCGCGAGCCCGGTGTCGCCGTTGCCGGCGTTGTTGGAGACGATCGTCAGGTCCTTCGCGCCCTGCCGGATGAGCGCGTCGATCAGCGCGACCGGCATCCCGGCCATGCCGAAACCGCCGACGAGGACTGTGGACCCGTCGGCGATCCCGGCAACCGCTTGGTCGGGGTCGGCGTGGATTTCGGTCACGCACTCACCCTAGCTCGCGTACACCCCCAGCTCCGAGAGCTGCCCCGCAGGCCAACCGGTGTTCGCCGTGAACGTCAGCTTCACGTATCGCACGCTCGCGGCACCGAAGGTCGCGCTCGCCGTGTTCCCCGTGCTCGGATCGAACGTGTAGCCCTGCGACGGCGCCAACGTCGTGTAGTTCGTGCCGTCCGTGCTGCCCTGGATCAGGATCGTCTCGGTCCGGGTGCTCCACGCGCTGGCCGGCGGCAGGTTCAGGACCACGTGCCCGACGCTGTGCGCCGACCCCAGATCCACCTGGAACCACTGCGGGAAGGCGTTGTTCGTGCTCTCCCAGTACGTCGAGGTGTTCCCGTCCACCGCGTTCCCCGGCGCGTAGTTCTGGTTGGACCCACTGGCCGTGGCCGGCTGGTTCAACGCCAGGTTCGGGTTCGGCGGAGGGTTCCCGCCGCCGGAGGCCGCCAGCGCCAGGTAGTTGGCGTTCCACCCGCCGTTGTCTTCGTTCAGCGTCAGCACCTGCTGCCCGGCCGGCAACGTCACGTTCGCCGTCACCGTCGTCCAGGTCTGCCAGCCGCCGGTCGCCGGGATGTTCACCGCGCCGGACAGGTTGGCACCGGAGGCGTTCGACAGATGCACGGCCCCGGTGACTGCGGACGGCGCCGCCACCCGGAGACTCACGGTGTACGTCCCGGCGCTCGCCACGTTCACCGTGTACCGGAACCACTGCCCGCCGGAGGTCCACCCGAGGTCGTAGCCCCCGCCGGTGTCCGACGTCGCCTCCAGGTCCACGCCGTCGGAGCGGTACGCGTTGCCGCTGCCGTTGGTCGAGGTCACGTGGTAGCCGACGCCCTCCCCGCCGGTGTCGTAGTTCTCGGCCTGCACCGTGCCCGGGACGGCGGCCGGCGTGCCCCCGTACGGCCCCTCCGACGGCGGAGGCGGCCCGCCGCCGCCCTGCCAGCTGTTGCCGCTGACCGTCGCGGTGAAGCCGCCGGAGTTGTTGATGTACGGCTGGAGGCCGCTGCCGAGCCCGGTGACCGTGTTGCCGGTGATCGACGCCGAGCCGCTGGGCGCCGGGTAGAAGGGCGGCTGGATCACGATGCCGTTGCGCGACGGCGAGGTGATCGTGTTGTTGGCGAAGGTGCTGTTCGTGGACTGCGAGAACCCGACGCCGTCGTAGAGCGAGTTGGTGATCGTGTTCCCGGTGGCGTTGACGCTGTCCACGACGCCGGTGTTCTGGCCGTCGCCGCCGTTGCCGATGTGGAACGCGGGCTGCCCCTGGTTGTAGGCGTCGCCGCCGGAGCGTACGACCACGTTGCCCGACACGGTCGCGCCGTGCAGGTCGCTGCCGTTGACCCCGAACCGCCCGGCACCGAGGCCGATGTAGCGGGCCGTGTCGCTGATGTAGTTGTTCTGCACGTGGTGGCCGGAGCCGCCGTAGATCCCGATCCCCTTGCCGCCCCACGGCGCGATCAGCGTGTTGTTCGTCAGCGTCACGTTCGACATCGCGGTGTACGTCGTCGACCCGTTGTACGCGACCGAGTTGATCGCCATCGCGTCGTCGCCGGTGCCACGCACGAAGTTGTTCGTCGCGGTCAGGTTGTTCCCGACGGTGCCGGTCAGCGAGACGTTGTTCAGGTTGATGCCGTCGGCCCACTCGCTGGTGACCCGGCTGTTCCGGACGGTGCCGCCGGTCCCGGACGCCCAGAACCCTGATTCGGTGTGCTGGTTCCACATCCCGTCGGCGACCCAGTTCGTGCCGGTGGTGTCCATCGTGCCGCCGTCGCCGCCGGCCGTGCCGCGGCTGGTGGCGTCGGAGTCGACGTGGAAGTTCTGCACGGTGCACGACGTCACCGAGAACACCGCCGCCAGCGGCTGGCTGTTGGGCAGCGGGACGTCGCGGTAGATCGTGCTGTACCACATCCCGGCGCCGGCGATCGTGATCCCGGTGGCCTGCAGGCCGGTCGTGCCCTTGAGGTAGAACGTGCCCTGCGGGATCCACAGGGTCTTGTTCTGCGACTGCGCCTGGTTGATGCAGTTCTGGATGGCCGCGGTGCTGTCCTGGGCCGCGGAATCGGCGCTGCCGTTGGTCGGGGCGTTGTCGGCCACGGCGCCGCAGTCGGTGATGGAGATCGAGTTCGCCGGCTGCGCGATCGGCGCCGGCGGGTTCTCGGTGTCCACGACGTCCACGTCGTAGTACGAGGCGCTGTTCGCGGAGTCCTTCACCACCGAGAAGGTGCTGCCGGGAGCGATCGCGGCGCCGGTGACGAACGAGTGCGACTCGTCCCAGAAGACGCGCGGGTCGCCGTCGGCCGGGTTCTTGTCGTCGCTGTTGTTGTAGTTCGTGCCCTCGTAGATGTAGGTCTGCTTGGAGTTGACGTTCAGCGCCTGCCGGAAGACGCCGTTGACGTAGAGGTCGAGCGTGGACGTGATGCCGCCGCCGGACGGCGCGTCGGGGATGCTGACGCGCACGTTAAGGAAGCTGATCGGCGCTCCCGTCGTGTTCGTCCACTGCACCCCCTGCCCGCCGGAGGCCAGGTGCACGTACCCGTGCCCGGACGCCTCCAGCGCCGCACTGGAGTACTCCGTCGTCGGCGGCGCGGTCAGCGAGACCGCCGAGGCCCCGCCGAGCAGCGTGCCGGACTCGGCTTCCATGCTGGTGAAGCCCTGGCTCGCCCCGACCGAGGCCGCGGTCCGGACGACAGCCGCGCCGGAGGCGGAGGCGGGGCCGGAGCCGGTGTCGTGGGGCGCCGCGAGTGCGGTCACCGGCGCCACCACGAGGGCGAGCGGGAGCAGGCGCGGCAGGAAGCCGCGCACGGTGGGGCGATGTGGTCTCATCGCAACTCCTCTCCATGCGTGGGTCACCGTATAGATTTCGCGCAGGTGTCGCAATACTCAGATGGAGTTGCGCAAAAAACTGATACAGAAGCTGCAAAGATGGGATGCAGGGCGCTGGCGCCGCAGAATCCGGGCGACCGGGCTCCCGGCGGCTGGGCAGGATGCGAACCCGTGCCCCGACCAGCCCGCTCAGGCCCATCCGTTGGCCGGAGTCGGGATCGAGGGCCGTTTTTCAGGCGCTCTCCTGCTCTATGTGTGGGTGCTGGTCGGCGGGTGGGTGTGGCGGGTGCGGTTGGTTTGTGGGTTTTAGGGGCTTTTTACGGC
>NZ_JAACYW010000034.1 GCF_015356825.1 Catenulispora rubra | reverse complement strand
GGGGGAGGGCCACAGCCAGGGCCAGAAGGATGCTGACACCGTCAGTCGGATGCGGTTGCCGGCGCCGAAGGCGTGCCCGGTGGCGAACAGGGGGATCGTGACGCGGTACGCCTGGCCCGGCTCCAGTGGCTCCGGTTCCTCGTGGCTCTCGCGGTGGGTCAAGTTCAGGGCTCCGGTGGTGACCAGGCGGGAGGTGCCGTCGGGGGTGACCTCGCAGAGTCGGACGGCGAGCTGGGCGGTGGGCTGGTCGGCGTCGACCAGCAGCTCGACGCTCGCGCGGCCGAGGATCTCCAGCTGCTCGGGCAGCGGGCACGAGGTGAAGGTGTGCGACCGGCCGTCGTCTGCGGCCTGGTCGCCGGGGCGGCCCGCGACGTCGCCGAACTGCAGGACGTTGCCGGCCGCCGAGCCGATCGCCAGTGGTGAGCGCAGCACCGCCTCGTCGCCGGTGGCCGTCAGGGAGCCGGTGGTCGGCTCGTGCAGGTGCAGGTGGCGGCCGATCAGCCGACAGGTATGAAAACCATGCCGCTCCGCGTTTTCCGGCGGCCAGGTCGGCTCCACCACCCAGCGCCCCGGGCGCTCCTCCGCGTCCGAGCCGAAGGGCGCCGGGTCCGGCATCCAGGCCCTCAGAGCGGGCGGTTCCTCGGGCGGTTCTTCATCCTGGTCCGCGTTTTCGCGCAGGAAACGGTCAAACCATTTCAAACATTCGCCGATGAAATCCATCGCCGGGCCGGGGGCTGCCTGATGCGGATATGTATGAGCCCAAGGGCCGATCAGACCTTTGACCGGAGTGCCCAGCGGGGTGAGTTCGTCGAGAAGGCGGAACACCGCGCCGCGATAGGGGTCGGCCCAGCCGCCGACCGCCAGGACCGCCGCCTTGATGCCGGACGGATCCTCGATCACCGAGCCGTGCCTCCAGTACGCGTCACGCCTCTGATGTGCCAGCCACGTGCCGATATACGACGGCGTCTCCGCCATCCGCCGGAACCACTCCGCGCGCCAGCCGGGGCCGACCACGTCGGGGTCCGGCGGGCGCGCGTTGTAGCAGAGCATGGTCGAGGCCCAGGGCAGCGCCTCGGAGGCGACCAGCGATCCGCCGAGGTAGTGGACGTCGTCCGCGTAGCGGTCGTCGGTGGAGCAGACGGTCACAATGCATTTCAGTTGGGGCGGGCTCAGGGCTGCGACCTGCAAGCCATTGAAGCCGCCCCAGGATTTTCCGATCATCGCCACATTGCCGTCGCACCAGGACTGCGCGGCTAGCCACTGCAGGATCTGCAGCGCGTCGTCCTGCTCCGTGGGGTGGTACTCGTCGAGCATGATGCCCTCGGAGTCGCCGCTGCCGCGGTTGTCGACGCGCAAGGACGCGTAGCCAGCTGCGGCGAAGGCGGCGTGCAATGTCAGGTCGCGGGGCGCCGTGCCGTCGTTCTTCCGGTAAGGGATGTATTCCATTACCGCCGGCTGTGGCTCATCGGTGTCCGCCGGCAGCCAGACCCGGGCCGACAGCCGCACGCCGTCGCGCATCGGGATCCACACATGACGCAGGACGCGGACCGGGTGGCTCATGTGTTCCAAAGTTCCACCCGGAAAGCGCACCGGCTTGCGAGCCTCACCCATTCGGGGCGGTCTTTCTGTGACATTCGGTGCATGGCGGACAACCACCAGCAGGACGAGCGGGATGACCAGAACGACCGGGGTGACCAGGGCGACCAGAACACCGGCGGCGCGCGCACGCGCTCCTTCCCCAGCGCCATGACCGTCCTGGCGATCGTCACCATCCTGGTCTGGATCGCCGCCTTCTTCATCCCCAGCGGCGAGTACCAGCGCAACGACGCCGGCAACCCGGTCCAGGGCACCTACCACCGCATCTCCTCGCCCCTGTCCTTCGGCGGCCGGGTCAGCAACCTGGCGATGTCACCGGTCAACGGCCTCTACGGCATCCAGGACGCGAAGTCCGGCCAGGTCTCCACCGAGAACGACGGCTCCCTCTACGGCAGCGTCGGCGTGTTCTTCTTCGTCCTGGCCATCGGCGCCTTCATCACGGTCCTGTTCGCCACCGGCGCTCTGGACACCGGCATCGGCCGGCTGGCGCACCGCCTGCGCGAGCGCGGAGCGCTGCTGATCACCGCGATCATGGCGGTGTTCGCGCTGCTGGGCTCGGTCGAGGGCTGGTCGGAGGAGACGCTCGGCTTCTACGGCCTGATCGTGCCGCTGTCGCTGGCCCTGGGCTACGACCGGATGGTCGCGGTCGCCGCGATCCTGCTCAGCTCCGGCATCGGCGTGCTGTGCTCGACGATGAACCCGTTCGCCATCGGCGTCGCCTCCTCGGCCGCCGGGATCTCCATCGGCGACGGCATCGTGCTGCGCGGCCTCATGCTCGTCGTGCTCACCGCCGTGACCATCGCCTTCGTCCTGCGCTACGCCTCCCGCGTGCGCACCGATCCCGCACACTCGGTCGTCGGTTTCCTGCCCGGCGATCACGAGGTCGCGGCCGGTTCGGCGCAGGAGCCCCCGCCGTTGACCAGCACGCAGAAGTCGGCGCTGATCGCCACCGGGCTGACCTTCGCGCTGATGATCTTCTCGGTCATCCCGTGGGCCTCGGTGATCACCGGCAAGTCCGACGCAGCCGCCTACTCCTGGCAGCTGGACTGGTCGTTCCCGCAGTTGGCTGCGATGTTCCTGCTGGCCGGGGTGGCGATCGGGGTGATCGCGCGGATGAACGAGGCCAAGCTGACCGGCACCATCATCTCCGGGGCCGCCGACTTCATCTCGCCGGCGCTGGTGGTGGCGCTGGCCCGGGGTATCACGGTGATCATGAACAACGCGAAGATCACCGACACGGTGCTGCACGCGCTGGAGGGCGCGGTCCACGGCACCACCTCGGCGGTGTTCTCGGTCCTGGTGTTCGTCGTGAACCTACCCCTGGCGTTCCTGATCCCGTCCACCTCCGGGCACGCCACGCTGGTGATGCCGATCATGGCGCCGCTCGCCGCCTTCGCCAACGTGCCCAAGTCGCTCGTGGTCACCGCGTGGTGCAACTCCAACGGCTTCATGAACCTCTTCGTCCCGACCAGCGCCGTCATCATGGGTGGCCTGACACTGGCCAAGGTCGGCTACGACAAGTACATCCGGTTCATCCTGCCGTACCTGGCCGTGATGCTGGTGATGATCTGTGGCTTCCTGGCGATCGGCGCGGCCGTCGGTTAGGCCCATGCTTTCAGGCCCTTGCTCAGCCGTGCGGAAAAGGGCGCCGATCTCCATCAATGTCCGTCACCCAGATGGGGTAATGCCCGTCCCTCGGGTAGCGTACGGTCCATGCTCGATACCTGGTATGGCACTCACGGGGCGGACCGCTTCGACCTGACCGCGCTGCCCTGGTGGCGGGTCTGCCGCGTCGACGCCGTCGCCCCCGGGCAGGGTGCGGTGCAGTCGTTCCTCGACGACCTGTGCAAAGCGTTCGCCGACCAGGGCCACGAAGTCGGCCGGCCCACCTCGGTGGCCGGCGCCGGCAAGCGCGTCGAGCTGGACGTGCTGCTGGTCCACATACCCGTCCCGGCCGGTCCCGGCACGCTGCTGGACCGGGTCGCCGAGCAGTACCCGCCGCTGATGGTGAGTCTGCGGCGCACCGGCGACGTGCGCGGCGGGGTCCGGAACCTGGTCGGGGTGTTCGAGGTCGACGAGCCGCTGGCCGGGGCCAAGCACCTGGAAGTGGTCCAGCTGGCCCGGGTCCTGATGGCGCGAGTCGGGTCGCCGAAGACGCTCTTCGTCTATCCGGACCCGGAGACCGGCGAGATCCGCGAGGCCACCCTGTGCACCATGGAGGGCGGCCACCCGTCGGTCACCGTGGACATCGTCCGGGACATCCGCGACCGGCTGGTCGCCACGGCCTGCGCCACCGAGGTCAACGAGCGCCTGGACCGGATACCGGACTCGGTGCAGACCTCGGCCTTCGACGCCGCGCGCTCCCCGCAGGTGCTGGTCACCGCCGGGCGCCGGATGGGCAGCCTGGGCCTGCTGCCCCCGCCGCACCGCGTCTCCGACTACGTCTCGGTCACCATGGCCTCGGCCTACCAGCGCTACCTCGGCATCAAGGGGTTCAGCGAGGGCATGATGTTCGTCTTCGACCCGGACCTGCAGGCGCTGGTGGTCACCGCGTCCGGCAGCTTCGAGGTCGACAAGCGGGACCTGCGGCCCGAGGACGTCGTGGTGGTGGACCACCAGCTCGACGGCGGCCGGCTGCGGCTGCTCGAGGTCGGCGGCGCCGGGCAGAAGGGCCCGTCGGTCGAGGCGTGGGAAGTCTGCGCGCTGATGGCCGCGGCTCCCAAGATCCGGGTCAGCAAGGACGCCGGCGGGATATGGCGCCCCGACCCGAACGGCACTGTCGAGGTGCCCTCGGTGCGCGGCGGCCTGCACGCGCACGTCGGTGTCGACGAGGCCGATGAGACGCTGATCGAGAGCATCCCGCCGGACCGCGTCGCCTACCCCTACGGCTTCGGCTGCGGAACCGACCTGATGGTCGACGTCGCCGCCGCGACCGTGCGGCGCTCGCAGGCCATCAACGACGCCGGCGACTCCCGCTCCTACGTGCGCTGGCCGATGCTCTACCACGGCGAGATGGCCGTGGAGCTGTGGACGCCCGACGTCCCCGACGAACCGCTGACCGGCCTGCTGGACCTGTTCGACCCGGCCGGCCGGGCCGCGATCGCCTTCCGTACCGACAACGTCGACCAGCCGGTGTGATGATGAAGCAGACCTATGCCAGAGCCCTGGTGACCGGGGCGTCGTCCGGGTTCGGCGAGCAGTTCGCCCGGCAGCTGTCCGCGCGCGGCGTCGCGCTGGTGCTAGTTGCCCGGCGCGGCGAGGTGCTGGAGAAGCTGGCCGCCGAACTGGGCACCGAGACCGAGATCCTGCCCGCCGACCTGACCGATCCGGCCGGGCTGGCCGTGGTCGAAGAGCGCCTGCGGGACACCGACAAGCCGGTCGACCTCCTGGTGAACAACGCCGGGGTGGGCACGACCGGCGAGTTCGTGAAGCTGCCGGCCGAGGGCGAGATCAACAAGGTCGCGCTGAACGTCATGGCGCTGATGCGGCTGAGCCACGCCGCGCTGCCGCGGATGACGGCGGCCGGCCACGGCGGCATCCTCAACCTCTCCTCGCTCGCCGCCACCTCGCCGACGCCCCGGGCGACGACCTACGCCGCGAGCAAGGCGTTCGTGCTGACCTTCAGCGAGAACCTGCACCGCGAGACCCGCCGGAAGGGCGTGCACGTCACGGCCCTGGTGGCCGGCCCGTCATCGACGCCGCTCACGGACCACGGGTTCGACAACCGGCTGCCGAAGATGTTCTGGCAGTCGCCGGAGGCGATCGTGGCGCGCGGGCTGGCGGCGGTGGCGGCGGGCAAGCCGGTGTGCATCCCGAGCCGGGTGCTGGCGTTCGCGACGGTCACCGGATCCCGGCTGCCTCGGTCCTTTCAGTACCTGGTGGGAGACCTGTTGATCGGCTCCAAGTGATGCCGAACAACGTGTAGACCTTGGGGATGAGATCGGCGGCGCCGTCGTAGTACTGCGGGGAGCCGCCCTGCGGGGTGATCACGACCTCGCCGCAACCGCCCGCCTGCGCGGCGACCGCCGCCAGGCCCGGCAGCGTGATCCGGACCGTGACGCCCATGTCGGCCGCGCAGTTCTTGGTCCCCGGGACCGGCGGCTGCAGGGCGTTGAGCAGGTCCACGACCTTGTGGACGACGGCCGGATCGGTGCTGGTGTGGCCGGCGGTCTCGTCGGCGGGCAGGGCGAACTGCGGGTTCATCGGGTTCCGGGTGACCACCGACACGGACGTCGCGGTGTAGCCGAGCATCGAGCCCGGAGGCCGCGAGGGCGTCCAGACGTCGGAGGCGTCGAGCCGGATGACCGTGCGGCCGTCGGCCGCGCTCTGCGGCGTCACGATCAGCCAGTTGGTGCGCCCGGGGAAGGCGAAGGTCACGAAGCCGGGCCCGGACCCGCCGCCCGATCCCGACCCCGACCCCGATCCCGATCCCGATCCCGACAAGGTCGCCCCGGTCGGCGGATGCGCTGTGACCCAGGCCAACACGTCATCCGGACTCTGCGAGGTCTCATACCAGCCGACGGCGGCGACCTGGGACTCCGCGGCCGACCTCATCGGCGGCCGGTCCAGGCCGACCGGCAGCGGATCCGGCTGGTTCGCGGCCTTGGTCGCTCCCGGCGGGGGCTGGAAGGCCGCGAGCATCTGGACGACCTCGCGCCGGGCCGCCGCCTCGTGCGGATCGTTCGCTGAGGACGATCCTGCGGGCACGATCGCTCTGGCCGCCGGCGATGCCGGACTGGAGGACGACGCCTGTGCTCCCACCGCAGCGCCGGACACGACAGCCACCGCTGCCAGAGTCGCGCCGATCCAGCCCGGAGTGTTCCGTAGTTTCGATCGAGGAGACTTCATGAACGTTCGACGGGGCACGGAACCGTTCGGTTCCGTGCCCCGTCGTGATCCTTTCGCGGCTATTGCCCGTCGAGCTATTGCCCGCCGATGAACCCGCCGATGAAGCCGCCGGTACCACCGTTGGCGCCGCCGTTCTGGCCGCCGTTGGCCTGGCCGGGCGGCGGGGTGGGCTGACCCGGCGGCGGCGTCGGCTGCGTGGGCGGCGGGATGTCGCCGGGCAGTTCGGGCACCGAGAAGCCGGGCGGCGTGGTGCCGGCCAGGGCACCGTTCATGGCCTGGCCCCAGATCGGCGCGGCCAGGCAGCCGCCACAGACCTTGTCGTAGTACTGGCCGTGGATCTTCACGTTGACCAGGCCCTTGTCGTTGGGCTTCGGCGAGACCACGCCGACCCAGACCGCGGCGGCCAGGTTCGGGGTGTAGCCGTCGAACCAGGTCATCAGGCGGCTGTCGTTGGTGCCGGTCTTGCCGGCCGCCGGGCCCGAGTAGAAGGTGCGGATACTGGCCGCCGTGCCCTTGTCCACCACGCCCTGGAGCATCCCGGTCAGCTGGTCGGTCAGCGACGGGTCGATGGTCTGGTGGCAGTCGGGGGTGGCGACCGGGTACTGCTTGCCGGAGGTGTCGGTGATGGCGGAGATCGCCGTCGGCTTGCAGTACATGCCGCGTGCGGCGAAGGTCGCGTAGGCGTTCGCCATCGCGATCGGCGTCACCTGGTTGGTGCCCAGGGTGAACGATCCGATCTGCTGCAGCCGCTTGCCGACGCCGTTGTCGCTGTCGATGGTCAGGCCGGCGGCCGCGGCCAGCCGGGCCGGCTCACAGATGCCGGTCTGCTCCTCCATCTTGACGAAGTAGTTGTTGACCGAGTTCCACAACGCGCTGGTCATGGTCTGCGGACCGGCTTCCTGCTGGGTCTCGTCGGTCGGCTTCCACTTCGGGTCCTGGGTGAAGCCGGCCGGGGTGTCGCAGGTCGAGAACTTGCTCTGGGTCTCGTCGACCTGGTACGGCAGGTCCTGGACGAACTCCGGGGTCATGCCCTTCTCCAGCGCGGCCATCGCGACGAAGGACTTGAAGGTCGAGCCCGCCTGGTACCCGTTGCCGCCGCCGTGCGAGGGGTCGGCGGCCAGGTTCAGGTAGGTCTGGCCCTCGCCGGTGCCCATGTTCCGGCTCTGCGCCATGGCCTTGATCTGGCCGGTGCCGGGCTGGATCATCGCGATCGCCGCGCCCGGGATGTCGGTGGGCAGGACGTTGTCGTTGATCGACTTCTGGGCGGCGGCCTCCATCTTCGGGTCCATCGTGGTCTTGATGGTCAGGCCGCCGCGGTTGAAGAAGGCCGCGCGGTCGGCCGTGGTCTTGCCGTATATCGGGTCGTTGAGGATCTCCTGCTCGATGTACTCGCAGAAGAACGCCGTGCTGCCCGGCGCGTAGATGCAGCCGGAGTGCTGGGGCTGGAGCTTCAGGCCCAGCGGCTGCGCCTTGAAGGCCGCGGCCTGCTCCGGCGTGATGTAGTGCACGGTCGGGTCGGCCATCCGGTCCAGCACGGTGTTGCGCCGGTCGGTGGCCGCCAGCGGGTGCTTGGCCGGGTCGTAGGCGACCGGGTTCTTCAGCATCCCGATCAGGGTCGCGGCCTGCGGCACGGTGAGCTGGCCGGCGTGCACGCCGAACCAGCGGTCGGCGGCGGTCTCGATGCCCGAGACGTTCTCGGCGAACGGCACCAGGTTCAGGTAGCGCTCGAGGATCTCGGTTTTGGAGAACTTCTGCTCGACCGCGATCGCGTACTTCAGCTCGCGGACCTTGCGGGCCATCGAGTCGCCGGTGGCGTCGGCGTACTTGGCCTTGTCGTTGCCGGCCTCCAGCACCAGGACGTTCTTCACGTACTGCTGCGAGATCGAGGAGCCGCCCTGGTTCGACCCGCCGAGGTCGGAGACGAACGCGCGCAGCGTGCCCTTGATGTCGATGCCGCCGTGCGAGAAGAAGCGGGAGTCCTCGGTGGCCACCAGCGCCTGCCACACGTTCGGGCTGATGGCGCTGAAGGGCACGATGACCCGGTTGCCGAAGTCGCCCCAGAAGGTCGCCATCACCGAGCCGTCGGCGGCCAGGATCTGCGAGCGCTGCGGCAGGTCGGGGGTCTTCAGGTCGTCCGGGATGTCCTCGAAGTGGTCCGAGGCGCTCTTGGCGGCCAGCCCCGCGGTGCCGACGAAGGGCAGTGCCATACCGGCCACCAGCACGCCGGCCAGCGCACTGATCATCAACAGGCCGAACAGGGCGCGCAGCGGACCGCTGCCGCGGAAGGGCCGGGGCGGGTGCGAAGCCATGGGGGACAGACTACGACGTCAACCTCGGCCGGGGTGGCCGGGTGGCGCGGTCGGGGCGCACGCGCCCCGCTTCGATCCGACGCCGCTGTTCAGCGCCGCGCGGGGCACCGCCGGCGTGGTGAGGTGGGGAGGGTGCGGCATCTGCGGCGATCTAGTCACAAAGGACCATAGGAATTGAGTACATCGGGGACTGTTGCGCCCTCCCGATCTTCCGTATTGTGCTGTTTGGCTGCCGAGATCGACCCTTCCACCAGGTCGGATGCGTTTCGGTCCGACCGACGGGCCGGCCATCACCAGCGCGTCCGGGTCCGAGGACGGCTGTCGGTGAGGGGAAGGGCCGCTGTCGGCTCCGCCGTTGGGGGAGCTCGATCTTTGCGAGAGGACGGCACCGGCGATGAGCTGGGTAGAGGACTGGACCGTTGTGGCGGCGTGCCGCGGCATGGATCCGGATGAGCTGTTCGTGCAGGGAGCAGCTCAGAACCGGGCGAAGACCGTGTGCTCGGGGTGCCCGGTGCGCACCGAGTGCCTGGCCGACGCGCTCGACAACCGCGTCGAGTACGGAGTGTGGGGCGGGATGACCGAGCGCGAGCGGCGTGCGCTGCTGCGCCGGCGCCCCGAGGTGCGCTCCTGGCGGCAGTTCCTGGAGGCCGCCAAGGAGCACTACGAACGCAGCGGTGCCGAGCGCACCGGGGGCGACCTCAGTACCGCGGCGGAGGTCGACGCGCGGTTCGCCGCCGCGACCCAGGCCGCCATCCCCCGACAGCGCAGTGAGGCCGGTTCCTTCGGCCGGGCCTGACCCGCCCGCGCGACCCGGCGTACCCGACGTACGACCGGTGAGCGCGTTCGACCAGTGGTCGAGCGGGTCCTCAGGGCCCGCTGACGCCTGCTGCCGTGCGGTGCGAGCCGCACGGGCAGCCGTCCCATCCGCGCCGCCCTATGCGCGGCTGGCCTGTCCGTCGCCGTCCTGTCCCCCGGCGCCGAGGTATTCCAGCTGGGCCCGCACCGACATCTCGGCCGCGAACTTGACCGCCGGATCCACGTCCGCGTACACCCGGGCCACCACGTCGGCGGCGGTCTCGTCGCCTGCGGCCAGCGCCGCCCGCACCTGCTCCAGCCGCTGCCGGCGGTGTTCGAGGTAGAACTCGACGACGCCCAGCGCGTCGGCCGGCACCGGTCCGTGCCCGGGCAGCACGGTCTCCACCTCGTGCGCGGCCGCCAGGTCCCGCAGGTGCCGCAGCGAGTCGAGGTAGTCCCCCAGCCGGCCGTCGGGATGCGCGACCACGGTCGTGCCCCGGCCCAGGATGGTGTCGCCGGTCAGCAGCGCGCGATCGTCGGGCAGGACGAAGCACAAGCTGTCAGCGCTGTGCCCGGGCGTGGCGACCACGAACAGGTGCAGCCCGTCCATATCCACCACGTCGCCGCCGACCAGCCCCTCGTCCCCGAGCCGGAACCGCGGGTCCAGCGCGCGCACCGGCGCGCCGGTCAGCTCGGCCAGCCGCGGGGCGCCCTCGGAGTGGTCGAAGTGGCCGTGGGTGAGCAGGATCAGCCCGATCCGCAGCTCGCGCTCCTCGGCGGTGGCCAGGATCAGCTGGAGGTGGTCCTCGTGCAGCGGCCCCGGGTCGACGACCACGGCGCGGCGCGCCCCGGGCTCGGCGAGCAGCCAGGTGTTGGTGCCGTCCAGGGTCATCGGGTCGGCGTTCGGGGCCAGGATCAGGGTCGCGCGGTCCGTCCCGGCCTCGGGCCGGACGCCGGGCTTCATCAGGTCGTTCATCGCCGCCCCGCCGCTGTCACTGTCAGAGTTCCCATTTGTCAGAGTTCCCATTCGAGGTGCCAGGACCCGTCGTCGTGGCGTCGCACCGTGGCCATGATCGGCTTCAGCGGCCGGCTCGCCGCGGCTCGCACGGCCTCCTGGGCGGTGCCGAAGCCGTGCACCTCGCGCAGCGTGGTGACGGTCGGCGGGAGCATCAGGGCCCGGCCCGCGATGTGGTCGTCAATGGCCTGTCGGGGCTGCATCCAGGTGGTCGACTCGGTCTCCCCCGACACGTCCCGGGTCCGCTGGCCGGCCGGCAGCGCCGAGACGAAGAACGCGGTGTCGTAGCGGCGCGGCTCGAACTCCGGGGTGATCCAGCGGGACCAGCCGCCGAGCAGGTCGGTGCGCAGCACGAGCGACCTTTTTGTGAGGAACTCCGCCAGCGATGTTTCCCGTGAAACCAGCGCCCGCCGGTCGGCTTCCCAGTCCTCGTCGGTGGTGTCGGCGACCACGGAGTGCTCGTCAGGGCCGGCGAACAGGACGCCGGACTCCTCGAAGGTCTCCCGGACCGCCGCGCACAGCAGCGCGCGGGCCTCGGCCTCGTCGCTGCCGAAGCGCCGGGCCCAGTCCGCGGCCGAGGGCCCGGCCCAGGCGATCTCGGCGTCCGCGTCGCGCGGGTCGACCCGGCCGCCGGGGAAGGCGTAGAAGCCGCCGGCGAAGGACATCGAGGCGGCGCGCTTGAGCAGGTAGACGTCCGGGGGTGCGTCCACGCAGTCGCGGAGCAGTACTACTGTCGCAGCGTGCTTCGGGGGCACCGGGGTGAACTCGCCGCGCTCGTAGGCGGCGATCTGCTCCTGCCAGCCCTCCGGCACCTGCGCGCTGAGCCGGCTGCCGGCCGGAGCTATGTACTCCCCGCCTTGCTGCGACATGCGTTCCCCTTCCTTTTCTGGTTCCCGCCGCGGCGGGAACCAGATGCCGCCGTGTACCGCCGCCGGCTCAGACCTCGACGGTCAGCTCGACCTCGACCGGCGCGTCCAGCGGCAGCACCGCCACCCCGACCGCCGAGCGCGCGTGCCGGCCGGCCTCGCCGAAGACCGCGCCGAGCAGCTCCGAGGCGCCGTTGACGACCCCGGGCTGGCCGGTGAAGTCCGGGGCGCTGGCCACGAACCCGACCACCTTCACGACCCGCTTGACCTTGGCTAGGTCGCCGATCTCGGACTTCACCGCGGCCAGCGCGTTCAGCGCGCAGCGCTGCGCCAGGGCCTTGGCGTCCTCCGGGCTGACCTCGGCGCCGACCTTGCCGACCATCGGCAGCGCGCCGTCGACCATCGGCAGCTGGCCGGAGGTGTAGACGAGATTGCCGCTGCGCAGCACCGGGATGTAGGCCGCGACCGGGGCCGCGACCTCGGGCAGCTTCAGGCCGAGCTCGGTCAGCTTCTCTTCGGGGTGGGTCATGTCTCAGGACTCCGTCGTCTTCGGACGCTTCAGGTAGGCGACCAGCTGGTCCGGGTTCGGGCCCGGGACCACCTGGACGAGTTCCCAGCCGTCCTCGCCCCAGGTGTCGAGGATCTGCTTGGTGGCGTGCACCAGCAGCGGCACTGTCGCGTATTCCCATTGATTGTAAATTGGACGCAGCGTCATGGGGTAAGACTACGGGGCGGCGGCTATGAGCCGTCGCCAGGCAGTTGCCCCGCGGTGTTCGTCATCAGGCAGTAGACGCTCTGGTCCGCGCTCGAACTGGTGGGCAGGTTCTTTCCCGCCCACAGGTCCGGGGTCGGGATGACGGCGTAGTAGTTGTAGTGGCCGCCCTTGGCGTTCGCATAAGGCGTGATCAACCGGTCTGTCCAGCATGCCTGCTTGGCCAGTGCCGTCAGCTGGTCGACGCCGGGATACGGCACCGGGTTGTTGGTGCCGTAGCTGCTGAACGAGGTGTTGACGAAGGAGGTCTGGTAGTAGATCTCCAGGTCGTGGGGGTTGGAGCACGAAGTGCTCTGATACGTCGGGCTGCCGGGGACGAAGGGCGGGCCGCTCAGGCAGGTCTGGGAGCCGCTCATGGGCAGGCCGGCCGGGAAGTCGGTCTTCGGGCCGGGCCCCATCGAGTACACCTTCACCACGTCCGAGGGCAGGGCGTCGGCTTTCTGCTCCTGCTTCTTCCCCGAACTCGAGCCCGCGTTGTAGGCGGCGAAGCCCGCGACCGCCGCGGTGACCAGTACTGCCGCGGCGAACGTCCCGGCTATCTTGGCCCAGGACCGCTTCGGCGGCGCGGCTGCCGGGTTCCACAGCGGGGCCAGCGGCGTGGTCGGCGCCCCGATGGGCGCGATCGGTATCGTGCCCATGGTGCCCTGCGGCGCGAGCGGCATGGCCGTCTCGCGGGTCACCGCGTCCAGCAGCGTCCGGATCTGTGGCGCGGTCAGCCGGCCCTCGGGCGCGGAGGCCAGCATCCCGGACACCGCGGCGGCCAGCGGACCCTGCGCGTTCGTCAGGTATGGGACCTCGGTCAGCACCGCGCCGAACGTGGCCGCCGTGGTGTCGCGTTCGAACGCGGCCTTGCCCTCGATCGCGAAGTACAGCACCGCGCCGAGCGACCACAGGTCGGAGGCCGGGCTCGCCTCGTGGCCGGAGAGTCGTTCCGGGGCGAGGTAGGCGGGGGAGCCGATGACGGCGCCGGTCTTGGTCAGCGTGGGGTCGTCGACGGCCTGCGCGATCCCGAAGTCGGTGAGCTTGGCCCGGCCGTTGCCGCCGACCATGATGTTCGACGGCTTCACGTCGCGGTGCACGATGCCGGCTCCGTGGGCGGCCTCCAGCGCGGAGAGCACCTGGCGGCCTATTTCGGCGACGGCGGGTGGGGAGAGCGGACCGGAGCCGCGGACCAGCTGCGCCAGGTTCGGTGCCTCGACCAGCTCCATGACGATGAACACGGAGCCGTTGTCGTGGACCACGTCGAAGACGGTGACCACGGCCGGGTCGTTCAGCCGCCCGGCGGTGCGGGCCTCACGCATGATGCGCTGCTCGAAGACCGCGCGCTCGGCGACCGTGACGCCCTCGCTGAGCCGCATCTCCTTCACGGCGACCGGCCGTCCGATCACCCGGTCCTCGCCGCGCCACACGACGCCCATGCCACCCCGGCCGAGCTCCGCGCGCAGAACATAACGCTCCGCGATCAAGCGCTCCGGTGGTGCCAGGCGTTCGGTGTCGACGTCGTCGCTCATCTGTGGGCCCCCCTCGGCCAAGTTCCCTGATAAGCACCACCCCTGCGGTGGCCCTCCAGAGTAGCGCCAGGGGTGGGCCGTCCCAGGAGTGTCCGGCGCATGGTTAGGCTGGGCCCATGAGCCGACCCTGGCCGCCGGAGTGCCGCCTGCACATCGTCACGGGAAAAGGCGGCACCGGGAAAACCACGGCCGCCGCGGCGCTGGCGCTGGCCCTGGCCGAGGGCGGCGGCCGGGTGCTGCTGGTGGAGGTCGAGGGGCGCCAGGGCATCGCGCAGCTCTTCGACACGGCTCCGCTGCCGTACGAGGAGCGCAGCATCGCGATCGCGCCCGGCGGCGGCGAGGTGTTCGCCCTGGCCATCGACCCCGAACAGGCGCTGCTCGAGTACCTGGACATGTTCTACAAGCTGGGCCGGGCCGGCAAGGCGCTGAAGAAGTTCGGCGCCATCGACTTCGCGACCACCGTGGCCCCGGGCATGCGCGACGTGCTACTTACCGGCAAGGCCTGCGAGGCGGTCCGCCGCACCGCCCCCGACCGCCCGGGCGCGGCCTTCGCCTACGACGCCGTGGTGATGGACGCACCGCCCACCGGCCGCATCACCCGCTTCCTGAACGTGAACACCGAAGTCGCCGGCCTGGCCCGGGTCGGCCCGGTGAAGAACCAGGCCGAGGCGGTCATGCGGGTCCTGACCTCGCCGCAGACCGCGGTGCACCTGACGACCGTGCTGGAGGACATGCCGGTCCAGGAGACCCTCGACGGCGTCGAGGAGCTGCACGCCGCAGGCCTGCCGGTCGGTGCGATCCTGGTGAACATGGTCCGCACCGCGCACCTGGCCATCGGCAAGCGCGCGGCCGTCAGCGCGGCGGCGGAGAAGCGGGTCGCGGCCCTGCTGCGGCCCTACGGCATCGACGGCTCCGAGACCCACGCCCTGGCGGTTCTCGGCCGCGAGCACGCCGAACGCCTCAGCCTGGAGGAGGTCGAGCGGCGCGCGCTGGACTCTGCCGGCCGCCCGGTGGTGGAGCTGCCGCAGATCGCCGGGGGCATCGACCTCGGCGGACTCTACGAGCTGGCCGCGGCGCTGTCTGCGGCGGCGGCGACCGGGGAGGCCGCATGAGTGTGACCCCGAAGCGCCTCGACATCGACGGCCTGCTGACCGACCCGGCGACCTCGATCGTCGTGTGCTGCGGCTCCGGCGGCGTGGGCAAGACCACCGCCGCCGCGGCGCTGGCCCTGCGCGCCGCCGAACAGGGCCGCAAGGTCGTGGTCCTGACGATCGACCCGGCGCGCCGGCTGGCGCAGTCCCTGGGCCTGACCGAGCTGGACAACAATCCGCGCGAGGTCGAGGGCGTCCAGGGCCCGGGCCGGCTGTTCGCGATGATGCTCGACATGCAGCGGACCTTCGACGAGATCGTGGAGAACCACGCCGACCCGGACCGCATCGAGCAGATCCTGGAAAACCCGTTCTACCAGTCGCTGTCCGCGGGCTTCTCCGGCACGCAGGAGTACATGGCGATGGAGAAGCTGGGCCAGCTGCGCCGCACCGGCGACGAGACCGGCAGCTGGGACCTGATCATCGTCGACACCCCGCCCAGCCGCTCGGCCCTGGACTTCCTCGACGCTCCGAACCGCCTCGGCAGCTTCCTCGACGGCCGCCTGATCAAGGTCCTGATGGCCCCGGCCAAAGCCGGCGGCGGCTTCGCCATGAAGGTCCTGGCCTCCGGCTTCTCGATCGCCACCATGGCCCTGAACAAGCTCCTGGGCTCCGGCCTCCTGCACGACGTCCAGACCTTCGTCGGCTCCCTGGAATCGATGTTCGGCGGCTTCCGCCAACGCGCGGAGGAGACGTACCAACTGCTCCAGGCCGACGGCACCGCCTTCCTGGTGGTAGCGGCACCGGAACCCGACGCCCTCCGCGAGGCCGCCTACTTCACCGAGCGCCTGGCCGCCGAGAACATGCCCCTGGCCGGCCTCATCCTGAACCGCGTGCACCCCGTAACGGTCCCCGAACTGTCCGCCGAGAAAGCCCTGGCCGCCGCCGAGGAACTCGACGCCGACTCCCCCGACCTCCGCCTGGCCGCCGGCCTGCTCCGCCTGCACGCCGAGCGCGTCCGCCTCAGCGCCCGCGAACGCCGCCTGGCGGACCGCTTCACCGCCTCCCAGCCGAACGTCGCGGTGGCCGAGATCCCGGCCCAGTCCGGCGACATCCACGACCTGGACGGCCTGCGGCTCGCGGGCGACCTACTGGCGGGCAGCAACTGACATTCGTTTTCGCGGGGAGGACAGGGCCGCCCCACCCAAAGGGGGTCACCAACCTCGATTGAGAGCGCGCGCCGCTGAATCCAAGGTCAGGATCGCCGCCAGCCAGGGACGCGGTCAACGCCAACGCGGAGACTCGCCGATGAAGTTGGGCCGAAAGCGGGTGTGGCGCAATGCGCTGTGACTCCCTACCGCGACCGCTGACTCAACCTCTCCACATTCGTCAGCACCACAGCGCGCGCCTCCAGCCGGAGCCAACCGCGCCCGGCGAAGTCCGCCAGCGCCTTGTTCACCGTCTCGCGGGAGGCGCCGACCAGCTGCGCCAGCTCCTCCTGCGTCATGTCGTGGGCGACGTGGATGCCGTCCTCGGCGGGGGTGCCGAAGCGGGCCGAGAGGTCCAGCAGGGCCTTGGCCACGCGGCCGGGGACGTCGGAGAACACCAGGTCGGACATCGAGTCGTTGGTGCGGCGCAGGCGGCGGGCGATCGCGCGGAGCAGGGCGCGGGCGACGTCGGGGCGGGTGGCCAGCCAGGGGGTCAGCTCGTCGGAGCTCAGGCCCAGCAGGGTGGAGTCCACCAGGGCCGTGGCGCCGGCGGAGCGGGGGCCCGGGTCGAACAGGGACAGCTCGCCGAACATCTCGCCGGGGCCGAGGACCGCGACCAGGTTCTCCCGGCCGTCGCCGCTGGTGCGGCCGAGCTTGATCTTGCCGCGCAGGACCACGTACAGCGAGTCGCCGGGGTCGCCCTCGTGGAACAGGAGGTCACCTCGGGCCAGCTCGATCTCGTTCATGGAGGCGCGCAGCGACGCGGCCGCGTCCTGGTCGAGCGTGGCGAAGAGGGGCGTACGGCGCAGTACGTCGTCCACGGGTTTCTCCTCTTAAAAGGCAGTGCTGTTCCGAGACCAGTGTGACGCAGGGAGCGCCTGAGTAGCACGCCGGGTCGGGCTATCGTGCGATGTCCATTAGACCGTATGAGTAGTCATCTCCACGAAAGTGTCCGCACCAACGCGTCCAGCGCCCGCGGGTACGCCGCCTCGGTGGGGCTGCCGAAACCCACCACGATGCCCTGCGGACGTGGGGCGGAGCTCGCCAGCGTGTTCGTCGGGGCGGTGTGCCACAGACCGCCGAGGCCTTCCAACTCCAGATCGAACTCAGATGCGCGCTTGAGCACTTCCGCCTCGGTCATCCCCGCCGGCTCCAGGCGGACCAGCGCGTGCAGCCCCGCCGCGATGCCGCCGAGCGCGAATCCCGCCGCCGGCCGTCCGGCCCGGGTGTGCAGGCGCTCGGCCAGCAGGTCGCGGCGCCGGCGGTAGCGCAGGCGCGCGGCGCGGACGTGCCGGTCGTAGTCGTGCGAGGCGATGAACTCCGCGAGCGTCAGCTGCCCCAGCGCCTCGGACTGGTGGTCGGCGTGCCGCTTGGCCTCGGTGACCGGCCCGACCAGGTGCCCGGGCAGCACCATCCACGCCAGCCGGATTCCCGGACCCAGCGTCTTGGAGGCCGTCCCCAGATAGCCGACGCGCTCGGGCGCCATGCCCTGCACCGCGCCGACCGGCTGCCGGTCGTACCGGAACTCGCCGTCGTAGTCGTCCTCGACGACCAGCCGCCGACCCTCGCACGCCCACTCGACGAGCGCGTGGCGCCGCGCCGGATGCAGCGTCGAGCCGATCGGATACTGGTGACTGGGCGTGACCACGGCGGTGTTCACCTGATCGAAGTCGGGGCCGGCGAGCAGATCGATGCGCGCGCCGTCGTCATCCACCGGAAGCGGCACTACATCCGCACCATGCGAGCGCACCACGTCATGGAACAGCGGTATGTACGGATCCTCCATCGCCACCACCCCGCCGAGCACCTGCCCGAGCAGCGCCAGCCCCTGCACCGCACCGGAGACGATGACGATCCGCTCCGGATCCGCGAGCACGCCCCGCGCTCGCCCCAAGTACTCGGCCAAAGCCCGCCGCAGCTCGACCCGGCCTCGCGGATCGCCATAACCGAACGCGTCGTTGGGCGCCGCGTTCACCGCCCGGCGGGACGCGCGCAGCCACGCGGCGCGCGGGAAGTGCGACAGGTCCGGCGAACCCGGCAGGAGATTGTTGCCGAGCGGCTTGGCCCGGCTGCGTGGCTGCTCGCCGACCCACGCGCTCGGCAGACCAAGTGCGCCAGGCAGACCAAGTGTGCCCGACGCGCCGAGCGCATCTGGCGACCGCCGCGCACCAGGCGCGTCCGGCGACCGCGGCGCAGAAGGCAACCCGCTCGGACCAGGAACCCCCTGCCCCGCCAGCTCAGCGACATGCGTCCCCGACCCCCGCACCGCGACCAGATGCCCCTCGGCGACCAGCTGGTCATAAGCCGCCGACACCGTCCCCCGCGCCAGCCCGAGCTCCACCGCCAGCGTCCGCGTCGACGGCAGCCGCGTCCCCGCGCCCAGCCGGCCGTCCCGGATCGCCTCGCGCAGCGCGTGCTCCAGCCCGACCCGGCGCCCGGACGCGGGGTCGACCGACAGATGCAGATCGACGTCCAAAGTGGACCAATATTCAGCCATCGGATTGGATCCTAACAACAGTCCACACCCCGCGTACCGTCATAGTCATGACAACGAACGCGACAGAGACCGCATACGTGAAGCCCACCGTCCGCCTCGCCGTCGACGACCTCGCGCCGGGGATCGCCAAGGCGATGAACGGTCTGGAGCGCGCGGCTGGCGAGACCAGCCTGGAGAAGCCGCTGCGCGAGATGGTGAAGCTGCGCGCCTCCCAGATCAACGGCTGCGTCTACTGCGTCGACATGCACTCCCGCGACGCCGTGGCCGGCGGCGACACCTGGCGCCGCCTGAACCTGGTCGCGGTCTGGCGCGAGGCCCCGTACTTCACCGCCCGCGAGCGCGCCGCCCTGGCGCTGACCGAGGCCGTGACCCGGCTGGCCGACCGCGAGGTGTCCGACGCGGTGTGGGACGAGGCCGCGGCGCACTTCTCCGAGACGGAGCTGGCCGAGCTGGTCTGGCACATCGGGATCATCAACCTGTGGAACCGGCTCGGCGCGACGGCCCGGCCGTGGGACCTGTCCGGCGGCGCGCAGGACTGAGCCGTCCGAACGGGGGGAGTCGGCACGGCGGGGGACGCCGCCGGACCGATTCCGGACAGGCGGGACGAGCCGCGCGAGCCGCCCAGGCCGCGCCGCCCGAACCGGCCGAGCCGATGAGCACGCACCCGATGCGAAGGGGGCATCCCGGGTGCGTGCTCATCGGTCTCATCGGTTGTCGGCCTCAACAGGACCAGTCAGTCGCCCTGCGCGACATCCGCCCGCGCGACGTCCATCTTGGTCACGGCCAGGACGGCCACCAGCACCACGATGATCCCGAGCAGCACCAGGCTGACCGGCCCGGTCCCCCAGGCCAGACCGCCGCGCTTGGCCGAAACGCCCATCCAGTCCGCGAAGGACGCGCCGAACGGCCGGGTCACGACGTACGCGAACCAGAACGCGAAGATCCCGTTCAGCCCGAACTTGTACGCCACCGCGGGCACCGCGAACAGCACGGCGAACATCACGCCGGAGGAGAAGTACCCGAGCTTCAGCGTCGTGGCGGTCATGTCGCCGACCGCGGTGCCGAGCGCGAACGTGGTCACCACGGTCAGCCAGTAGAACAGCTCCCGGCGCGGGGTGGTGATGCTGTGGATCGACAGCGTGCCCTCGACCCGGTACCACAGTACGAAGATCGCGGCGAGTGCGACGGCGAAGAAGGCAGTCGACACCGCGTAGGGGACGCCGAAGCCGACGTGCAGCACGTCGGCGCACATCGTGCCGAACACGCTCACCATGACGACGGCGGCCCAGTAGAGCCATGCCGAGTACCGCGAGGCCTTGAACTGCACCCAGATCACGCCGGCCAGCACCAGGCCGGACAGCGAGACCATGATCTTCGGGTCCCACCTCTGGTTCAGGAAGTCCGAGGTGGTCTCGCCCATCCCGGTGGTGAGGATCTTCGTGATCCAGAAGATCAGCGTGACTTCGGGGACCTTGCTCAGCGTGGTGGTCGATACCAGGCGCCGGCGGGCCGAGCCGGCCGCGCTCCGCCGGGTCAGTTCGGTCGTCATAGCGGCCGATCATCCCAGAAGCGCGGTCCGCCGACCCGGGTTGTCCGCAATCTGTTACAAGATGTAGCAGAAATTCGCCGGGAGCCGCCGGGCCGCGGCTTTCCAGCCACCGTCGAGACCCTGTCCTAGGCCCCCTTCGGGACCCAGCGGGCGCCCAACTCCTCGTCGCTCGGCGGCGGCCCCGGCAACGCGGCCACCGCCTTCGCGGTCTGCGGCCGCAGCGCGTCGAAGTGCAGCGCCAGATAGCGGTGCCGCAGCTCCCTGGTCCGCTCCGGCCCCGGCCCGGTGACCGCGGTCAGCTGCTCCAGCAGCATCGCGATGTCGTTGAGGGCGAAGTCGGCGCGGATCACGCCGGCCTCGTGCGCCTGCCCCAGGATCGCGGCGGCCAGGCCCACGGCGCGCGTGGCCTGGCCGGACATCTCCGCGGTCGGCGTGAAGGTCCCCGCCAGGTTCACCGTCAGCGCGTGTACGTCGGCGTCGATGACCGCGCGCACGAAGTCCGTGAAGGTCTCCCACGGCCCGGCCTCCGAGGCCAGCGCCGCCTCCGCGCACTCGATGTACGTCGCCAGGCCGTCCGCGCACAGCGTCTGCAGCAGCACTTCCTTGCTCTCGTAGCGCCGGTACAGGGCGCTGATCCCCACCCCGGCCGCCTTGGCCACAGCGGAGATCGGCGCGGACGGATCGGCGACGAAGACCTCGCGCGCGGCCCGCAGGATGGCTTCGTCGTTGCGGTTCGCCTGGGCCTTGCGGCCGGACAGCGGTCCGGTGCGGGAGGTGGTGGGGGCAGTCGGGGTGATCGGGGCGGACATGGGGTCAGGATAGCACCTGAACGGAATGCTTTGTTCCGCTCGCGTCCGCCTCGCCGTCCCTCTTACCGTCCCCCTCGCCGTCTACCGCGCCGTCCGCCTCACCGCTCATCGAAACCGACCGCGTCTCCCGCGCGAAGTACAGCGCGATGATGGTCACCACGGCAGCCAGCCCCATGTAGAGCGTGAGCCACGCGGAGGTCTTCCCGCCGTTGTGCTCCAGGATCGCCACGGCGATCAGCGGCGCCGGCGCGCCGGCCGCGATCGAGGCCACCTGGTAGCCGATCGAGGCGCCGGAGTAGCGGACCCCGGTCGGGAACATCTCCGCGAAGAAGGCCGCCTGCGGGCCGTACATCAGGCCGTGGAAGGCCAGGGCGACGGTGATCGCGAGCACCGCCAGCGGATACGACTTCTGATCGACGAGCGCGAAGAAGATCGGCGTCCACACCCCGATCCCGATCGCCCCGGCCAGGTAGACCGGCCGGCGTCCGATCCGGTCGGAGAGCATGCCGAACACCGGGATCAGGACGGTCTCGACCGCCGCGCCGATCATCACCGCGTCCAGCCCGAAGGACTTCGGGAGCTTCAGGTGCACGGTGATCCAGGTGACCGAGAAGGTGGCGACCAGGTAGAAGGAGATGTTCTCGGCCATGCGGGTCCCGAAGGCGATCAGGATCTCGCGCCAGGAGGTGCGGAACACCTCCAGGGCCGGCAGCTTCGGCGGCGCGCTCTCCTTCTTCGCCTGCGCGGCCCGGAACGCCTCGGTCTCGTTGAGCGACTTGCGGACCCAGACGCCGACCAGCAGCAGGATCGCCGACAGCCCGAACGACACCCGCCATCCCCAGTCCAGGAACGACTTCTCGCTCATGTTCTGGGACAGCAGGATGAGCACGCCGGTCCCGAGCACCAGCCCCAACGGCGCCCCGGCCTGCGGCCACGAGGCCCAGAACCCGCGCCGGGACTTGTCCCGCTCGGCCACGATCAGCACCGAGCCGCCCCACTCGCCGCCGAGCGCGAAGCCCTGGACCATGCGCAGCGAGGTGAGCAGGACCGGCGCCCAGACGCCTATGGAGTTGTAGCCCGGGACGAAAGCCATCCCTGTGGTGGCGATCCCCATGATGACGAGGCTGACCATCAGCGTCTTCTTGCGCCCGACGCGGTCGCCGACGTGTCCGAAGACCACGCCGCCGATCGGCCGGGCCGCGAAGCCCAGGGCGTAGGTGAGGAACGACAGCAGCGTCGCGGTGAGCGGGTCGCTCTTGACGAAGAAGACCTTCGGGAAGACCACGGCCGCCGCGGTGCCGTAGAGGAAGAAGTCGTACCACTCGAGGGTGGTGCCGACCATCGAAGCGCCGACGACTCTCCAGACGGAGTCGCCGGCGCTTTCGGTGGTGGGGTTTGTGCTGGTGGGGGATTCCGTCATGCAGGGAACAATGGGCTCTTACTCTGCGTTGTGATATGGCTCACAGCGCCACAGTCGCAGCCGTTGCGATGTCGTCGCCCACCACCGTGCTCTCGCCGCCGGTCGGTGCCGTCGGCGCCTTGACGTCCCGCAGCACCACGAACGACACGATCGCGGCGGCGACCACCCCGACCGCGCCGGCGACGTAGGCGACCGACGCCGCGTGGGTGAAGGCGTGGCGCGCCGAGTCCAGCAGGGTGTTGTCGCCTGCCGTCTTGGCGATGCCGTAGGCCTCGCCGAGCGAGTGCCGCGCCGTGCCGGCGTACTTCGCCGGCATCCCGGCCGTGAAGCGGCTGGCCACCACGGTGCCCATGATCGCCACGCCCAGGGCCGCGCCGGTCTGCTGCACGGTGTCGTTCAGCGCGGAGCTGACGCCGGCGTGCTCCGGCGGGACCGCCCCCATGATCGCGGTGATCGCCGCCGGCATCGCGAGGCCGGAGCCGGCGCCCAGCAGGAACAAGCCCACGAACAGCTTGCCCAGGCCGTCGTCGACGCCCAGGTCGGCCAGGATCCCGAAGGCGACCGCGCAGATCAGCAGGCCGACGACCATCAGCGGCCGGTTGCCGAACTTCATGCCCAGACCCGCCCCCAGGGTGTTGAAGATCAGGGCGGCGACGGCCAGCGGGATGAAGCACAGCGAGGCCTTCAGCGCCGAGAAGCCGAGCACGAACTGCAGGTACTGCGTCATCACCAGCAGCAGGCCGCCGTTGCCGATCTGCACCAGCGTCAGCGAGAACGAGCCGCCGGAGAAGTTGCGCTGCTTGAACAGCTGGAGCGGCACCATCGGCTCGGCGATGCGGGTCTCCCAGATCCCGAAGGAGACCAGCGCGACCACTGCCACCACCAGGGCGATCAGGGTGCTGGGCGCGGTGATGCCCTTCGGGAGCTCGATGATCACCCAGACCGCCGAGGTCAGGCCGACGATCGAGAGCACGGTGCCCAGCGGGTCGGGCTTGCGCCACGGGCCCTTGCTCTCCGGCATCAGCACCACGGCCGAGATGATGGCCAGCGCCGCGATCGGGATGTTCAGCAGGAAGACCGACCCCCACCAGAAGTGGCTGATCATCACGCCGCCCAGCACCGGGCCGCCGACCAGGCCGACCATCGCGACCACGGTCCACGCGGCCATCGCCTTGCGCCGTTCGGCCTCGTCGGTGAACACGGTGATCAGGATCGACAGCGTGCTCGGCATCAGCAGCGCGCCGCCGATGCCCATCGCGACGCGGGCGGCGATCAGCTCGCCGGGGTTGTTCGCCAGGGTCGCCACCGCCGAGGCGACGCCGAACACCGCGAGCCCGATGATCAGGACCCGGCGCCGGCCGAACCGGTCGGACAGGCTTCCGGTGGTCAGCAGCAGGCCGGCGAACACCAGAATGTAGGAGTCGAGCACCCACTGGATGTTCTGCGCGCTGGCGTGCAGCGACTCGGTCAGCGCCGGCACCGCGACCGTCAGGACCATGTTGTCCACGACCAGCACCAGCGTCGCCAGGCACAGCACGATCAGGATGAGCCATCGCCGCCGGCCCCCGACCGGCCCGCCCTCGGCGCTCGCCCCTGCTTGCGTCGACTCCGTTACCTCTGACATTTCCCGTCCCCTCCTCTGTGCCGCGACCGGGAGCCCGGCTGCGCACACTGTTCGCATCTGCGCACAGTGTGCGCTTCGATGGGACCACCGTACGCCGATGCGCACGGTGTGCGCAACAGCGAACAGTGTGCGCAGCCTTCGGCTATCGTTGGCGGTGAAAGGTGAAGGCCTTCCGCTCCGAGACGAGGAACGCCCGTGAATATCGACACCGACTCCGGCACCGACTCCGACGGCTCCGACGACTCCGATGCCTCGGCCCCCGCGCTGAACTCGGTCTGGACCAGGCCGCCGCGCCGACAGAAGGAGCAGCTCACCCGCGAGCGCATCGTCGCCGAGGCGGTCGCGCTGCTCGACGAGGAGGGCGTCGAGGCGCTGAGCATGCGTACCCTGGGCCAGCGCCTCGGCGCCGGCGCGACGTCGCTGTACCGGCACGTGGCGAGCAAGGACGAGCTGATCGAGCTGGTGACCGACGAGGTCTACGGCGAGCTGGAGGTCCCGGAGATCACCGATCCCGCGAGCTGGCGGCTGGCCCTGCACGTCAACGCGCACAGCCTGCGCGAGGTCGGGCTGCGGCACATGTGGCTGACGCACGTGCTGGGCCAGGTCGGGCTCAACTACCTGGGCCCGAACGTGGTCTCGGTGACCCAGCGGAGCCTGGCCGTCCTGACCACGGCGGGCTTCGACATGCACGAGGCGGCCCGGGCGATGAGCACGGTGTCCTCCTACGTCATCGGCATCACGTCCGCCGAGGCCGGGTGGTTGTCGGCTCTGCGCCGGCGCGGCATGAGCGAGCAGGACTGGTACCGGACCGTGGGCCCGAAGATGGCGACGGTCGCCGACGACGCCGGGTTGGCGGAGATCTATCGGGAAGAGCTCAAGAAGGACCCGATGGAAACCCGCCTGGGGAACTTCGTCTATGGGCTCGACCTCATCCTGGACAGCCTGGAGATCAGGCTGGCCGCCAAGCTCGCCGCCGACGCGAAGGCTCGCGCCGCCGCGTCTCAGTAGGCTGCCGTCATGCCGGACGACGAGCCGTTGCAGTTGCCCCACAACCGCAACAACGGAGTGACCCGCGGCGTGTGGCGCGGCGAGGACGGTCTGATCCACAAGATCCTGACCCATCGCCGCACCGACGCGCCGCCCCAGTGGGCCTCATCGGCCGATCCCCGGTTCTGGAACTACTGGCGCCGCGAGGCGGACGTCTACATCAGCGGCCTGCCGGCGGGCCTCGGCCTCGGCGCGCCGAAGCTCGTCGAGGTCCGCGAGCTGCCGGACGGTGATGTCGAGCTGCTGCTTGAGGACGTCGCCGGGACGCACGGCGGCGATCTGACGGTGGAGGACATCGCCGCTGTCGCCTACGCGCTGGGCGAAGTCCAGGGCGCCGAGCCGCAACCCTCGGAACCGTGGTTCAGCCGCGGTTTCCTGGCCGACTACAGCACCACCCGGCCCGCCGACTTCTCAGTGCTGGAAGACGACAGCGCCTGGTCGCTTCCGTTGATCGTCAAGCACTTCCCGCCGGACCTGCGCGAAGCCCTGGTCCGTCTGCACCGCAACCGGGAACGGCTGCTGGACCTGATGACGCGCCTTCCGCGTACGGTCTGCCACCTGGATGTGTGGCCGAACAACGTGATCCGGCGCCCGGACGGCACCGTGGTCCTGCTCGACTGGGCCTTCACCGGCGACGGCGCGGTCGGCGAGGACGCCGGGAACCTGGTGCCGGACAGCTTCTTCGACTGGCCGCTGCGGCCGGGGTTCGCCGAGAACCTGCCCGAGCTGGTGACCGAGGCCTACCTCGAAGGACTGCGGGCCGCGGGTTGGCCGGGCGATCCCAGGTTGGCGGTACTCGGCATCCGCGCCTCGGCGGTCAAGTACGACTGGCTGATGCCCTGGTGCTTGCAAGCCGCGCTGGATGACCGGCACCGGGCTTACGGCAGCGGCGAGGCGGTCGATCCCGACGTCCGTTACGAGGCGCGCGCTGCGGGGCTGGCGATCTGCGCGCGCTGGGCCGACGAGGCGATCGACCTGGCGGATTCGCTGGGGTTGTAAGGCTTTCTACGCTTCCAGTGCGGCGATGGTGTCGAGCAGCCCGGGGAAGCGCCGCTTGAGATCGTCCTCGCGCAGGCGGATGTAGAGGCCGTTGCCGACCGCGCGCTGGTACACGAGCCCGGATTCGCGCAGCACGCGCCAGTGGTGGGTCTTCGTCGACTTGGCGATCGGCAGCACGAACGTCGCGCACTGGCGCTCGGTCTTCGGATCGCGCGCCAGCTCCAGCACCACCTGCCGGCGGTGCGGATCGGCGAGCGCGAGCAGCACGGTGCTCAGGTCGATGTCGTCGATGTCCGGATGCGCCAGTCCCGTCACCGCGGTCATCCGCCGCCCCCTTAGTTCTTCGGCTGGTTCCTCGGCCCTCGACAGGGTTCGAATTGCATCGTACCTTGGGGAGGTACGAGAACTATCGAACCTAGATGCCTCGGAGGGGATATGCGTGGCGTGCGCAGGCGATTGAGGATGTTCGTGCTGCTGTTGCTGGCTGCCGAATGGTGGCCGTTCGGCGGGCTCTAGCAGCGCTTTCTCAGGCCTCGGATTCCGGCGCGACGATGCCGAACTCCTCGGCCAGGACCTGTCGGACCTCGGCGTCGTCGGCGAGTTCGCGCTTCACCGAGGTCCCGTCGATGGGGGTCACGGTGAAGGTGCGGGTGTCGATCTTCAGCTGGCGGTCCGGGAGTGTCCGGCCGACGTAGACGCGGGTGCTGAACGGGGAGCGTGGGCTGGTGGCGATGTAGTGGTTGATGACGCCGAAGTCGGGTGCGTAGAACGGCTCGACCGTGAACGAGTACTGATCCCGCCACTCGCCGTCCTGGAAGGCGCGCAGGACCCACTGCTCCAGCGGGCCGTCGGCGGGGGTGACGTCCAGCCGGTGATGGCGCGGGTCGTCGTGGACTTCCGTCGTGGCCAGCGGCATGGGGTCCAGCAGTGCGCCCTCGCTGCCGAACCCGACGTCGGTCAGGTAGCGGTTCGGGTCGTCCGGGGCCTCGGCGAGCGGCAGCATGTGGGTGCGCGGCCGCAGGTCGCCGGGCTTCGCGCCGACCAGGACCCGGCCGGCCAGCAGCGTCACCTTGAAGCCGAGCGCACGCAGTGCGGCGGCGTAAAGGGAGTTGTGCTCGTAGCAGTAGCCGCCGCGCGCGGTGCCGTGGACCAGCTTCGCCATCAGGTCGGCCGGCTCGAGCGAAGGGACGACGCCGCGGGCCGGGTCCAGGTTCTCGAAGGGGATCGCGTAGATGTGCGCGCGCTGCAAGGCCTTGAGCGTCGCCGCGGTCGGGGTGCGTTCGCCGGTGTACCCGATGCGGGCGAGGTAGGCGTCGAGGTCGAAGTCCACGCCTGAACGCTACTCGGAGGCCGCGCCTCTGGGCGCCGCAAGTAGTGGAACGAACCATTCCGTTCTGATAGACTGGCGGTACGACCACGGCACAGAGCCGAAGGTCCGCCACGAAGGGATTCCGCCATGACCGGCACCGGATACGCCGCCCTCGACGCCTCGCACGCCGCCCTGCGCACCGTGGTCGGCGCCCTCGCCGCCACCGACCTCGACCGCCCGACCCCCTGCTCGCAGTGGTCCGTGACCCAGGTCCTGCGGCACGCGGCCGGCGACCAGATCGGCTACGCGGCCTTCCTCGGCGCCGGCCCCGGCCCCGAGGAGGACCCCTTCGCTCCGTCGGCGACGCCGCCCCAGGACCCGAAGGCCCACCTGGAGCAGGCGCTGACGCGCTCGGCCGCCGCCTGGGCCGCCGTCGACCCGGACACCGAGGAGGTCGCGGTCCCCGTCCCGCCGAACAAGCTGAGCGCCCGCGTCGGCGCCGGCGCGTGTGCCCTGGACGCGGCGGTGCACGCGTGGGACATAGCGACGGCGGCCGGCCAGCCCTCGCCGCTGACCCCGGAGCTGTCGGCGGAACTGCTGGAGGTCGCACGCCAGATCGTCGAACCGCTGCGGCAGTACGGGGTGTACGCGGCCGAGCTCGCGCCGCAGCCGGGGGACGACGCCGAGGCGGAGCTGCTGCGGTACCTCGGCCGGGACCCGCGGTGGACGGCCGACCGGTAGTCACACCCCGCGCTGCACCCGCATCAGATACTCCTTGCGGTCCAACGGATTCGCGTCCCAGCGGGCGCGCGCGGGCACCTCGCCGCCACTGACCGGTGCGAAGTGGTCGAAGGCTGACTCCAAGACGCCTTCGCCAGCGGTCATGCCGGGGATGCGCTGGCCCAGCGCGTGCACGCGCGCGGCCGGGACCGTGCCCTCCAGCACCGCTGTCTCCCCAGCCACCGTTGTGGATCCCGGTACCGCGCGGAACGTCGCGAGGGTCGGCAAGACCGTTCCCAGCAAAGCGCTCGGCACTTCCAGCCGGAACCGGTGCATCGGTTCGCAGACCTCGGTTCCGGCCTTCGCCAGCGCCTCCATGAGCACCAGCGGGGTCAGCGCCCGGAAGTCGCCGGCGGTACTGGACATGCTCTTGTCGAAGGTGCCGTGCGAGTGGCTCTGCCGAGCCCAGTAGCCGCTGCGCGTCAGCGTCACCACCGCGTCCGGGACCTGCCAGCCGTGCAGCCCCGAGCCGAGCGTGGCGCGTACCGTCTCCTCCATCGCGGTGAGGAACGCCGGGATCAGCGACCCGAGCTCGATCTCCAGCCCGAACGACACCCCCGCACCCACCGGCGCCGGCGCGATCCGCAGTCCGACCGTGGCCAGGAAGGGGTTGTCGCCGATCTTGATGACGTCCAGCCCCTCGCCGACGCCGAGCACCCGCTCGACACAGATCGGCGTCGTCTCGCGGAAGTCCACCGTGACGCCGTACTCCTCGGCGAGCGTGGTCTGGATGACCTCCTTCTGCACCTCGCCGTAGAGCGACAGTGACGTCTCCCCGCGCGCCTTGTCGTAGCGCAGCCCGATCAGCGGATCCTGCTCGGACAGCTGCGTCAGTGCGGAGAACATCGCGCCGCGGTCTGCCTGATCCCGAGGTTCCACAACGGTTTCCAGCGTCGGCGGTGCGAAGTACGTTGCAGCTTCCTCCTCCGCCGCGCCGCGCATGCCGAGCCGGTCGCCGATCCGCACCCGAGTCAGGCCACGGACGACGCCGATCTGCCCAGCGCTGACAACATCAGCCGGCACCGGCGCTCCGTCCGCCGCCGACAGCACGGAGATCCCGGTGACGCGACCGCTCGGCAGCCGATCGCGCGTCTTCAACGCCCCCGCGAACATGCGCACATAAGCGATCCGCTCACCGGCGAGTCCGCGCTCGACCTTGAAAACCCGACCGGCGGCGGCCTTGGCCGAGCCGTCGTCCCCGGCCGCGCGAGGCAACAGTTGCTCGATACCGGCCATCAGCTCCGGGACCCCCGCGCCGGTGATCGCCGATCCGAAGTACACTGGATGCACCGCACCACGCCGACTGTCCGCGGCCAATTGCGACCAGAGCCCGAGCCGCCGCAGCTCAGGAACATCGGAGACGAACCGCGCCGCGCGCGTCCCGGCGTCGACGATCTTCCCGAGCGGAAACGCAGCGGGCGTCAGTTTCGCCGAGACATCGGCCAGCACGCGCGCCGGATCGGCACCACGGCGATCGGCTTTGTTGACGAACACCACCGTCGGCAGCCCGAGCCGCCGGATCGCCCGCATCAGCACCCTGGTCTGCGCCTGCACACTCTCGACCGCCGACACCACCAGCACCACGCCGTCGAGCACCCCCAGCGTGCGCTCGACCTCGGCGATGAAGTCCGGGTGCCCGGGCGTGTCGACCAGGTTCACAGACGTCGCGCCCAACGGGAACGCCGTGACCGCGGCCTTGATCGTGATACCGCGACGCCGCTCCAGCTCCAGGCTGTCGGTCCGGGTCGTGCCGCGGTCCACGCTGCCGATCTCGTCGATGACCCCGGCGGCGTGCAACAGCCGCTCGGTCAGGGAGGTCTTACCGGCGTCGACGTGCGCCAGAATGCCCAAGTTCAGATACCGCACCGGAAACCGCGTCCTTCGCGTTGACAGACATGACCATCGGAGTGGGCATGGCAGCCAGCAGACGCATGTGCGGTTCCTTCCGGCAGGGGACCTGGACCGGACCAGTGCAACACCGCCGGACGGCGGCGGCAACCGAATTACACGACGCAGCGATAGTGCGTGGTGATCCGATGCCGGTCGTCGATGACGTGGAACGCCAACGACGGCGGATGGTCCAGATGCACCGACCGCTCGCCCTCCCACGGCAGCGGCACCGTGGACACCACTCCTGGCGCGACCAGCAGCGGCAGCCCGGCGAAGCGCGTGGCGGCGGCGGTGTGCGCGTGCCCGGCCAGGAAGGCGACGACGTTCGGCCGGCCGGCGACCACCTCGGCCAGCCGGTCCTCGCCGAACTGCCGGATCCGGTCCACGTACGGCGCGTGCAGCTCCACCGGCGGATGGTGGAAGCCGATCAGGACCGGGACGTCGTCCGGGGTCGCGTCCAGCTCGGCGGCCAGCCACTCCAGCGTCGAGTCGGCGAGGAAACCGTCGTCCTGCCCCGGGATCGAGGAGTCGCAGAGAGCGACGACGAACCGCTCGGTCCGGTGCACCTGGTCGATCGGCCCGGTCGAGGGCGGGACGCCGAGCAGCGTGCGCCGGAACGCCTCGCGGTCGTCGTGGTTCCCGGGGCAGACCAGCAGCGGGTGCCGCGTGGCCGTGGCTCCGCGGACCGTCGCGTACTCGGCGTCCAGGCCGTGGTCGGCGATGTCCCCGGTGAGCACGACCAAGTCGAGGTCGGCGGGCAGGGTGTCGAGGTGGTCGAAGACCCGGCGGGCGCGCTCGGCGGCGCGCGGCGCGGAATCGATGTGGATGTCGCTGACATGCGCGATGACGACTGGCATGGCTTGAGGGTAAGCAGCCGACCGGTCCACGGCTAAGTCCACTTCCATGGCGAAGGCTTGGACCGGTTCGGCTATGCGACCTCTAGACGACGGTCGTGCGGGTCTTCTTCACGCACCACCAGGCAATGGCCAACGCGATCACGAACAGCCCGAGGTTCAGGCCGTTCTCGATGAGGTGGAACGTGCCCATCCGGCTGGCCGGCTGGAACTTGTTCAGGGCGCCGACGATACCGTGCTGCTGGAAGCAGCTGCTGAGGTCGTCGGTGCGCCCGCACCAGCCGTCGACCACGACCTTCGGAGAGTACGTGGCGCCGTGGACGTCGACGAACCACTGGCTCCCGCCGTTCAGGCTCATGTCGTTCGTGACGACGGCGTGGACGGCGTCGGACCCGCGTGCGGTCTCCTGGAGCGGCTTGATCACGTGCATCGGGGTCATGAACTGCCCCCGCAGCTTGACCATCACCACCATGCGCCCGATCCACAGTCCGCCGACGACCGCGATCGCCGCCAGCACCCTGCGGGTCGCGGCACCGGCCGCGATGCCGACCGCCAGCCAGGCCAGGGCCAGTGTCAGCGGCATCCAGCCGCCGGCCTGGAACTGCGTACCGTTGAAGAGGCTGTCGCCGGTGTAGGCGTGGTACTGGTGCGCCAGGTGTTCCGATTCGGCGGCCAGGACCGTGCCCATCGCGCCGACCAGCACGATCATCACGGCGGTCTTGCCCCACAGCCACTTCTGCCGGCTGACGTCCTGCGACCAGGCTAGCGGCAGCGTGCGCTGCTCGAACTCGCGGGCCAGCAGCGGCACGCCCCAGAACACCGCGATCAACACCGGCAGGAAGACCAGCGAGTTCATCAGGTAGGTGGCGTGCGAGGGCTCCGGGTCGGTGTTGACGCAGGGTGGCTGCGCCGTCGCGCACTTGGTGACCATCGACCCGAGACGGGATGCGGTCAGGGCCATGGCCGCGGTCATCGCCACGGTGATCACCGCGCCGGCCACGATCGGCCACCGGTGCTGGCGCCAGGTCAGCCAGATCAGGCCCTTCACAGTTCCTCCCCGGGACTGCGATTCGGCTTCAGATAGGCGAGAACCAGGTCCTCCAGCGTCAGCGGTTGGGCCTTCCAGGGCTCTGCCACCGGCGTGTCCGCCCCGAGCAGCGTGCGGACGACGAACGTCGACTGCCGCTCGGTGTGCTGCTCCTGCACCACTTGGCCCTCGACCGGCGGGGCGGCGGCGCGCGGGCCGACCAGCCGGGCATGCTGCGTCAGCAGATCCTCGACGTCGCCGTCGAGTGTGCTGTGCCCCTGGCTGAGCAGCAGCAGGTGGTCGCCGACGCCGGCCAGCTCGGCCACCACGTGGGTGGACAGCACGACGGTCATGTCGCTGTCGGCCACCTCGGCGAGCAGTTCGCCGGTGACGTCGCGGCGCGCGACCGGGTCCAGGTTGGCCAGCGGCTCGTCGAGCAGCAGGACCGAGGGCCGGGCGCCGAGCGCCACGGACATCGCGACCTGCGTCTGCTGGCCGCCGGAGAGCTTGCCGCACGGCCGGTCCAGCGGGATGTCGAAGCGGCCCAGCCAGTTCAGCGCCCGCTGCTGGTCCCACACCCGGTTCAGGTGCCGGCCGAAGGCGAGCATGTCGGAGACCTTGAACGAGCGGTAGAGCGGCTTCTCCTGGGACAGCAGGACCACGCGGCCGTCGATGTGGATCTCGCCCTCGCTGGCCGGCAGGATCCCGGCGGCGATCGACATCAGCGTCGACTTGCCGGCACCGTTCGCGCCGACCAGGGCGATGACCTTGTTGGCGGGCAGGGAGACGCTGAAGTCCTTCAGGGCCCACAGGCTTCGGTATCGCTTGCCGAGGCCGTGGGTCTCTATGGCGACCCCGCTCACGGCCGGGCTCCGCTCTCGGACCGGGCATCGGGTCGGGTGTCGGGTCGGGCATCGGACCTGGCCGCGGCGTCCGCGCGCTGCTCAGCCGTCAGCTCCCCCGGCGGCTCCGCGAGCACCGAGGTCATCAGGGCCCGCAGGTCGTCGTCCTCCAGGCCGGCGGTCCGGGCATCGCCGACCCAGCTGGCGAGCCGGCCGCGCAGCGCGTCCATCACCGCGGGGTCGGCGGCGCCGCCGAGCGTGCCCGAGACGTAGGTGCCGGCCCCCTGCCGGGCCTCGACGAGGCCGGAGAGTTCCAGTTCGCGGTAGGCCTTCAGGACGGTCGCGGCGTTGACCGCGCAGGAGGTGACGACCTCCCGGACCGTGGGCAGCTTGTCGCCGGGGTGCAGGACCCCCAGGCGCAGGGCCTCGCGGACCTGCTGCACGAGTTGGGCGTAGGCCGGGACGCTGCCGGCTCGATCGACGTGGAAATCAATCACGGGAGGATTGTTACGGTTAACTAGAACACTAGTCAACCGTTACGCGAGACGTGATCGACTCGCCCGGCCCCGGGAACGCCGACGGCCCGGCCTCCCGCAGGAGGTCGGGCCGGGTTTTACAGCTAGTTCAGTCAGGCCAGCGTGGAAATGTCGATGACGAACCGGTACCGCACGTCCGAGGCGAGCACCCGCTCGTACGCCTCGTTGATCCGCTCGGCCGGGATCGTCTCGATCTCGGCGCCGATCCCGTGCTCGCCGCAGAAGTCCAGCATCTCCTGGGTCTCCGCGATCCCGCCGATCAGCGACCCGGCCAGGACCCGCTGACGGTTCAGCAGGCGGACGTGCAGGCTGCTCTCGTCCGGGGGCGAACCGACGTTGATCATGGCTCCGCCGACGGCCAGCATGCGGAGGTAGTCGTCCATCGGCAGCGGCGCGCTGACCGTACTCAGGATCAGATCGAAGGTGTTGGCCAACTCCGTGAAGGTCGCCGGATCGCTGGTCGCGCGGTAGTCGCTCGCGCCGAGCGCCAGGCCCGCCTCCTTCTTGGACAGGCTCTGCGAGAGTACCGTCACCTCGGCGCCGAGCGCGCGGGCGATCTTCACCGCGACGTGGCCGAGCCCGCCGAGACCGACCACGGCGACCTTCTTGCCGGGGCCTGCGCCCCAACGGCGCAGCGGAGCGTAGGTCGTGACGCCCGCGCACATCAGCGGTGCGGCGGTGTCCAGCGGCAACGAGTCCGGGACGTGCAGCACGAAGCGCTCGGTCACCACGATCTGCGTGGAGTAGCCGCCCTGGGTGACGGCGCCGTCGAAGTCGGTGCCGCCGTACGTCCAGACCGCCTTGACGGAGCAGAACTGCTCCTGGCCGCGCACGCACGCGTCGCACTTCCCGCACGAGTCGACCAGGCAGCCCACGCCGACCCGGTCGCCGACCGCGAAGCGTGTCACCTCGGCGCCGACCGCCGAGACCACGCCGGTGATCTCGTGGCCCGGCGCGAGCGGGTAGTGGGCCTCGCCCCACTCGCCGCGGACCTCGTGGATGTCGGAGTGGCAGATGCCGGTGTACTTGATGTCGATCCGGACGTCCCGGGGCCCGACCTCGCGGCGCTCGATGGTGAGCGGCTGGAGCGGGGCCGTCGCGGAGACTGCGGCGTAGGCGTTCACGATTGGCACACCATCATCAAACAATCAGACCGGCTGCTCGCACCAATCGTGCGGCCCGTGCCGGTCCGGTCACCCGGCTAGCATCGCCGTGTCGCGAGGGACGCGCGATGTTCGAGTGAGTGGTGTGAGCGAGAGGTGGGGCGGATGCGCGGGGTCACGATCGCGGTCGCGGCAGCGGCAGCGGTGCTGGTGATGGCGGGCTGTTCCAGCGGCGGCGGTGGCGGGTCGACGCCGCAGGTCGCGGCCGGGGATTCGTCGTCGGTGCCGGGCTCGTCTGCCGCGGGGTCGTCGTCGGCGGGTTCGCCCACGGCGTCGGCGGATGCGGGCGCTTCGTCGTCGGCGTCCACATCGGCCTCCGGGCATTCGCCGTCTTCGCCGTCCTCGTCGTCTGCCGCTTCGCCGGCGTCGTCCGGATCACATGGGCCGTCGTCGTCCGCGAGTAAGCCGTCCGGCGCGCCGAGCAGCGCCGCCGCTCCCGCTGCCCCCGCCGGATCGGCCGCGCCGCCGCCGACCGGCGCGAAATGGGACTACCAGATCGGCGGCGCCTATCCCCCGCCGTCCGGGGTCCGCGTCGTCTCCCGCGACAGCTCGGCGTCGCCTGCTCCGGGGCTCTACAACATCTGCTACATCAACGCGTTCCAGGCCCAGCCGGACGCCACCGGCTGGTGGCAGAGCAACCATCCGGACCTGTTGCTGAAGACCTCGTCCGGCGCGCCGGTGATCGACCAGAACTGGAACGAGCAGCTGCTCGACGTCTCCACCGATGCCAAGCGCGCTGCGCTCGCGCAGATCGAGGGCGGTTGGATCGCCGGCTGCGCGGCCAAGGGTTTCCAGGCCGTCGAGCCCGACAACCTCGACTCGTACTCGCGCTCCCAGAGCCTGCTGACCGCGGACAACGACGTCGCGATGGCCACGCAGCTCGCGCGGCTTGCGCATGCCAAGGGACTGGCGATCGCGCAGAAGAACACCACGGAGTTCCTGCCGCGTGCGCACCAGATCGGTTTCGACTTCGCGGTCTCCGAGCAGTGCGGGAACTACGGCGAGTGCGGCGGGTATGCGACCACGTATGCCGACCACGTCGTGGACGTCGAGTACGACGCCTCGGGATTCACCAACGCCTGCCGCGATTACGGCGGGAAGATCGCGATCGTGCTGCGCGACCAGAACGTGAGCGCGGCCGGCAGCTCGTCCTACGTGTACAAGACCTGCTGACCTGCCGGCCGCCGCTGTCACCACTGGCCGGGCTGGTAGCTCCCGGCCGGGGTCCGGGCGATGACGTTCATCCGGTTGTAGGCGTTGATCAGCGCGATCGTCGACACCAGGCCGGCGAGCTGCTCCTCGTCGTAGTGCTTGGCGGCGGTGGCCCACACGTCGTCGGGGATCCCGCCGGCGGCGTCGGCGATGCGGGTGCCCTCCTCGGCCAGCTCCAGCGCGGCGCGCTCGGCGTCGGTGAACACCGTGGCCTCGCGCCAGGCCGCCACCAGGTTCAGGCGCTCGGGCTGGTCGCCGGCGTGGATGGCGTCCTTATAGTGCATGTCGGTGCACATGCCGCAGCCGTTGATCTGGCTGGCGCGCAGCAGGACCAGCTGGGTCGTGGCGTAGGGCACGCCGGAGTCGCCGGACGCCTTGCCCGCCGAGTTGATGTACTTGCTGAACTTCTGGCCGGTGGTGGTGCCGTAGTAGTTGAAGCGGGCTTCCATGGTGTGCTCCTCGGGTCTCGCGGTTGCTTTCGCTACGTAGACCCGTGGCGCGGGGGTGATGTGACAGCGGGGCGGGAGGATCCGATGTGACCTGCGTCACTGTCTCTTAGGCGGTCACAGTCCGGCTTCCACGCGGTAGCCCTCCAGCCGTCGGACGAGCTCTTCGGGGTGCGCCAGCGGTTCCAGGTGACCGCCTTCCATCTCGTCCGGCGCGAAGCCCAGCCGCTCCTGAACGACGCGGCGCTGGAAGTCGATCGGGAAGAAGCGGTCGTCGCGGCCCGCCAGGAAACGGATCGGGAGGCCGGCCGGCAGGGCCGGCATCGGCGGCGGCGCGAACGGCCTGTCGCTCTGCGGGATCTCGCCGCGCTCCCAGGCCTCGGCCACGACGTCGTCGGGGACGTCGTGGAAGAAGACCGCCTTCAGGTCAGCGTCCGCCGGCAGGCCGAGGCGCGCGTCGCTGGCCTGCCGATCCCGGGTGTAGTCGGTCGCCTCCCACCACTCGCCGGGCGTCTCGCCCTCCTTCGGCGCCATCGCTGAGAGGAAGACCAGGAGTCTCACCGGGACCCGGTGGGTCAGCACGGTCCCGGTGAAGCTGCCGAAGGACTGCGCGACGACGATGAGGTCGTCGGCGGCGGCGCGGTCGCCGAGCGCTGCGACGGCGGCGTCGGCGTACTCCGGGATCCCCGCCTCGGAATCGGAGATCGGCAGGTCGGGGGTGACGACGTCGTGCCCTGCCGCGTGCAGGAGGGGGACGACGCGGTGCCACAGCCAGGAGTCCGAGGACGCTCCGTGGATCAAGACGTAGGTAGCCACGTCTACAACGCTAGCCGCGAACTCTGACAAAACCGGCGGCTCGCCACGGGGTGTGTTGTGCTGTGCTTCAGTGCTTGGCGATTCCGGCGAACTGCGGGTCCTCGCCCTTTACGTAGCCGAGGCCGTCCGGTCGGTTCATTACGGCGTCCAGGCCGCGGAAGGCGCCGATGCCCGTCGGGGGCATGTCGCCGTATAGGCACTGGTACGAGCCGGCGCGGACGGACAACATCTCGTGCCAGATGCCGACTGCTCCGTTGGATCGCATATAGCGGGCCATGAAGCGGTCCTGCGCAGGGCCCTCACGCCGACCCTGGCCCTGACCCTGACGTTGGCGCTGACGCCGACAGCGGGGAGCACACGACCTAAGCGCCGGTCGCCTCCCCACCCCAGCCCTCTGCGTTACTCGGCGCTACTCCTTACTCCTTACCCAGCGCCTTGCGCACCCCCGGCACGATCTCCTCCGCCCACAGTGCCGACGCGTGCTCCACCGGCAGATCGCCGACCGGGAAGTAGGTGAAGCCGCCCGCGCCGTGCTCCAGCACCGCGCCGGTCAGCTCCGCGAGCCACTGCGCCACCGACCCGCCGAGCCAGCGGCCGTCCTGGTCACGCGTGCTCGCCAGCGGCGTGGGGCTGATGCGGCCGGGGAGGTTGTAGACCGTCGCGACGGCGCGGGGGTCGCGACCCACCGCCTGCGCCGCCTCGTCGATGATCGGGCGCGACTCGCGGTAGCGGACGCTCAGCCAGTCGGCGGCGTGGCCGGGGATCCATCCGTCGGCCTGTCGGCCGGTGACCGCCAGCGACTTCGCCCCGACCGAGCCGGTCCAGATCGGTGGTGCGGCTACAGGCGCAGGCTCAACGCGGTCCAGGTGATAGAACTCGCCGTCGAAGGTGACCGGAGCGCCGCCGCCGGTCAGGGACCTGATGACGGTGAAGGCTTCCTCGAAGGCGCGCACAGCCTCGCCCCCGCTCAGGCGCGCAAAACCCAAGCGCGCGATGTCGTCCCAGGAACCACCGGCACCCAACCCCAGCACCACGCGCCCGCCGCTGAGCGCGGACAGCGAGGTGACAGCGCGGGCCAGCATGGGAGCGGGGCGCGTCGGCAGATTGCTGACGTTGACCATGCCGCTGATGCGCTGAGTGCGGCCGAGGAGTACGCCGACGAGCGAGTAGGCATCGAGCATGCGGCCGATGTAGGGGTGGTCCGAGACAGAGAAGTGGTCCAGGCCTGCGTGGTCGGCGGCGGCGACGATCTGGGTGGTCTGGGCTATGTCTTGGACGGCGTTCGACACTCCGATGCCGAACTGGGTGGTGTTCTGGGTGTTCTCAGGCATGGGTTCTCGCTTCCCCGTTCTGGCTGGTTCGCTATACGAACTTAGTGGTTCGTGGTACGAACTTCAACTGCTCGGGGTGCGGGTGGGCTGTGGGTTTGCAGGCGATCTTTTACGGCTTCGCGGATGGGTTGATGGCCTCGCGGGGGGACGCAGTTCGGTTGTGCGACTCATGCCGCGCTGGCGGCCGCCGGTATTCGCGAACACGACCACGCGCCGGTCCGAGTCGGTAGGTGTGGTGCGTTGGCGGCTGGCGGTGTTCGCGAGCAAGAGCACGCGCTGGTCCGAGTCACTGCGCATGCGTTTGGTCTGGCGGGTGGCGGCTGCGTTTGGTGGGTGCGTTGAGGCCTCTGGCGGGCCTCCTCGACGAGGGGGTGACCCGTGCGTCGGGTTGTTTGGCGGCGGTCCGCGACTGTTCGGCTTTCTATCACGCTGTTGCCTGCGCTGCGTTGTGCGGTGGCGGTGCTGCTTGTGGTCGCCGAGGTTCTGGGTCCCTCGCCGCGTCATCGCCGTAAACGGAACTAGAACCAAACCCCCGCATGGTCCGGTCGGACGCCCCGAACCACGTGGCCGGCCAGCCGCCAAAAAAGCGGAACGCGCCGCGCCGATCGGGGGGTGCGGCGCGACGCGTTCCTACGGACACGGTGCCGGGCCTGAGCCCTCTCCCCTGTGCCTTGTAGAAGAGGCGTCTGGTGATCGAATTCCGTTACACCCCTATGATCACCTGCCATGATCCTGGACCCGAAGGTCCTCGAAGCCGCGCTGGGCCGGTTCGAGGCGGAGTACATCGATCCCCGGAGGGCGGCCAGTGCTGCCGCCGAGATTCGGCGTGCTGCTGCGGCTGGCGAATACGCCGAGCTGGATGGTGCGGCGGCTTGTGCGGCTGTGACCAAGGTGTTCGCCGACTTCTGTCGGGACAAGCATCTGCGGCTCATATGGAGCGAGGAGCCTGAGCCGCTTGAAGACGATGACGAGGAGGCTGGGGCGGCCATGTTCGCCGCGCTGTGCCGTGAGCACAACAACGGTGTCCGCAAGGTCGAGGTCCTGGACGGCGGCATCGGTTACCTCGACCTCACGCTGATCCCGACCGCCGAGCTCGGCGGCGCCACTATCGCGGCGGCGATGCAGCTGGTCGCCGACACCAGTGCTCTCATCCTGGACCTGCGCAGCACCATCGGGGGCTCCACCGACGGCGTGCAGTTGTGGTGCAGCTACCTGATCCGCGGTGCCGACACCCTGCTCACCACCTCGCACTCCACGGTGAAGGGGACCCGCCAGTACTGGTCGCTCGGTCACCTCGACGCCCCGCGTTACCTCGACCGGCCCGTCTACGTCCTGACCGGTGCCCGCACCTTCTCCGGCGGCGAGGACCTGGCCTACACGCTCCAGGGTCTGCAACGCGCCACGCTGGTCGGGGCCACCACGCGCGGCGGCGCGCACCCGACCGACTGGTACCAGCTCACGGAACACGTGACGGTCACCGTCCCGAACTGCCGCTCGGAGAGCCCGTTCACCGGTACGGACTGGGAGGGCGTCGGTGTCGTCCCGGACGTCGCGGTCGCGGAGGACGAAGCACTCGCCGCGGCGATCGAGCACGCGCGGCTGTCGATCGCTACCGATGCGGATCGTCCCTAGTAGTGAGAGGGTCGAAATCCGGCCCGCGATGGAGGGAACGCCGATGTCCAAGTACATGCTCCTCATCTACGGCAACGAGCAGCGGTGGGAGACCATCTCCGCGGAGGAGATGGCTGAGATCGACGCCGGCCACGTCGCCTTCCAGAAGCGGGCCGGCGACCGGATCCTGGCCTCGGGGCAGTTGGAGCCGTCCTCGACGGCCACGACGTTGCGCGGCGACGGTGAGGCGCCTGCGGTGACTGACGGACCGTTCCTGGAGACCAAGGAAGTCCTCGGAGGCTTCTACCTGGTCGAGGCTGCGGATCTGGACGAGGCCGTGGCCCTGAGCCGGGAGCTGGCGGAAGTCCGGCACGAGCACTCCGGGGTCGAGATCAAGCCGCTGGTCCAGCACGGCTGAGAGGGGGAGTGGGACGGTGAGCACGCCTGGCGACGCCGTCGCGGCGGCTCACCGTGCCCACTGGGCCGGCGTCCTGGCCGCGACCGTCCGCATCACCCGCGACCTCGACACCGCCGAGGAATGCGTCCAGGACGCCTACGCCCAAGCCCTGCGCACCTGGCCGTCGAACGGCGTGCCGGACCGCCCGGAGGCGTGGCTGCGCACGGTGGCCGGGAACCGGGCCCGCGACCTGCTGCGGCGTGAATCGGTGTGGCGGCGTGCGATGCCGCTGCTGGTCGAGGAAGCCACTGCCACTGGTCCAGACCCGCAGGACGCGGACGAACCGCCGGTCGTCGCCGACGACACCCTGCGGCTGATCTTCACCTGCTGCCATCCCGCGCTCTCCCGGGAGGCCCGCGTCGCCCTCACGCTGCGCCTGGTGTGCGGACTGTCGACGGCCGAGGTCGCGCGGGCCTTCCTGGTCCAGGAGAGCACCATGGCCGCGCGCATCACGCGGGCCAAGAAGAAGATCGCCGCGGCGCGCATCCCCTATCGGGTGCCGACCGCGGTCGATCTGCCCGAGCGGGTCTCAGCAGTCTGCGACGTCGTCCACCTCGTCTTCACGACCGGCAGTAACGCGCCGGTCGGGGAGACGCTGGTCCGGGACGATCTCGTCGACTCCGCGGTCGGCTTGGCGCGGATGCTCCATCGGCTGCTGCCGGTCGCGGAACCCGCCGGGTTGTTGGCGTTGCTGCTGCTGATCGACGCTCGTCGTGCGACGCGGACCGACGACGATGGCGCTCCTGTGTTGCTTGAAGATCAGGATCGGTCCTGGTGGGACCGGGAGATGATCGCCGAGGGGATCGAGCTGCTGACGGAGTCTTTGCGGGGTGGTCCGCCGAACCGATACGCGGTTCAGGCTGCGATCGCCGCCGTTCATGCGGAAGCCTCCACGTTCGAAGCGACCGACTGGTCAGAGATCGTCTCCCTCTACGACGTCCTGCTCCGCCTGTGGCCCTCGCCGGTCGTCGAGCTCAACCAGGCTGTGGCCATCGGAATGCGCGACGGCCCGGAGGCCGGTCTCGTCGCACTCGACCGCTTGGCCGCCGAGCCCGCGCTGGCGACGTACCGCTATCTCAGCGCTGCTCGCGCCGACTTCCTCAGAAGACTAGGACAGTGGCCGGAAGCCGCTACCGCGTATGAGGAAGCCCTGGTGCTCACCGACAACGAAGCCGAGCGTGCGTTCCTCGCCAGACGTCTTGCCGAGGTCCAGCGGGGTCAGGAGTCCTGAAGCCGCCGACCCACCAGGTCGTGCAGGCGGATCAGCCGCCGGCGCATGCCGCCGGAGTAGGTGGACGGCGGCTGATCGGCGGCGTCGGTCAGGCCGAAGCGCTCCAGCAGCTCCGCCGCGCGAGCCCGCCCGGGACGCCGCAGAGCGAAGACCGTCCCGGCCGGGACGCTGAGGTCCACGCCGTTCAGAACGGATTTCTCGCCGAAGGACTTGCGCAGGTCGGAGACGCTGATCGCAGGGGAGGCGGTTGCTGTCGTCGTCATGACGGCAATGCTGGAAGGTTGACCCTGCGTCAGGGTCAACGCGCTGCCGGGTCGATGTGATGCACGTCACTTCGGGGGCACGTCACAACCGCGCGGTTCGTGTAGTCCCGTGTAAAAGTACTCGCGAGCGAACAGATAGGTGCCGTCATGAGTGGGGAACCGTCGGGGCAGTCCGCGACCGAGACCTTCGTCGCCCATCGCAACCTGCTGTTCACCGTCGCCTACGAAATGCTCGGCTCCGCCGCCGACGCCGAGGACGTGCTGCAGGAGACCTGGCTGCGCTGGACCACCGTCGACCTGGACACGGTGCGGGACCGGCGGGCGTACCTGGTGCGGATCACCACCCGGCAGGCGCTGACCCAGCTGCGCAGGCTCGGGCGGCGCAAGGAGTCCTACGTCGGGCCGTGGCTGCCCGAGCCGTTGCTGACCGCGCCGGACGTGGCCGAGGACGTGGAACTGGCCGACAGCGTCTCGATGGCGATGCTGCTGGTGATGGAGACGCTGACGCCGGCTGAGCGCGCCGTGTTCGTGCTGCGCGACGTGTTCAGCCTGGAGTACGACGAGATCGCCGAGGCGGTCGACAAGACCCCGGCCGCGGTCCGGCAGATCGCGCACCGGGCCCGCAACCACGTCGCGGCGCGGCGGCCGCGCGGCGTCACCTCCAAGGCCGACGTCCTGGGCGCCACCGAGGCGTTCCAGAAGGCGGTCTCGACCGGCGACCTGCAGAGCCTGTTCGACCTGCTCGCCCCGGACGTCGTCTTCATCGGCGACGGCGGCGGCGTCGTGCAGGCCACGCTGGTGCCGCTGCGCGGCGCGGACGTCGTCTCCCGGTTCCTGGCCGACGGCCTGTCCCACCTGAGAGGTTTCGTGACCATGGAGAACGCGTACCTCAACGGCGGCCTGGCCGTGATCGTCCGGGTCGACGGCGCGGTCGACACGATCGTGGCGATGCACACCGAAAATGGCCTGATCACCGGGATCTACGTGGTCCGCAACCCGGAGAAGCTGTCGCGGGTCGAGGAGGAGACCGCGATGGCGCGGTGACCCGCGTCATTCCCTGCCGGGAATTGAGACGCCGCAGCCGCCCGAAGACCATCGGGTCATGGACATCGGTGTGTTGCTTCCGACCGGCGAGGCGCAGTGGGAATCCGGGGACGATCCGCGGGACGTCGTCGCGCTGGCGGTGCGGGCCGAACAGCTCGGGTTCTCCTCGCTCTTCGTCAACGATTCGCTGATCAGCCCGCGCATCGAGGCGCTGACCATGCTCGCGGCCCTCGCCCCGGCGACTGAGCGCGTCACCCTCGGGACCGGCGCGTTGTTGCCGTTCCTGAGGCGGCCGGTGCAGGCCGCGCAGTCGCTGGCCTCGATCGACCTGCTGTCCGGCGGTCGGCTTGCGGTCGCGGTCGGCGCCGGATTCCCCGGCCGGTTCGGGCAGCCCATGTACACGTTGTCCGAGCTGCCGTGGGAGCGCCGGTTCCGGCGCCTGGACGAGACGGTGGCGCTGTGGCGCGCGCTCTGGGCCGGGGACACGGCGTTCCACGGCGAGCTCGTCCACTTCGACGACCTGCCGCCGGCGACGAAGCCCTTCCGCGCCGGAGGACCGCCGATCTGGCTCGGCGGCGCGACGCCGGCGGCCTTGGCGCGCGCCGCCAAGCTCTACGACGGCTGGCTGCCCTACCCGCCGGATCCCGCCGACTATCGCAGTGGCCTGGCGACGATCCGCGAGACCGCAGTTCAAGAAGGCCGCTCGGCCGACGCCGTCACACCGGCGCTGTTCGTGACGGTCCGCGTCGACACCGACGAGGCGGCCGGCCGCGCGCGGCTCGACCGCTACTCCCGGGCCAACTACGGCATGCCGCTGGCCGACCTGGAGACCATCCAGGCCGTCGTCACCGGTACCGCCGATCAGGTGACGGCCGGCCTCGGCGCCTACGTCGCCGCCGGAGCACGCCACCTGGTGCTCCGTCTGGGCGCGATCGGCCTGTCCGCCCAGCGGGAACAGCTCGACGCCGTCGCGGCCCTGGTCGGTCGCCTGGCAGACTGCGCCGCATGGGACCTTTCCACGGCGGCACCGATCCCGGGCCCGGACAGCCCGAGACCTCGGATCTGAACGCACTGCTGCTCCAGGGCGAGGACATGATCGAGCAGCTCGGCGCCGCGCACGCCAAGGCCTGGGGCCTGGGCACGGCCGACCGCTGGGACCTGGACCAGCGGACCGGGCTGATCACCTGGACGTTCCCGGACAAGACCGCGACCGCCCCCGCGCAGATCCTCGGCAGCTTCAACGCCGAGGCCGAATCGTGGCTGTGGGCCTGGGCGAACGACAGCATCCTGCCGGAGATGAGCCGCGACGCCTGGGCCGTCCACGAATGGGGCCAGGCACACGGCCACCGCGCCCTGACCGAGCCCAAGGTGCACGGCGACGCCAGCACCGCCGGCGCCCTGGTCGCCGTCGCGGTCCGGATCACGCGCGCGACCGGGTACTACAAAGGCGGAAACGGCGGCGCGATCCCGATCATCACCTTCGGACCGGTGACTCTGATCTCGAAGGACGGCGGGACCCGGACGGTCACGGTCGAGATCGGCTGACGGCAGGCTCGGCGGCGATCCGATCAGGAGCATCGGCAGCACCGAACGGCACGCGATAAATTCGCTGGCCACGCAGAATCCCCCGGCGCTAGGCTCACGCCGATATCCGGGATGGGCCGAAATTTCGGCGAACCGGGCCGCCGCGTCAAAGGTGGGCCGTTGTACACCAGCTGAGACGTTCATCGCGTCGAGAAGACACGCCGGACCCGTCAGGGGTCCCCGGCCGCGCAGCGCTGTAGCGCCACGGCCGTGGTTCTGGGTGTCCTCGGCAGGTCATCGGCGTCCGGCTGCCCGGCTTCCAGGCATCCGTAGGTCGATCCGGTGCTGCGCTCTCACGCGCGGCGCCGACGTCTCACGATGATCTCGCAGCAGATCGGTCTTTCCTGGTGCACGAAAACACCTTCCTCGTGCGCGCCACGACGCACTGGCGCGTACGCCCGACCGCCCTTCCGACCATCCGGCGCCGTTGCCGGACCTGTCCTTCCATGGAGTTCCAGACCCAAGGACGCTTCCGGGTCAACGCGAACCACAAGCTGCTCGACGTCTGGCTGCTGGCGCTGTGCGCGCAGTGCGGCGAGACGATCAAGCTGACGGTGATGGAGCGGACCCACGTCCGCTCGATAGACCCGGACATGCTCACCCGATTCCACGAGAACGACGCCTCGCTCGCGGCGCGACTGCTGACCGATCCCCAGCTGCCGCACCGCAACGACGTCGCGCTCGACTGGAGCGACGCGTGGCGCCTGGACATGGACCCCGTCGAGCTGCCGAAGGCGGACGTCCTCGACGTCCGCGTCGAGTTCACGCATCGCATCCCGCTGCGGGTGTCGACGGTGATCGCGAACGGGCTGGAACTGTCGGGATCCGAAGTCGCGAAGCTCATCGCGACCGGAGGGATCACCTCCGACGACAAGCTGACCGGGCGCAGGGCGAGCGATTTCGGCTTCGTCATGCGGTGGTAGCGAGTGCGGAAACGCTGATCGCGGCCCGATCGAAGTCATCGATCGGGCCGCGAATCGCGGTCTCACAGCTGACCTGCGCGACCTACTCCACCAGCTCCAACACAGTCCCGGCGCCGACGGTCCGGCCACCCTCGCGGATGGCGAACCCGAGGCCGGGCTCCATCGCGACGCCGTGCCCGAGCTCGACGGTCATCGTGACCCGGTCGCCGGGCAGCGCGATGCCGTCGGCGCCCAGGTCCACCGCCCCGACCACGTCGGTGGTGCGGAAGTGGAACTGCGGCCGGTAGCCCGCGCCGAACCCGGTGTGCCGGCCGCCCTCGGCGGCGGAGAGCACGTACACCTCGGCGCGGAACCGGCGGTGCGGCCGGATGCTGTGCGGGGCGGCCAGGACCTGGCCGCGCCGGATCTGCTCCCGGCGCACGCCGCGCAGCAGCAGCGCCGCGTTGTCCCCGGCCTGCGCGGCCTCCATGGTGCGGCCGAAGGTCTCGATGCCGGTGACCACCGCGGTGAACGCCTCGCCGTGCCCGGTCACCTCGATCTGCGAGCCCAGCGCCAGCGTGCCGCGCTCGACCGCGCCGGTGACGACTGTCCCGCGGCCGGTGATGGTCAGCACGTTCTCCACCGGCATCAGGAACGGCGACTCCAGGTCCCGGACCGGGTCCGGGACGGTGGTGTCCACCGCGTCCAGCAGGTCCAGGATCCGCTGCGTCCACACCGGGTCGCCCTCCAGCGCGCGCAGCCCGGACACCCGGACCACGGCCGCCTCGTCGCCCGGGAAGCCCTGCGCGGTCAGCAGGTCCCTGATCTCCAGCTCCACCAGGTCCAGCAGCTCCTCGTCCTCGACCAGGTCGGCCTTGTTGAGCGCGACGACGACATGCGGGACGCCGACCTGCCGCGCCAGCAGGATGTGCTCCCGCGTCTGCGGCATCGCGCCGTCCTGCGCCGAGACGACCAGGATCGCGCCGTCCACCTGCGCGGCGCCGGTGATCATGTTCTTCACGTAGTCGGCGTGGCCGGGCATGTCGACGTGCGCGTAGTGCCGCCGCCCGGTCTCGTACTCGACGTGCGCGATGTTGATGGTGATCCCGCGACTGATCTCCTCCGGGGCCCGGTCGATCCGGTCGAAGGCGACGTAGTGGTTGGCGCTGCCGGAGCCGGCGGACCGCTCGGCCAGGACCTTGGTGATGGCCGCGGTCAGGGTGGTCTTGCCGTGGTCGACGTGGCCCATCGTGCCGATGTTCAGATGCGGCTTGGTGCGCGCGAACTGCTGCTTGGACATGGTGGATCCCTGAAGCTGGTGCGGGCAGGCGGCATCGCCCCGGTCCCGCTGGAGAGTCGGCTGATCGACGGCCCGCATGCACGCCAGCCGAGGCGCGCGGAGCCGGAGAACCGGAAGGGGAGCCACCCTCCCCGCCGGGTTCCCGCCGGGGCGGGGAGGGTCAGCTTCGGACGCCGGTGAATGCGGCGACGGTTGCGGATGCCGCAACGACTGCGGATGCAGCGACGACTGCGAACGCCGCGACGACGGCAGCCGGAACCGGCAGGGCGATGCCTGCTGCGGTCGGCGCGAAGGTCGTCGAGGACATGCGTTCATGATGACCGCGGCCGGGTGGTTTGTATAAGGGTTTTCTATCGGTGCGCGCGGGTGATCCGCGGAGTGACCGGTTTCAGGGTCCTTATTCCGCCGTGTCGTCGTAGGCCGCGCGGTTGGTGAGTACGTCGTCCATGTGTGTCTCGGCCCAGCTCTTGATGCCCCGCACCATATGCTGGAGCGACCGGCCGAGATCGGTCAGTTCGTAGGTGACCGTGACCGGCACGGTCGGCGTCGCCTGCCGCGTGATGAGGCCGTCGCGCTCCAGGGAGCGCAGCGTCTGAGTCAGCATCTTCTGGCTGACGCCGGCCAGCAGGCGCGACAGTTCCGAATAGCGCATCGGCCGGGGCTCGTCGTCGTTGCCGAGGGCGCACAGGATCAGTGCGACCCACTTGTCGGAGATGCGGTCGAGCAGCTTGCGGCTGGGACAGGCCGCCAGGAAGGCGTCGTACTCCGCCTTGGCTTGGGCCCGCTGTTGGGCCGCCGTCATCGTGGCCATCCCGCCGCTCCTCGCACTCGTGGGTCCGTTACGCACTCCGAAGTGCGTACTTCCTGCCGGGAAGTTGCCTATCCATACTGAAGCAACAGCCCATCGGGCACCACTCCCGACACTCTACGAAAGACACAGGCATGAGCACGCTCTCCTCGCTTCCCGGCGGCACCTGGACCCTGGGGGACCTGACCGTCACCCGCTTCGGCTACGGCGCCATGCAGCTGGCCGGCCCCGGCGTCATGGGACCGCCCGCCGACCACGACGGCGCGCTCGCGATCCTGCGCGAGGCCGTCGATCTCGGCATCACCCACATCGACACGGCCGACGCGTATGGGCCGCAGGTGACGAACCGGCTGATCCGCGAAGCGCTGCATCCCTACCCGGAGTCGCTGCACATCGTGACGAAGGTCGGTGCGACCCGCGATGCGCAGGGAGGCTGGCCGCCTGCGCGGGAGCCCGAGGCGTTGCGCCGTGCCGTGCACGAGAACCTGGAGACCCTCGGCCTGGAAACGCTCGACGTGGTGAACCTCAGGCTCGGCAACGCCCAAGGGCCCCAGCCCGGCTCGCTCGCCGAGCCCTTCGCAGCGCTCGTCGACCTTCAGCAGCAGGGCCTGATCCGGCACCTCGGCGTGAGCAACGCGACGGCCGACCAGGTCGCCGAGGCGCGGGCGATCGCGCCGATCGTGTGCGTGCAGAACATGTACAACCTCGCCTATCGGCACGACGACGAGCTGATCGACACGCTTGCCACGGCGGGCATCGCGTACGTGCCCTTCTTCCCGCTCGGCGGTTTCAGCCCGCTGCAATCCTCGGCGCTCTCGGCCGTCGCCGATCGGCTTGGCTCGACGCCGATGTCGGTGGCTCTGGCGTGGCTGTTGCAGCGTTCGCCGAACATCCTGCTGATTCCCGGCACCTCGTCTGTGGCGCACCTGCGCGAGAACGCCACCGGCGCGGGACTCGGGCTTAGCGAGGAGGATCTCGCCGAGCTGGAGAAGATCGGTCGTTAGCTTCAGTCCTCTTCGGTATTAGTCCTTCGCGCGCGGCTCGGTGAGGCGCCGCAGTGTCTCCACCAGCGAGGCGCGGTGTTCGCTCAGCCGGGACTGCGCCGTCGGATCGCCGCCGTCGGCCAGGGCTTTCAGGGCCGGCGGCGCGTCCAGCCAGCTCTCGGTGACGCGCAGGACGATGGCGAGCAGGTCGATCGCCGGCAGGCTGTCGTCGAGGCGGCCCTCGCGCTGCGCGGCGGCGACGGCGTCCACCTTCGCCTGGTAGCTCTCGGCCTCGGTCTGGCTCCAGTGCTCATTGCGCTCGAAGCGGCGCCACGCGGCCAGCCGGGCGGCGTCGGGGTGAGCGGTCATGTAGTCGAACCTGGCCGCGCCGAAGGCCGCCGGGTCTCAGTTGACGGTGGGGGTGAATCCGCCGTCGATGCGGAGGTTGGCGCCGTTGACCGAGGCGCCGAGCGGGCTGGCCAGCAGGGCCAGGAGGGCGGCGATCTCCTGCGGTTCGGTCAGGCGGTCGGAGGGGTTGGCCAGTGAACCGTCGAGCAGCGCGCGGGTGCCGGCGACGGCGTCTTTGCCCAGGCCGTGATGCTCGGCGAAGGTCAGCGCGAACTGGCGGAACCCGTCGGTCAGGGTCGGGCCGGGGCTGATGGTGTTCACGGTTATCCCGGTGCCGGCCAGTTCCTTGGACAGACTCACTGTGAGGTTGGCCAGTGCGGCCTTCGACGCGCAGTAGGCGGCCTGTCGGGGCAGCGGGTAGGGGTGTGCGGCACTGCCGATCTGGACCTGCCGAACCGCTGAGCGTCGAACGGGTCGCCGCCCTGGCCGAGGTGTCGCGCTCGACGGTCTACCTGGTGTTCGGCTCCCGCGCCGGACTGTTTGACGCGCTCGGCGACGATCTGCGCGGACGCGGCGGATTCGACCGGATGCCCGACCCCGCGGCCGCTCCCGACGCTCGCCGGCACCTGGCCGACTCGATCCGCGCCTCGGTACCGATCTTCGCCGAGCACCGGCAGGTGCTGCGGGTGCTGTACTCGATGGCGCACCTCGATCCCGAATCCGTCGGCGGCGCCGTGCGACGGATCGCCGAGGCCCGGGCCGCAGGAATGCGCTGGCACGCTGATCGCCTGGACGCCGAGGGCGCGCTACGCGCCGACGTCACCCCCGAGGAGGCCGCTCATCTCCTGTGGGCCACGACCAGCTTCGAGTTCTTCGACCAGCTCCACTCCGGACGGGGGCTGCCGGCGGACCGGGTCGCCGACCTGATGGTCGCCGCCGCCGAGCGCGCGGTCCTGAAACCCGGCCGGTGAACGCCGCAGGGTGGAGCGCATATCTGCCCACTAGCGCTTGAAGAGATCAGTCAGCGATGTCGAGGGCCAGCACCTCGCCGACCCCGGCCACGTACAGGCGGCCGTCACCGTATACCGGTGCAGTGAGCAGGCTCGGCAGGCGGCCGATCGGCGCGCCGTCGGCGGCGCGGAACAGCAGCCTGCCGCCGAGGAATCCGTAGGAGACGACCGGACCGTGTGCGCCGACGGTGCTCGGCCGCCGGCCGGTCGGCGCGGTCCGCCACACCTCGGCGCCGTCTGCGGCGCGGAACGCGACCAGGGCGTCGCCGTCCGCGGCGTAGACGTGGTCCGCGTCGAGGGCCGCCGCTTCGACCACCGACGGCGCCGTCCACAGTTCGCGCAGGTCGTCGGCGGCCAAGACCAGTACCTGGCCGAGGCTGCCGGGGCCGCCGTTACCGGCGGAGGCCATGATCCGGCCGCCGACGGCAGTCGACTTCCAGACCTGTTCCGCGATCAGCGGACGCCCGTCCAAGACGTAGAGGCCCGGACGTCCCTGGGAGGCGACCTGATTGCGTACCAGCAGTCCGCCGGACCACGCGGCGAAACCGTCTGCGCCCCACGGCAGCGGGATCCGGCGCCGCATGTCGCCGGTGTGCGCGTCGAGAACGTAGACGACCGCGCCGTGCTCCGGCTCCGTGGCCGCGAGCCAGAGCTCTCCGTCGTGCCGATACGCGCTCTCGGGCGCGATGATGGCGGGCAGATCGACGCGCGCCTCCACCTGGCCGGACTCCGACACGCCGATCACGGTGTCGAGACGCTCCGGCCGCCGGACCGCGTTGGTGAACAGCAGCCCGCCGCCGATGAGCAACTTCCCGCCGGTGTCGTTCCCGGGCAGCTCCGCCGTCCACATCGGGTTCCCGTCAGCGGCGTCCAACCGGATCAGGGCGGCGCCGGCGCGGACGGTCAGCGTGCCGGCTTCGAACAGCGGCGGCACCAGTGGCGTGAAGTCCGCGGCGGTTCGATGCCGCCAGGCGATCGGGAGCGGGAAGTCGGACACGGTCGCCAACCCTAAGGCACCAAGGTGAAGGTGCCGTCGGCGTTCAGCCGGACGAGTTGCACCGTCCTGTCGGTCTTGAGAACGGCCGCGCCCTCGCTGAAGTTCAGCGTCGCCGCTCTCTGGATCGATGACGGCGCCAGCGTCACACCTTCTTCCAGACGCACGGTGTCGATCAGGTCGTGCAACTGGTTGTGCAACTCCAGCGGCAGATCCACCAAGGAGTCGTGGCCGCCGCCCATGTACAGCGGGATCAGGTGGTGCAGGTCGCCCTCGGCTTCGGCGCCGGCGGCCTTCTCGAAGGCCAGCCGGTAGTTGTAGGCGCGCAGCTGGTCCGTGCCGCGCACCACCGTTACCTCGTGCTCCAGCAACGCCTCCATCGCCGCGAACGCCTTGCCTTCCGCCTCGGGTTGCTTCGCGGCAGTGAACGCGCGGGTCAGGATGTTGAGCATCTGCTCGGACTGCTGCTGGGTCAGGATCTCCCGGAAGGTGCGGCCGGTGGACGCCACTCCTTGAAGCGGCACGACTCGGAACACGCCGCTCCCTGAGTAGGCGCTCTTCACCGCTTCGAAGGCCTCCTGCGCCTTCGGGGAGAATCCGGCGACCATGGCCTCTGCCGCCTCGGTACGGCTCAGTGCCCCGGTCGCGATCTTCCAGCCGCCGCCCTCCTGCACCAGCGTCAGGGCCGGAACGTCGGCGTTGGCCATCCGCTGCAGGATGTACGGGGGCTGACCGCCCGGATTCGCCCGGTAGTAGTACTTGGCCGGGTCGCTCACGAGCGGGTTGCCGGCCAACGCCGGCATTCCCTCGGATATCGCCTTGGTGGTGCTCTCCCCGCTCGCGGCGATGAATCCGGCGCCCTGCTCCGCGACCATCTGGTCCACGACGGCCTCGTGCCGGACCATCTCGCTCTGCAGGTACTCGACTTCTCGACGGAGCGCGTCCTCGGACTCGGTCCCCAGCGAGGCCCCCAGGGCGGCCTGCCGGGAGGCGATCACCTCCGGCAGCTTCTCCAACTCGTAGAAGGACTCGAAGGCCTGCGATCCCGCGGGGAACGGATTCACCCCCGCGGCCGGGAAGCCGGCCAGCGACCGTACCTTGTCGATCAGCTCTCGGATCTTGCCGAGGACGCCGTCGTACCGGCGCAGCTCGGCGACCACGCCCTCGTGGGCCAGGATCACCCCGGCCGTCGCCTCCGGTCCGCACCGGATGCCGTCCACGACGGCCCGGCCCTCGGAATCCACGTGATAGACCACGCGGACGTCCTTGCCCAGCTCGGCGTCGATCTCGATCGAGGTGCCGACCCGGCGGGCGAGACCGATCTTGTTGGCCTCGCTGACCACCTCGGTGGCGTCCAGCGCGCCCGCCGCGAGTCTCAGCTCCCGGCTCAGCGCTTCGTCGGCGCGGGCGAGGACCCTGACGCCCTCCTCGATGGTGCCGCCGGCGGCCTTGACCGCCCGGACCGCGGCGACCACCTGCGCGGCGTCGGCGACCACGCCGAGCCAGGCCACGACCAGCCAGGCCCAGCCGCGCGCCTCCTCGGGCGGCAGCAGCGAGGCGGCCGGGTCCAGGGCGGTGTTGGCCGCGGCGTTCTCGGCGGTGATCTGCTCGGTCTGGTTGATGGCGTCGGCGGTGCTCAGTCCGAGCGCGCCGGCGGCGATCACGGCGCCCACCGGACCGTCGACGACCATCGAGAGCAGGCCGAACACCACGGTGAAGACGGTGAGCAGGTCCTCGGCGACCGAGCTCTGGTTCGCGTCCGCGAGCCTCCTGACGTAGGCGCGGGCGTTCGGGTCGGTGATGCCGAGCCCGGCGATGGTGCTGTCGACCAGCGACTGGATCTTCCACAGGTTCAGCGAGCCGTCGAGGACACTGTCCCGGGCCGTGTCGATGTCCTTGCGGATCTGCAGCGACTTGGCGCCCAGCTGCGCCATCTGCTCGTCCGGCGAGAGTTTGACGAACTGGCGCGGGTCGACGCGGGCCAGCACCGGATACCGGCGGACCACCACCTGCCGGCGCGCGTGCAGGGCCCAGAACCGGTCGTAGGCCTCCGGATCCGGCGGGAGCGACTTGGGGACGTCGTCCATCTCCTGGTCGATACCCGCCAGGTACTCGGCGGTGCTGCGCATCAGCGCCACCTCGGACGGCGGGATCAGGCCGGACGAGCTACGGCGCTCGATGTCCCGCTCCACCAGCGGTATCGCGGAGGCGAGCCGGGCCAGGGCGTTGTCCCGCATCGCGGGTGCGAACATCTGGCTCAGGACAGCCGCCGACTTGTTCGGGTCGCCGAGCGCCTGCCGGTAGGCGGCGAACGGATCGCCGGTGCCGGCGCCGGGCATCAGCGCCTGGTCCGCGGAGGCGGCCTTGGCGTCGTCCTCGGATTTGAAGTTCTCCGGCCGCAGGACGACGCCGTCCTGGGTGACGATCAGGTTCGCGCCGTTGTCGAACCGCACGGCCGTCCACGGCTTGTCCCTGAACCAGCGCACGTTGTCGAAGGTGAAATCGTGGATGATGCCGGCGCCGTCCACGTGGTAGGCGACGAACTGTCCGGTCTCGTCGAAGACCGCGCCGGCCGTGCCCGCCGCCTTGATCGCGGCGACGGCCGCGTCCTCGCTCTGGTAGGAGCCGCCGGTCCAGCCGGCAGGCTGGACGGAGGCCGGGATCATGCCGGGCATTCCGGCGTAGTCCGCGAGCGGGGCCGCGCCGAGCTGCACGGTGGTCTTGACGCTGGTGTCGATCCAGCCGATCCAGGTGGCGATCGTCTGGCTGCCGTGCTGCGGCGGATTCGGCGCCGGGGCGTCGGGCGGCGCGGGGTCGCGGTGGACCACCGCCGAGCCGGCGTCGGCACTGCGGGCGACGGAACCGGGTGGCGCGTCAGGCGCCGAGCCCGCGAGGCTCGGTCCGGTGTCAGAGCTTTGAGCGCCTTCGTGGTGCTGGTCCCACTCGTCGGCGACCGCCTCGGCCTCGACCTCCGCGGGGTCGCTCGGCGAGCTCAGCCAGGACCCGGCGCCCCGAGCCTCGGCGCCGCCCTGCACGACGTGGGTCACCTCGTGCGCCAGCAGCCGCTGCCCGGCCCGCGTGTCCGGCTGGTACTGATCCCGGGCGAAGTAGACGTCGCTGCCGATGGTGAACGCGTCCGCCGATATGGCGGACGCGGCGACCTGCGCGGCCGGATCCGAGTGGACCCGCACCCCGGCCAGGCCGACGCCGAACCGGTCCTCGGCGCGGTCCCGGAAGGCTTCGGGCAACGCGGAACCGGACCCGCTGCCGGCGACGGTCTCCGTGAAGCTGCCGAAGTCGGGCGTGCCGACCGACGCGAGACCGTCACCGCGTCCGTCACTACGTCCATCACCGCGTCCGTCACCGAGCCGCCGGGCGACCGCGGCATTGCCGGCCAACGCCGCGGCCCGCGCCACGAGAGCGGCCGACATCCCGGAACGGCTGCCATCGGTCGGAACGCCATCGGAAGCAACGCCGAACACAGACGCCGCGGATCTGCTGTCGAGCCCTGCGAAGGCTGCCTCATCAGCGATGCCGACAGCGGCATCGGGAAGCCGGTCCTGAGCCGTCCTCGGCGAGGACTCGGCCTTCTCCGACTCCTGCGGCACCCGGTCGCCTCGGCTCACACGAAAATGCTACCCAGCGTGGTCATTCATAGAGTTACAGTGCAATCACCTAGTGCGCGGGCAGCTCAGCGACGCGCCGCGCCGACCGTGTTCAGGTCGGCGCCGGCGGGTGATGACAGCGAGTTCACACCCGTCTCTTAGGTTCACCGGCTTACAGTGGGGTGCATGACTCGAGCCGCGGCGGATGTCTCCGACGTGAATACAGGGAAGCCGGAGACCCACACGGCGCTGGTGCGGCGTGCCCGCAGGATCTACCGCGAGCTCGGGGAGGTCTACCCCTACGCCAAGGCCGAGTTGGACGCCGAAACCCCGTTCGAGCTGCTGGTCGCGGTCATCTTGTCGGCCCAGTCGACCGACGTGGGCGTCAACAAGGTCACCCCGGCCCTGTTCCGGAGGTATCCGACCCCGGCCGACATGGCCGCGGCGGACCCGGAGGAGCTGGAGGTCATGATCAAGGCCACCGGCTTCTTCCACAACAAGGCCAAGTCCCTCCTGGGCATGTCCAGGGCCGTGGTGTCCGACTACGGCGGCGCGGTGCCGGGGAAGCTCAACGAGTTGGTGAAGCTTCCGGGCGTGGGCCGCAAGACGGCGAACGTCGTCCTCGGCAACGCGTTCGGCGTCCCCGGCATCACCGTCGACACCCACTTCGGGCGCCTGGTGCGCCGCTTCGGGTGGACCGACCTGGAGGACCCGGTGAAGGTCGAGCACGCCATCGGCGAGCTGTTTCCGCGCAAGGACTGGACTTTGCTCTCGCACCGGGTCATCTACCACGGCCGGCGGGTCTGCCACGCGAAGAAGCCCGCCTGCGGCGCGTGCCCGATCGCGAAGCTTTGCCCCAGTCGGGGGACCGGGGAGCAGGATCCGGTGAAGGCGGCTGCGTTGCTCAAGTACAAGCCGGGGGAAGGCGGTCTGCCGCTGTGAGCGTTGCTCCCGACATGGGAACTCAGATAGCCGATTCGTTGCCCGACTGGTTGCTTCCGCTCGCTCAGGCCGCCGAGAGCGGGAAGGGGCTGGGCCCCCGGTTCAAGCGGCCCGCGGATCTGGACGGGGAGCCGCGGCGCTCCGCCGTCCTGATCCTGTTCGGGGAGGATCCGGAGAACGGGCCGGACGTGCTGTTCGTCGAGCGCTCCAAGACGCTGCGGAACCATCCCGGGCAGCCGGCCTTCCCCGGCGGGCAGGTCGATCCCGGCGAGGGGCCGGTGGCCACCGCGCTGCGGGAGGCCAACGAGGAAACCGATCTGGACCCCGACGGCGTCCAAGTCTTCGGAATCCTTCCTGATCAGTACATCTTCCCCTCGGACTTCCTGGTGACGCCGGTGCTGGGCTGGTGGCGTGTCCCGAGTCCGGTGCGGGTACGGGATCCGCGTGAGGTCGCCTCGGTCTGCCGGATCCCGGTGCGCGATCTGGTCGATCCGGCCAACCGGCTGCGGGTCGGCAACCCTTCGGGGAATTCGAGCCCGGCCTTCGAGGCGGGCTCGTTGCTGATCTGGGGTTTCACCGCCGCGCTCCTGGACGGGGTGCTGAAGGCGGGCGGATGGGAAAAGCCGTGGGACACCGAGCGGGTCGAGCCGCTGCCGCAGGAGGTGCTGGCGCTGGCGGTCCGCAGCCGCGGGGCGCCGGGGGGAGAAGATAAGTAGATGGACATCCTCGACATCCTGCTGCTGCTCGTCGTGGCGGCGTTCGCAGTCTCCGGGTACCGGCAGGGCTTCGTCGTGGGAGTGGTCTCCTTCGCCGGGTTCCTCGGCGGGCTGGCGCTCGGATTCGTGATCGTCCCGGCGTTCCTGGACCGTTCCTCCAGCAGCCTGCTGGCCTCGGTGATCGCGCTGTGCGCGGTGCTGGCGCTGGCGGTCGTCGGGCAGGTGCTCGGCTCGATGCTGGGCGCCCGGCTGCGCGAGGCCATCACCTGGCAGCCGGCGCAGATGGTGGACGCGGTGAGCGGCGCGGTGGTGTCGGTGATCGCGGTGCTGATGGTGGCCTGGTTCCTGGGCCTGGCGCTGTTCACGTCCTCGGTGCCGACCATCAGCGACCAGGTGCGCTCCTCCAGCATCCTCAAGGGCATGACCCAGGTGCTGCCGCAGGGCGCCAACCAGTGGTTCAACGGATTCTCCAACATCCTCAACCGCAACGGCTTCCCGCAGGTGTTCGCGCCCTTCCAGGCCGAGGACCCGGCGAACGTGCCGGCCCCGGACCCGGCGCTGCTGAACAGCCCGGTGATCGGCACGGACCGGGCCTCGATCGTGAAGATCCGGGGCCAGGCGCCGTCGTGCGGCAAGGACATCGAGGGCTCCGGCTTCGTCTACGCGCCGGGCAAGGTGATGACCAACGCGCACGTGGTCGGCGGCACGCGCTCGCTGGTGGTGCGGCAGTCCAACGGCCGGCAGTACGCGGCGACCGTGGTGCTGTTCGACCCCAAGCGCGACATCGCCGTGCTGGACGTCCCCAGCCTGAAGGCGTCGCCGCTGAACTTCGACCTGAACGGCAAGGCCAACGACTCCTCGCTGGTCGTCGGCTACCCCGAGGACGGCCCGTTCACCGTCGACGCCGCGCGCATCCGCGAGCAGATCACGGCCACCGGCGCCGACATCTACTCCAACGGCAACGTCCGGCGCCAGGTGTTCGCGCTCTACGCGCAGGTCCAGCAGGGCAACTCCGGCGGTCCGCTGCTGTCCACCGACGGCAAGGTGCTCGGCGTGGTCTTCGCCAAGTCCTTGGAGGACAAGAACACCGGCTACGCGCTGACCGCGCAGGAGGTCTCTTCCGACGCGGCCGCCGGCGCCGCCACCGACGTCCCGGTCAACACGCAGGCCTGCGCGATCTGAGGGCCTGGCGGGGATTGACGCTGAGCTAGCAGCAATTGACGCCGACCAGGCGGCGCGCCGGCGATCTCAGGCTTCTGCCGGGCCCGGCTCCGTCGCGCCTTCCTGATACGTTCATGCCAGAAACGGCACAGGACCATCAGGGGGCGGATCGGGCATGCTCGGGCACTCACACGCGACCAGCGGCGGACTGGCCTGGGCGGCGGCCGCCTCCGCGCTGCCGATGAGCGTCCTGGCCTACCCGGCCATGCACGGCTCCACCGCCCACATCCAGGCCAAGGACCTGCTGTTCGGGACCTTCATCACGGCCGGCGCGGCGCTGCTGCCGGACATCGACCACCCGAACGGCACCATCGCGCACTCGGTCGGGCCGATCACCCACAACCTGTGCAAGGGCGTGTCGAAGATCAGCGGCGGGCACCGGCACGCCACGCACTCGCTGGCCTTCGTCGCGGCCGTCACCTACGGCACCTGGGCCGGCGAGAAGTACCTCGGTCGGTACTTCACCCTCGGGCTGGTGTTCTTCATGCTGGTGCTGGCGGTGCGCGCGCTGAACCTCTGCCCGCCGGGGGAGAAGCTGGAAGCTTACGGGCCCTGCATCCTGCTGGCCGGCGGCGGGACGGTCCTGATGGACCGCTGGATAGCGAGCGCGCCGAGCTGGCTGCCGTTCGCGATCGGGCTCGGGGCGCTGACGCACCTGGCCGGCGACTGCCTGACGGACCACGGCTGTCGGCTGTTCTGGCCGTTCACGCTTCGGACCGGGATACCGCTGATCCAGCGCACCGGTAACAAGATGGAGACGTGGTTCCTGGCGCCGGTGATGGCGGTCGGGTGTGCGGTGCTGCTGTACATAAAGACTTCTGCGAAGCCCTAGCCCTAGCCTTAGCCGCCTTGAGGCTGAGGCGCCCCGGCAGTCTCAGCCGCCTTGGTCGGACTCGGCCGGCTTCGATCTGCCTTGACTGACTTCGGTCAGCTTTTCAGCCAGTCGATGAGCTCGCTGGTGAAGCGCATCGGCGCCTCCTCGTGCGGGAAGTGGCCGATGCCCTCCATCAGCCGCCAGCGGTAGGCCGCCGTCACGTACCGGCCGGAGCCGCGTGCGACGTGCGGTAGCAGGGCGCTGTCGAGCTCGCCCTGCAGATGGAGCACGGGCACCCGCACCTCGGTGCGCATCCGCTGCGCGTACCGCATCCCGTCGGGGCGGACCAGGGACCTGATGAGCCAGCGGTAGTACTCCAGCGAGGAGTGCGCGGCGCCGGGCACGAGCAGCGCGTCGCGGTAGCGCTGCGCCACGTCCAGCTCCGGCCAGCCGGTCGCGCCCCACTCCGTGAGCAGCTGCTCGACCAGCATCGCGGCGTCGCGGGTCAGGGCCTTCTCCGGGGCCCACGGCCGTTGCGCGGCCCACATGAAGCGCGCTGCCGAGATCTGCTTGGGGTCGGTCAGCAGGGCCTGGCGCAGCCGGCGCGGATGGGCCGAACCGGTGACCGCCAGACGGTTGACCGCGGCCGGCCGGAAGACCGCCGCGGTCCAGCCGAGGAACGCGCCCCAGCCGTGCCCGACCAGCGTCGCGTTGGACTGGCCGAGCGCGCGGATGACGCCGGTGACGTCCATGGTCAGGGTCAGCGGGTCGTAGCCGCGCGGGGTCTTGTCGCTGCTGCCGTAGCCGCGCAGGTCCATGGCCACCGCGCGGAAGCCCGCGTCGGCCACCGCGGGGAGCTGGTGGCGCCAGGACCACCAGAATTCCGGGAAGCCGTGCAGGAACAGCACCAGCGGTCCCTCGCCCATCTCGGCGACGTGGAAGCGGGCCCCGTTCGCGTTGATGTCGCGGTGCGTCCACGGGCCGGCCAGGCGGATCGGATCGGAATCCTGCATGGGTTCAGCCTCCCACGCGGGGCAGGCCGAAGGGGGCCGCGTTCACCGCCGGTGGCCCGGTGTACAGCGCCCTGCGGGTGAATATTGGTTCGCCGTCGAGGCGTCGCGGTGTTAGCCATGGATTATGAGCTTCGAAGCCGCCTCCCACCCCGTCCGTCCGATCACGGACGGCGAGGTCGAGGCTTTCACCGCGCAGATCGATCTCGGCTTCCACGAGAACCCCCCGCAGGAGGCGCACGACCTGTGGATGCGGCTGCTGCCGCGCGAGCGTTCGGTCGCCGCGTTCGACGGCGACGAACTGGTCAGCACCGGCGGGTCCTTCCCGTTCGCGATGACGGTCCCCGGCGGCACCACGGTGCCCACGGCCGGCGTCACGATGATCACCGTGAAGCCCACGCACCGGCGGCGCGGCATCCTGACCGCGATGATGCGGCACCAGCTGCACGGCTGGCACGAGCGGGGCGAGGAGCCGGTGGCGACTCTGCAGGCTTCTGAGCCGGCGATCTACGGCCGCTTCGGCTACGGGCTCGCCACCCAGCAGGTTGACCTCAAGGTCCCGCGCGGCGACAACGGCCTGTCGGCGGTGCCCGGCAGCGACAAGTTCCGGCTGCGGATGCTGCCCCCGACCGAGGCGTACGACCGCTGCCAGGAGGTGTTCGAGGCGAACCGCCTGGGCCGACCCGGGATGCTGCCGCGGGTCGGCGAGGGCTGGCGGGACTCGGCGCTGGCCGACGACGAGTTCGCCCGGGACGAGGCGGGGCCGCTGCGCTGCGTGCTGGCCGAGGACGCCGACGGCCGGGCCGTGGGCTTCGCGCGCTACCGGGTCAAGGAGGACTTCGACAACCCGGCGCACCCGGACTGCAAGGTGCGGGTGCAGGAGGTCTACGGCCGCGACCTCGCCTCCTACGTCGCGATGTGGCGCTTCCTGCTCGACCTGGACCTGACCAGCGAGGTCCACGCCTCGGTGCCGGTCGACGACCCGCTGATGTACCTGCTGACCGACACCCGGCGCTCGCTGCCCCAGCTGCGGGACGACATGTACCTGCGGCTCGTGGACGTGGACCGCGCGCTCGCCGCGCGTCGCTATTCGGGGCCGGTGGACGTGGTGCTCGAGGTCGCCGACTCGTTCTGTCCGTGGAACGCCGGCCGCTGGCGGCTCCGCGGCGACGCCGACGGCGCGGTCTGCGAGCGTACGACGGACCCGGCCGACCTGGTGCTGGGCGTGCGCGAACTCGGCAGCGCCTACCTCGGCGGCCTGTCGCTGAGCGCACTCGCCCGCGCCGGACGGGTCGAGGAGCTGCGGGCGGGGACGCTGGCGGCGGCGTCGCGGGCGTTTGTGAGCGACGTCGCGCCCTGGCTGCCCTTCGGCTTCTGATGGCGATCTCATACTGTGGGCGGCATGACTGAGGTACAGGTGAAGGACTACAACGGCGTACTCCTGAAGCGGCACCCCGCGTCGGGCAACGGCGTGGTCGCGGAGATCGTGCTGAACCGCGCGTCGGCGATGAACGCCATCTCGACGGCGATGGCCGCGGCGATCCGCGACGTTGCACCGGAGCTGGCCGAGGACCCGGCGGTCCGCGCGGTGGTGGTGTCCTCGGCACCGCCGGAGGCCGAGGGCAAGAACCACGCGTTCTGCGTCGGCGTGGACCTCAAGGAACGCAACCAGATGAGCGACGCCGAACTGGTCGCCACCCGCCCGGCCTTCCGCCGGACCTGGGGCGCGTTCGGCTCCCTGCCGATGCCGGTCATCGCCGCCGTCTCCGGCTACGCCCTGGGCGGCGGCTGCGAACTGGCCCTGGCCTGCGACCTCATCGTGGCCGACGACGGCGCCGTCTTCGGCCTCCCCGAGGTCTCCGTAGGCGTCATCCCCGGCGGCGGCGGCACACAGACACTGGTCCGCCGCGTAGGCACGAACCGCGCAGCGGACCTGATCTTCACCGCCCGCCGCATCGACGCCGACGAGGCCGACCGCTTCGGCATGGTGGACCGCCGCGTCGCCGGAGCCTCCACAGCCCGCGCCGCGGCACTGGAGCTGGCACAGCAGATCGCGAAGAACTCCCCGATCGGCGTCCGCAACGCCAAGCACGCGCTGAAGGCCGGCGCCGACCTGCCGCTGGCCGCAGGGCTGGACGTGGAGGACGGGGCTTGGCGGGCGACGGCCTTCTCGGCGGACCGGGCCGAGGGTGTGCGGGCTTTTGTGGAGAAGCGGTCGCCGGTTTGGCCGTGAGGCAGGGCGGACTCGTACTTGTACTTGC
>NZ_JAACYW010000339.1 GCF_015356825.1 Catenulispora rubra | reverse complement strand
CAGGGGAGCGGGGGAGCAGGGGATGGGTCCGTCCCGTGCGTCCCGTGCGTCCTGTGCCAGCGCGCCTCCCGTCGGCCCCGAGCCGGGGCGGCGTACGCTTCACCCATGGCACCCAGCCGCGCGGGCGACCCGCGGGAGTTCGCGGAGGCCGTCGCCGCCCTGTCGGCGGCGTCCCCACCGGCCGCGATCGAGCTCGACGAGCTGCCGGCCCCGGTGAACCTGGCCCCGTTCACGCACGCCGTCGGCGGCGGCGTGGTCGCCGGCGAGGAGGACCTGGCCACCGGCCGCCTGGTGCTGCTGCACCGCCCCGGCGGGCACGAGGAGTGGCGCGGCGCGTGGCGGGTCGTGGTGCTGGTCGAGGCGGACCTGGAGGCGGAGATCGCCGAGGACCCGCTGCTGGCCGAGGTCGCCTGGTCCTGGCTGACGGACGCGCTGGCCGAGCACGACGCCCCCTACGTCGCCGAGAGCGGCACGGTCTCCCGGTCGTCCTCGCGCGGCTTCGGCGGCCTGTCCGGCCGCCCGGCGACCACCGCGGTGGAGATCCGGGCCTCCTGGACCCCGGTGCCCGGCCCCGACGGCATCGACTTCGCCGCGCATCTTCAGGCCTGGTGCACTCTGATGATGATGTGCGCGGGCCTGCCGCCGGAGTACGAGGGCGTGGCGAACCTGCCGCCGGCCGGGTCCCGGCGCTGAGTTCGGCCACTCCGGCTGCTTCGGCTACTTCTCCGGCTACTCGGGCTGCTCCGGCTCCTTCAGCTACTCGCGCTACTCCCTGTTCTCCCGGTACTTCCTGATCGCCGGCCGCTCCAGCCTCATTGTGTTACGTGGCGCTCACCTGATCGGCCCAGCCGGTTCCACCGGACGGACCAGCTCCGGACCCCTTCGGCCCGTTCCGCCCCATCGGTCGCGGAACTGCACGTCCGACGCTTGCGGACCGGCCTGATCACTCTGGGTTACTGGCCCTCGCGCTGGGTCACCTCTGTTCGAATCTGCTCGCCCCAGGTCGCGTCTGCGCAGCTCAGGGCGCATTTTCCGATAATCATATGCCCGACACCGTCCCGTTCTGTGAACTTGCGGGCATTAGCCCTAAAGGTGCCTGCTTGATCTGCCGATGACCTGAATGGACCGATCCGCTACCGGCGGACGCGGCGCCTGAGCACAAGCTCGCAGCACCCCCAGGAGGAGGTTCGGTGTCGGTACTCGTCGACAACACCGCCAACCTGATCGCATACCGGCCGGCGCGCCTGACCGCGATGGTCGTCGTGGCCGACCCGCGCGTGCGCCAGTCGGTGACCCGGCACCTGTGGGCGCTGGGCGTCCGCGACGTCCTCGAGGCGCAGACCGCCGCCGAGGCACGCAGCCGGATGTCCGCCACCCGCGATCTGGCCGTCGTGGACATCCACCTGCCGGACGGGTCCGGCCTGCAACTGTTGGCCGAGATGCGCGCGGCCGGCTGGGCCGGCGGTCTGGCCGTGTCCGCGGCCGACGACGCCGGGGCGGTCCGTGCCGCCCTGGCCTCGGGCGTCCGCGGCTTCGTCATCACCGGGGCGCGCCCGGTCACCGCCGGGCGTCCGGGGCTGACCGGCGTGCACGCCGCCAGCGCCAACCGGGTCCGCCCGACCGGCGGCCTGCCGCCGGGAGCGGCCGCCCTGGCCGGGGCGAACGGCGCCGCGCAGGCCGCGCACGCCGGCTGCCGCGACCTGTCCGCGCGCGAGATCGAGGTGCTGCGGCTGGTCGCCGACGGCCGCTCGAACAAGGCCATCGGACAGGCCATGGGGCTCTCGGCGCTGACCGTGAAGAGCCACCTGGCGCGCATCGCCCGCAAGCTGGGCACGGGCGACCGGGCCGGCATGGTCGCGGTCGCACTGCGCGGCGGGACCATTCACTGACGGCGGTCGTTACTGTAAGGGCGTGACGAGTTCCAGTACGCCGGGCGGACCGGCGAGCCAAGAGCAGACCCCGAAGGCCGCCGAAGCGCCGCTCGGCCTGGTCCCGCTGCTGGAACCGCGTGAAGGCCTGCCGCCGGTCACCGACACGGCGCCGGCGCTGGCCGCCGCCGTCGAGGCGCTGGCGGCCGGCACCGGCCCGGTCGCCGTGGACGCCGAGCGGGCCAGCGGCTACAAGTACAGCCAGCGCGCCTACCTGGTCCAGATACGCCGCCAGGGCGCCGGCACGTTCCTCATCGACCCGATCGCCTGCCCGGACCTGTCGGCCCTGGCCGGCGACGGCCCGGCGCTGGCCGGCGCCGAATGGGTGCTGCACGCCGCCTCCCAGGACCTGGCCTGCCTGGCCGAGGTCGGCATGCACCCGCCGACCCGCCGCGAGGACGGCACCGGCGGCTTGTTCGACACCGAACTCGGCGCCCGCCTCGGCGGCCACGAGCGCGTGGGCCTGGGCCCTCTGGTCGCCGAAGTGCTGAAGCTGGAACTGGAGAAGGGCCACTCGGCCTCCGACTGGTCCACCCGGCCGCTCCCGGAGGCCTGGCTGCGCTACGCGGCGCTCGACGTCGAAGTCCTGGTCGAAGTCCGCGACATCATCGAGGACGAACTGCGCGCGGCCGGCAAACTGGACTGGGCCCACCAGGAGTTCGACGCCGTCGCCAGCGCCCCGCCACCGAAGCCCCGCGCCGAACCCTGGCGCCGCACCTCCGGCCTGCACAAAGTCCGCCGCCCCCGCCAACTCGCGGTGGTCCGCGCCCTCTGGGAGTCGCGCGACGAACTGGCCCGCCGCCGCGACATGACCCCGACCCGCGTCCTCCCGGACCAGGCGATCATCGACGCCGCCCTGTCCCTCCCCGGCGCCGCGGCCCAGATGCGCACCATCCCCGGCTTCAGCGGCCGGATGCGCTCAGGAGACGTGCCCCGCTACTTCGAGGCCCTGACCCGCGCCCGCCAACTGAAGGACGGCGAACTCCCGAAGCCCGGCGCCGCCCCCTCCGACGGCCCACCCCCGGTCCGCGCCTGGGCGGACAAGGACCCGGCAGCCGCGGAGCGCCTGACAGCAGCCCGCGAGGCAGTCGGCGCCCTGGCCGCGCAGTACACACTCCCCGTGGAGAACCTCCTGGCACCGGACTCCCTACGCCGCCTGTGCTGGGCCCCTCCGGTGGCGGACCCGAGCGACGAGCAGGTGGCGGCGTTCTTGGCCGGCGCCGGCGCGCGTCCGTGGCAGGTGCAGCTGACGGCGCCCACGATCGGCGAGGTGCTGCGGGAGGTGGCGGGGCGCGCGGCTTCTGGGCCGGAGGAGTGAGTTTCTTGCTCTGATCGGGCGGTGTTCCGGCCGGGGTCTTCGGCGTGCCGAGCTGGACCTGGTGGAAGTAAGGTGGCTCGTGATTTCCGTCGCGACCTGGAACATCCTGCACCGCGTCCACGCCGAGAACTGGGGCGAAGACAGCCCGAGGCACTGGCCGGACGAAACCGATCGGATCGCCGCGATCACGGCACGGCTGATGAAGCGCGCTGAGCAGGTCATCGCCCTCCAGGAAGTCAGCGGCGACCAACTCAACGATCTGGTTCACGCCCTACCCGCCGACCGTGTGACACACGCTCTGCGCTACCCACGCGTCCCGAGACCGCGCCACGGAACGTCCTCGCTAGAGGACCCCGGCGAGCACCTGGTCCTGGTGGTGAACGGGCCGGCCCACCAGGTCGCCGCCGAAGCCTTCGACGACGATCCGGGCAAGGGGCTGCTGGCCGTCCAGACCGGCGACACGCTCGTAGTCGCCACGCACGTGAGCTCCGGCCAACGCCGGGCCGGTCAGCTGGCTCGCTTGGCCGAGCTCACGACCGCCTCGACAAAACCGGTCGTCCTGCTCGGCGATTTCAACTGCGACTCCGCCACAGTGTCAGCAGCCCTCGGCCCCGGATACACGCTCGCAGTCCTCCCGCCGGATGCATCGCCCACCCGGCCTTACGGCGCGGGCATCCCGGCCCAGACCATCGACCACATCATCGTCCGTGGCGGTGGTACCAGCGGCGCACAGACCGAAGACGTCGGCAGCCTTTCGGACCACAACCTACTGCGTGCAGATGTGATGCCCGAGGCCGAGGCGAGGTAACGCGCCTGCGTCTGGATGCTGACCGGAACGGTCCTGCACGTCGACGGCGGCCACCGGTTCATCTGACCGGTGCTCCCGGCTGGCGGCGTGAGGCGAGAACGATTGTCGATCCGGCTGTTGTCAGGCTGCGGTTGTGGAAGGGCGTCCGCCCCAGCGGATGCCTTTCTCGCTGCGGATGCGGATGCGGATGCGGGCGCGTCCGCAGCGGGCGGCGGCTAGAACGTCCAGACCCATCGCGGCGCGCGACCTGATCAGCGCGCCGCAGCAGCCCCGGCGTCATAAGCGTCCCGATGCTTCTCAATCCGCTCAGCATTGTCCGCGGCCCAGTTCACCAACTCCAGCACCGGCACCAGCAAGCTGTGCCCCATCTCCGTGAGCTCGTACTCCACGCGCGGCGGCACCTCGGCGTAGACGGTCCGCGAGATCAGCCCGTCGCGCTCCAGCTGCCGCAGGTTCAGCGTCAGCATGCGCTGGGAGATCCCGCCGATCGCCATCTGCAGCGCGCTGAACCGCAGGGGGCCGCGGTTCAGGTTGCCGATGATCATCAGGCCCCACTTGTCGCCGATGCGGTCGAGCACGCTGCGCACGAACCGGCCCTCCGGCCCGACCTCCTGGCACGCGGCCGGCGGGTCCAACCTCGTCTCCGCCCTCTCCACTGATCCCGTTCCTTCCTCGCAGCCGGACCAGGACGGTTACATCCGTGTGCCTGGCCACACCTCGATGTGCCTTTTGTAGACGATCCAATAATCACTCATCATGATGCCACGCACAAAAGGTAACCATCGAGCTGAGGGAGTATTCCGTGGCTTCTTTGCTGCACATCGACGCGTCTCTGTTCCCGGGCGAGGCCTCCGCCTCCCGCACCGTCACCGCCGCGTTCGCCGACGCCTGGCGCGACGCGCACCCGGACGGCACCATCGTCCGCCGCGACCTGGCCGCCGAGCCGCTGCCGCACATGAACGTGACGACCGTCTCCGCCGCGTTCTCCGACCCGGCCACCCACAACGAGGCCCAGGCCGCCGCGCACGCCGCCCGGCTGGCGCTGATCGAGGAGGCCGAGAACGCCGACGCGATCCTCATCGGCGCCCCGATGTACAACTTCGGCCTCGCCTCGTCGCTGAAGGCCTGGATCGACCACGTCATCCTGGCCGGCCGCACCCTCGGCGAGGGCACGCAGTCCCTGGCCGGGAAGCCGGTCGTGATCGTGGCCTCCCGCGGCGGCTCCTACGAGCCCGGCACGCCGCGTGAGGGCATGGAGTTCGTGAAGAACTACCTCGCCGGAGCCCTCTCCGCGCACCTGGGCATCACGCCCGAGTTCATCACCATCGAGCTCACGCTGGCCCCGACGGTCCCGGCGATGGCCGACCTGATCCCGCTGGCCGAGGCGTCGCGCGCGGCCGCCCTGGCCGACGCCGACGCGAAAGCGCGGGAGCTGGCCGCGAAGCTGTCCGGCGAGCCGGTCGCGGTCTGAAGCGTCTGGCACTTGATGTCCGGCAAGGCGCCTCACCTGCGACGGACGAGCGCGGCCCGATCCAAGCGGGCCGCGCTCGTCGTCCGTCATGAGGCGCCGTCCAGCCCCGTGACCGCACTCACCTCACCCCGCGCTCGCCGAACCTTGTTACTCGTGAGTAGCATGGTCGCAGAACCGTTCCGCGTGGAGGAGAGCCAACGTGCCTCAGACCCAGAGGGCCGTCCGACAAGTAGTCTTCGTCGACGGCGTCCGTACCCCGTTCGGCAAGGCGGGCCCCAAGGGCGTGTATGCCGAGACCAGGGCGGATGACCTGGTCATCCGCTGCATCCGTGAGCTGCTGAAGCGCAACCCGCAGCTCCCGGCCGACCGCGTGGACGACGTGGCGATCGCCGCCACCACCCAGATCGGCGACCAGGGCCTGACCCTGGGGCGGGTCGCGGGGCTGCTCGCGGGCCTGCCGAAGACCGTCCCCGGCTACTCGATCGACCGGATGTGCGCCGGTGCGATGACCGCCGTCACCACCACCGCCGGCGGCATCGCCTTCGGCGCCTACGACGTGGTCGTCGCCGGCGGCGTCGAGCACATGGGCCGGCACCCGATGGGCGAGGGCGTCGACCCGAACCCGCGGATCGTCGCCGAGAAGCTCGTCGACCCCTCCGCGCTGGTCATGGGCTCCACCGCGGAGAACCTGCACGACCGCTACCCGGAGCTGACCAAGGAGCGCTGCGACGCCTTCGCCGCCGCGTCCCAGGAGAAGTACGCCAAGGCCCTGGCCGCCGGCAAGTTCCAGGACGTCCTGGTCCCGATGTCCGCCCGGCACGCCGAGAACGGCTACGCCCTGGTCACCGCCGACGAGCCGCCGCGCCCCGGCACCACCGTCGAGGACCTCGCCGCGCTGAAGACCCCCTTCCGGGTCCGCGGCCGCGTCACCGCGGGCAACGCCGCCGGCCTGAACGACGGCGCCACCGCGTGCCTCCTGGCCGCCGAGGACGTGGCCGAGGAGCTGGGCCTGCCGGTCCGCATGCGCCTGGTGTCCTACGCCTACGTCGGCGTCGAGCCGGAAGTCATGGGCATCGGCCCGGTCCCGGCCACCGAGAAGGCGCTGGCCAAGGCCGGCCTGACCATCGAGGACATCGGCCTGTTCGAGCTGAACGAGGCCTTCGCGGTGCAGGTCGTCGCGTTCCTGGACCACTTCGGCATCGCCGACGACGACGAGCGCGTGAACCCGTTCGGCGGCGCCATCGCCATCGGCCACCCGCTGGCCTCCTCCGGCGTCCGGCTGATGACCCAGCTGGCGCAGCACTTCGAGGAGCACCCCGAGGTCCGTTACGGCCTCACCTCGATGTGTGTCGGCATCGGCATGGGTGGAACGGTCATCTGGGAGAACCCCCATTGGAGCGAAGCGACCCAGCAGGCACAGCGGAACGGAGAGTCGAAGTGACTCAGGACCTGACAGCTCTGGCCACGGAGCTCTTCCCGGACGAGGTCGTCACCAAGGCCCCGGTCCAGTTCTTCGACCTGCCCGGCCACTCCGGCAAGTTCGCCCTCATCACCCTGGACAACGGCTTCGACCACACCAAGCCGAACACGTTCGGCCCCGGCGGCCTCGTGCAGCTGGGTCAGGCCATTGACACGGTCGAGGCCGCGGCCAAGAACGGCGAGATCGTCGGCGTCGGCGTCACCGGCAAGCCGTTCATCTTCGCCGTCGGCGCCGACCTCAAGGGCGTCGAGGTCGTGAAGAACCGCGACCAGGCCCTGGCCATCGCCAAGGCCGGCCACGACACCTTCAAGCGCCTGTCCGCGCTGCCGGTGCCCTCCTTCGCGTTCGTCAACGGCGCGGCCATGGGCGGCGGCGTCGAGGTCGCGCTGGCCTGCACCTACCGCAGCATCTCCTCCGGCGTCCCGGCGCTGGCCTTCCCCGAGTGCTTCCTCGGCCTGGTCCCCGGCTGGGGCGGCTGCACGCTGCTGCCGAAGCTGATCGGCCCGGACGCCGCGGTCACCGTCATCATCGACAACGCGCTGTCGCAGAACCGGATGCTCAAGGGCCCCAAGGCCTTCGAGCTCGGGATCGCCGACGTGATGTTCGAGCCGGTGGCCTTCCTGGAGGAGTCGCTGGCGTGGGCCGAGCAGGTCATCAACGGCTCGGTCACCATTGAGCGCAAGCAGTTCACGGCCGAGGACTACGCCGCCGCCGTGGCCCGCGGACGTCAGGTCGCTGATTCGAAGGTGCACGGCGCCGCCCCGGCCCCGTACCGCGCCCTGGACATCATCGAGAAGATGGCCACCGGCTCGAACGACGAGGGCTTCGCGCTGGAGGACGAGGCGCTCGCCGACCTGATCATGACGAACGAGCTGCGGGCCGGCCTGTACGCGTTCAACCTGAATCAGAAGCGTGCGAAGAAGCCGTTCGGCGCGCCGAGCAAGGACCTGGCGCGGCCGGTGACCAAGGTCGGCGTGGTCGGCGCGGGCCTGATGGCCTCGCAGTTCGCGCTGCTGTTCGTGCAGCGGCTGCAGGTGCCGGTCGTGATGACCGACATCGACCAGGCGCGCGTGGACAAGGGCGTCGGCTACGTGCACGAGCAGATCGGTCTGCTCCAGCTCAAGGGCCGCCTCAACCAGGACCAGGCGAACCGTCTCAAGGCTCTGGTATCGGGCTCGCTGACCAAGGACGCGTTCGCGGACGCGGACCTGGTCATCGAGGCCGTGTTCGAGGAGATGTCGGTCAAGCAGCAGGTGTTCGCGGAGGTCGAGGCCGTGGTCCGCGAGGACTGCGTGCTGGCCACCAACACCTCCTCGCTGTCGGTCACCGAGATGGCCTCCAAGCTCCGGCACCCCGAGCGGGTCGTCGGCTTCCACTTCTTCAACCCGGTGGCCGTGCTGCCGCTGCTGGAGATCGTGCGCGCCGAGCAGACCGACGACGCCTCGCTGGCCACCGCCTTCGCGGTCGGCAAGACCCTGAAGAAGTCCTGCGTGCTGGTCAAGGACGCCCCGGCGTTCGTCGTGAACCGGCTGCTGACCCGCTTCCTGGGCGAGGTCACCGCGGCCGTGGACGAGGGCACGCCGATCGAGGTCGCGGACCGCGCGCTGGAGCCCCTGGGCCTGCCGATGTCGCCGTTCGTGCTCCTGGAGCTGGTCGGCCCGGCCGTCGCGCTGCACGTCGCCGAGACCCTGCACACCGCCTTCCCGGACCGTTTCCAGGTCTCGCCGAACCTGGCGAAGCTGGTCGCCGCCGGCAAGAAGGCGATTTACCAGTGGGACACCGGCGTCCCGGTCATCGACCCGGAGATCCTGGAGCTGTTCCAGCCCGGCGACTCGCCCTCGACCGAGGAGCAGCTCCGCGACCGCGCGCTGAAGGCGATGGCGCAGGAGATCGACCTGATGCTCAGCGAGGGCGTGGTCGGCGAGGCGCAGGACATCGACCTGTGCATGCTGCTCGGCGCCGGCTGGCCGTTCCACCTCGGCGGCATCACGCCGTACCTGGACCGTGCCGGGGTGTCGGAAATCGTGACCGGCCACCGATTCCTGGCCCCGGGTGTGGCTTCTCTCCCTGAATAAGGGTACTTACTATGGAGGTGCCCCTGCCCCCCGCCGGGCAGGGGCACGCTCTTTTCTCAAGTCTTCCTGACAAGTCCCTGAGTCAGGGTCCAGGCTCTGACATACCGTTCATGCTCCGCGACGAGCGGGGTGAACAGCAGTTGTTCGGCCGCGCCCCGCACCCGCTCCGTCATGCGTTCGGCCACTTTCACCCGCAGCCGCGCGGCGGCCCGTCGGGCGGCCGGACGGCACAGCAGGTCCAGCAACGCCCCGGCGACGAGGGCCACGACCGCCACGAGCAACGGGAACGGCACCGGACCGGTGTCCGGCAGGCTTGAGTCCTTGCCGCCGCCGGACGCCGCGTAGGCGATGGCGCCCCCGACGCCCACGAGCGCCGCGGTCATCAACATCCAGTGCAGCACCTGCACGGTGGTCCACCAGCGCGGGACCAGCCGCGGCCCGACCTCCGTACCGGACAGCGTGGCGTCCAGCGTCTCCGCCAGGCTCTTCACGCAGCGATCCCCGATGCGGCGCATCTCCTTGGCCCACGGCTGCGGCATGGCCTCGGCGACGCGGTCCACGGCGTCGGCGACGGCGTGCTCGACGTCCCCGTGCTGGATCGGCGGCGGTGCGGGCTCGCCGGCCACCGCACCGGCCCAGGGGGTGTAGCGGGCCGCCTCGCCGCCTCGGACGCGGGATATCAGGGTCATGACGGCGTGCCGGACCGGCCAGCCGGTGACGGCCGAGGCGCGGCGGCGGTAGGTGGCGTCGATGAGGTCTGACAAAGCCTGCATGCTGGTGCTGTCGCCGATGGCCAGGAGCGTGGCGGATTTCGCTTGCGGCGACAGGCTTTCCGGGACGCGGCCGTCCCGGGGCGTGAGCTCGGCGGCGATGAGGGTGGCGGCGCGGTCGACGTCCGCCTCGCTGCGCAGGAGGGCGGCCTGCTTGCGGCGGACGCGGGTGACTATCAGCTCTCTGAGCTGCTGGAGACCCTCGCCGGTCCGCGTCGACGTCAACAACACCGGCACGTCGGTGAGCCCTGATTCAGTGAGAATCCTTCTGAGGTCTTCGGCGCACGCACGCGCGTCGTTCGGCGCCAGCTCGTCGCTCTTGTTGAGGACGACGACCAGCGTCTCCTGGTGGTGGTCGAGGTGGCGGAGGTAGCGCTCGTGCCAGGAGGCGTCGGCGTACTTCTGCGGGTCGGTGACGAACAGGAGCAGGTCGGCGGCGGCGGTGGCCTTGTCGGTTTCGTCGCGGTGCGCTCGGACGGCGGAGTCGTGGTCAGGAAGATCTATCAGGACCAGCGGTGTGAGTTCGGGTTCTGCTGTGCGACTCGCACCGTCCAGCAACGACCCTCGCAGGATCCTGTTATTGCTCGCGACGCCGATGCGGTCGAGGAGCGCGGCTGCGGCCTCGGCGTGCTCTGGGTCCCAGATGCAGGCCAGACCGGTCGTGGTGGTCGGTCGTATGGCGCCGACCGGAGCGAGCTCGAAGCGAATCAGTGCATTGAAGAGCGACGACTTGCCGCTGCCCGTCGCCCCCGCGATGGCGGTCACGACGTGGTCGGGGGAGAGGGCGATGCGCTCGTGGACGCGGCGCAGGATGCGGTCCGCCTCCTGCGCGGTGAAGTCGGACAGGCGCTGGTCGGTCTCCTTCAGAAGCGCTTCAAGCCTGCCCAGCCGCCCGGTGAGCACCCGCGACCCGCCACCGATCACCGGCATCGGGACATGCGGGGGAGCGGGCGCCGGTTCCTGCCAGGCGCCAACATCCACGTTCCTGACATTGCCTTCAGTGTTCCCAATACTGACTTCGCCGTTCCCAAGGCTGCCTCCGCCGTTCCCGAAGTCACCTCCGGCCTTGCCCGCCCTGATATCCATCTCCTCGACGTCGGCATCCATCTCAGTCTCCTTCGTTCCGCGCCCGAGCCACTGCCGCACGGGCCTCGGCGAGTGCCTGAGCCTGGAGCGGATCTAGGTTGTAGGCGGCCAGTTGCGCTCGATGCGGCGTGGAGGCGCGTTCCAGCAGGCGTGCGTTGCCGTCTTTCAGCGCGGTCGTCGCTGTCGTCAGGAGTCGGTCGGCGTCTTCGTGCCCGAACATCGTGCGCAGGAGCCCTACCGCGGCGGTCGCGGCGGGATCGCCTTCCCCGTTCCCGGTCTCGTTCCCGGCCAGCGCCGCGACCCCCAACACCAGCGCCGCACTGCGGATATGCGCACCCGCCGGCCCGATCGTGCGCGTGGTCCGCCGCGAATGCCCCTGGTCGAGGATGAGCGTCGGCAGATGATCAAGCCACTCCGCAGCGGCCCGCGCCGGATCGGTGGCCCGCCGGGTGGCGTCGTCGACCGGACCGGGCTCCGGGGCGCCCGGCGTCAGCTCCCACTGATCGACGGTCTTGCGCGCGGCCCGCTCCAACGCGGCGCGGTACCCGCGTGCCACGGCCTCGACGAGCGCGGCGCGCAGCGGGGCGGTGGTGGCGTCATGCGCCGCCGGGTTGTGAAAGCGCGCGCTCCAGTCCGCCTCAGCCCTCTTGCGCTTCCGGCGCCTCCTACCGGCATCTTCCGCCTCGAACAGGGCACTGACACGCCCCGAACCCAACAACTCCTGCCACCGGATCCGCACCTCACCCCCCAGCAACTCCCCACCGTCCACGGCCCCCCGAAATCTCACCCGTTCAGCGGTATGCACTCTCTCCAAACCCTGATGCAATACCTGTAGAGCAAGCCGCTGCCCCTCCCAGGCATCAGCAAGCTCCCCCACGAGCCTGTCAACGGAATCGAGCCGCCCGGCCACGCCGAGCATCCCGATCCGCACCCGCCCCGCGG
>NZ_JAACYW010000338.1 GCF_015356825.1 Catenulispora rubra | reverse complement strand
GGGTCGGGGCTGGTTCGGGGCTGGTCAGAGCTTGCCGGGCGCCGCTCTCAGCGCGGCGCCGGGTCCTGTTCGACCAGCTCCACGAACTCGAACACCGCGGCCTGCCCGGTGCCGATGGTGATGTGCTCGTCCGCGTAGCGCCACAGCCCCACGCCGCCCTCGCACGGCACCCTCATCTCCGGAACTGCCTCGGTCGTGGTCACGACGCGGTTGTCCGTGCGCACCCCGAGTGGCTCGGGCCCGCCCTGCAAGTAGACGACGTACACCATCGCGATCACCGCCTCGACTCCAGCAGACCACGACGGGCGGCACTGTGCACCTCGATCCGCCACCTGTACGCCAGGCGTTCGTCCGGCCGTCGCGCCACGGTCGGCTTCAGCGGTTTCGCAGGCCGTGAACCTTAGACTTGATATCAGAACACATAGTCAATGGCTTACCAGACCGGCCCGCGCCGTCGAGAGGACAGGTGGAACGTGCGCGTCCCCCGACCGAGCGTCCCGGCGCCGGCCCTGGCACTGGCGTTGGCGTTGGCTCTGACCACGACCCTGTGTACGGCCCTGACCTCCACCCTCGCCGCGGCTCCGGCCCGGGCGTTCTCCCTCCCCGCCGACGGCGGCTCGCACCGCTCACCCCACACCCTCGGCCTGACCTACGCCACGGTCCCGGCCTCCACGCTGCTGTGCGCGAAGGTCGCGGCCAAGGCCGGATACTCCTTCAACCGCACCGTCGCCACCTCGCTCGGGCAGGAACCGCAGATCGTCGTCGCGATCGCGGTGGCCATGGCCGAATCCAGCTGCAACCCCAGCGCCGTGAACATCAATTCCGGCGGCTCGGAGGACCGCGGTCTGTGGCAGATGAACAGCGTCTACCACTCCGAGGTCTCCAAAGCCTGTGCCTTCCAGATCCAGTGCAACGCCAACGCCGCCTGGAGGGTCTCCAACCACGGCGCCGACTGGAATCCATGGAGCGCCTACGCCAACGGCTCCTGGCGGTCCTTCGTCGGCGACGCCCGGGCCGCGATCTCCGGCGGCTTCAGCTTCCAACTCGCGAACTCCGGCGGCCGCACCTGCCTGGACGCCGATCGCGGCAACCATGCCGACGGGGCCCCGATCCGGCAGTGGGTCTGCAACGCCGGTGACGCCTACCAGCAGTGGACCGTCGTCTCGTCAGCCGTCGGTGCGTTGCCGATTCTGCGCAACGTCGGCGCTGGCACCTGCTTGGACTGGGACGGGTCCAAGGTCGGCAACGGCCAGCCGATCTTCCAGTCGAGCTGTGACTCGGCCGACGGCGGCCAGCAGTTCTCGTTCGTCGGCGGCGGCCAGATGAACACCGACGGTTCGGCCCAGGCGTTGATGCAGAACAGCCACGACGGCACCTGCGTGGACGCCGACCGGACCGACCATGCCGACGGTGCGCCGATTCGGCAGTGGACGTGCAACGGGAGCGACGGCTTCCAGATGTGGAACTGAGTCGGCAGTCCTGGCGCTGTCGGCGCTGCTACTTGTGGCGCCGGGGCTTGGCGGAGTTGGCGGACCTGGCGGTTTTCGCGGTCCTCGCAGCCTTCGCGCTCTTGTTGCTCACGGCCGACTTCGCGGAGTTCGCCGACTTGGCCGTCTTCGCAGTCTTCCCTGTCTTCCCGGTCTTCGCCGCCGCAGCCGCCTCCTGCGCGCCGCGTCCCCGCGAGCTGTTCACCGTCCGCCCGCGCACGATCCCGATGAACTCCTCGACCAGGTCGCTCGTCCCGCCCTCCGGCCAGGACAGCGCGACCTGCGATTCCGGCACGCCGGTCATCGTCCGGTAGGTGAGGTCCTTGCGGTGGTGCAGGCGGGCCAGCGACTGCGGCACCAGCAGCACCCCGATCCCGGCCGCCACCAGCTCGATCGCGTCGGCGGTGGTCTCCGGCCGGGAGATCGCGGGCCGGCCCGGCAGCGTCTCCCACTCCAGGCAGTCGTCCATCGGATGCAGCACGATGTAGTCGCCGAGGTCCTCGGGGGTCACTTCCTCGGCCGCCGTCAGCTCGTGGTCCTTGGGCACGACGACCACGGTGGTCTCGGCGTAGAGCGGGATCGCGCTGAGCCGGTCCCGGTCCACCGGCAGCCGCACCAGCCCGGCGTCGGCCTGGGCGTCGACCAGCGTCGTCCGGGCTTCGGCCGCCGTCACCGCCACCAGCTCCAACGGCACCTGGGGCAGCCTCTCACCCCACGTCCGCACCCATTTCGCGGGCGTCACGCCGGGAACGTAGGCGAGCCGGAAGGTCGGGGTCGGAACGGTGCCTGTCACTCGGCCAGGGTACCCGCCGTGATCGGTATCCCCCGGTGCGATCACCGGCCGCGTCCGGCTCGATTAGGGTTGGACCCATGACGTCGCAGAAGTCCCCCCAGACGATGAAGCCCGCGACAGCGGCGAAGAAGCTGGGCGTATACCTTGAGGCCACCCCCGAAGAGTTCCAGGAGGGGGTCGTCTCCCGCGACGAGCTCGACGCGCTCCAGGCCGACCCGCCGGAGTGGCTCCGCGACCTGCGGCGTGACGGACCGCATCCGCGCCCCGTGGTCGCCGCGAAGCTCGGGATCTCGATCTCCGGGCTGGCGCGCGGCGGTCTCACCGAGCCGCTGACCAGCGCGCAGATCGAGGCGCTGCGGGCCGACATGCCCGAGTGGCTGCGCACCGAGCGGTCGATCCAGGCCGAGGTCCGGCGCGAGGCGGTGCGGGTCAAGGACAAGAAGGCCGCCGAGGAGAAGAAGGCTGCGAACAAGGCGGCGGCTCCGCCTCCGAAGCGTGCGGCCCCGGCCAAGCCCGGGAAGCGTGCGGCCGCCAAGCCCGCTTCGCGCCGGGGGCGCTGATCTTCTGAAGCACTGAGTCCCACCGACGTCGATGGTCAGCTCGGACTGAGCTCGTCGTCGTCCCACAGCGCGGGTTGGCTTTCGACGGCCCGCGCTGGGGGCTTGCCCCCCGCCTTCCGGAAGGTGGGAGGTTGCTCTTCCCCGGCCGGTTTCGGGCGGTTCAGCCCGTACGCCTTCGCGAACTCGCGCACCGCGGACGTGATCCGGTCCTGATACCACGACGGGGCGTACGAACCGTTGCGGTACAACGCGCGGTAGCGGGGGACCAGGCTCGGGTAGGTGGCTTGCAGCCACTCGTAGTACCACTCGCGGGCCCCGCTGCGTAAGTGCAGCACGATCGGGGTCACCGAGCGCGCCCCGGCTTCGGCGATCGCCGCGACCGTCGCGCGCAGCTGCTCGGGGGAGTCGGTGAGGAACGGCAGGATCGGCGCCATCAGCACCGAGCACCCCAGGCCGGCGTCGGCGAGCGTGCGCACGGCGTCCAGGCGGCGTGCGGGGCTCGGCGTCCCGGCCTCGACCGTGCGCCAGACGCTCTCGTCGATCGAGCCGACGGACATCGCCAACCCCACCGACACGTCCTGCGCCGCCGCCTGCAACAGCGGGAGGTCGCGCAACATCAGCGTGCCCTTGGTCAGGATCGAGAACGGCGTCCCGGACCGGGCCAGCGCCTCGATGATGCCCGGCATGAGCTGGTACCAGCCCTCGGCGCGCTGGTAGCAGTCGACGTTGGTGCCCATCGCCACGTGCTCCTGCTGCCAGGACGGCCGCGCCAGCTCCCGCCGCAGTACCTCGGGTGCGTTCACCTTGACGACGATGCGCGTGTCGAAGTCGAGGCCGGCGTCGAAGTCCAGGTAGGTGTGCGTCTTGCGGGCGAAGCAGTAGACGCAGCGGTGTCCGCACCCGCGGTAGGGGTTGATGGTCCAGCCGAACATCGGCGACTCGCCCGGCACCTTGTTCAGGACGGACTTCGCGCGTACCTCGTAGAACATCGCGCCCCGGAAGCCTGGCGTGTCGAAGGTGCGGACGACGGTGTCGGACGCCGCGAACAGCCCGACTTGCACGGGTTGCGTGCGCCCAGGGCTGTTGTCTTCTTCCGTCGGATCGGTGTTTCCGCTGATCAGCTGGCCGGACCATCTCATGCGGCCCACTATAGAACGAATGTTCGATCAATGGGGAGGGGGTGCTCTGGCTCACGAGCTGGTCAGGGCTCTGCGTTCCAGGCTTTGTGGACGAATTCCAGGCGGTTGCCGTCGAAGTCGGCGACGTTGGCGGCGTAGTAGCCCGGGGCGAAGTGCGTCCGGTCGGCGGGACCGCCCTCGTCCAGGCCGCCGGCGCAGCCAGATGCTGGATCCGACACCAGTGCCCGAGACGTAGGTGGCATCGCCGATGCCGAAAAGGTCGGGGACGATGTCGGGGCCCGCGGTGGCGTCGTAGTTCCCGAACGCGCGCCAGCCCAGGACCGTGCCGGAACTGGCACAGCTCAGCACCATGTCACGTGCGTCCTTCGCCCGGAACTTCGAGCGCGTGCTCGGACAGACGCCGATGCAGTACCTCACCGACTGGCGCCTGACCCTGGCCCGCGAGTACCTGCTGGCCGACGAACTCACCCTGGAACAGATCGCGCGCCGCACGGGATACAGCTCACCGAACGCCTTCGCCGCGACGTTCCGCCGCCACGTCGGACTGCCGCCCGGCCGCTGGCGCCGGGAGGTCTCTCCGTGACGACGCGGCGGCATCGGCCTTGAGCGGCCTTGAGCGGCCTTGAGTGCCCTTCAGCGGCCTTGAGCGGTGCGGCCGCTCCGGCGGGCTTCGCCCCCGGCACCGCGCCGTGCGACGTCGCCCCCGGCACCGTGCCGCGCGACGTTCACCCTGGTGGCGCCGAGCGGCGGTGGCGCCGTACGGGAGGCTGTAGGACAGTAAGCGTCCCGCGACGACCGCCAGCCGAGGAGCCTGTGCCGTGTCCCACCCGGCCGTGGAGCACCCAGCGGACCGCACCGTGCACTGGCAGCCGGCGTTCCCTGTGAACGCCCGGCTCACCCTGTCGAGCCTGCGGCACGGCCTTCGCGACCCGACCTACCGCGTCGAGCCGGACGGCACGGTGTGGCGCGCCGCGCTGACCGGCACGGGAGCCGTCACGTACCGCATCCGCCAGCACCGCCTGGACGACCTGGTCATCGAGGCCTGGGGCCCCGGCGCCGCCGAACTCGCCGACGGCATCCGCGACGAACTCGGCGCCCACGACCACCCCGAGCGCTTCCAACCGGAGCACCCCCTCCTGCGCGCCGCACGCCGCCGCCTGCCAGGCCTGCGCGTACCGGCCACAGGACGCCTGTTCGAGGCAGCGGTCCCGGCCATCATCGAACAGCGCGTCGTCGGCAAGGACGCCACCGCCGGCTGGACCCGCCTGATCAAGATCCACGGCACCCCCGCCCCCGCCGCGGGACCGGCCCCGGCGGGCATGCGCGTCCCCCCGACCCCCGCGGCATGGGAGCAGATCCCCAGTTGGGACTGGCGCCAGGCAGGCATCGACCACCAGCGTTCGCGCACTGTCATCCTCACGGCGCGCCAGGCATCCCGCCTCGACCAGGCAGCAGCCGACCCCGAGGAGGCCTACCGTCTGCTGGCGGCGATACCCGGCATCGGCATCTGGACCGCAGCGCAAGTCGGCCACCGCGCCCTCGGCGACGCCGACGCACTGCCCCTAGGCGACTACCACCTGGGCCGCATGACCGGCATGGCACTACTCGGCCGCCCCCTGGCCGACGACGAGGTGGAGGCCTTCTACGAGCAGTGGCGCCCGCACCGCTACCGCGTCTGCCGCCTGCTGGAGCTCACGCCGGGCGCCGCGCCACGTCGCGCTCCGCGTGCACCGCGGAATCGGCCGATGCGCTGAGGCGGGGCTCTTCATCCTGCACGGCACGGTGGAGCTCTTCGACGGCGAGAAGTGGATCGACGCGCGCCAGGGCGACTTCCTCTACGTCCCGACCGGCGGCCTGCACGCGTTCAAGAACGAGTCCGGCCAGCAGGCGTCAATGCTGCTGCTGTTTGCCCCCGGCGCACCGCGCGAGGGCTACTTCGAGGGGCTGCTCGAAGGCATCGCCGACGACCAGCGCGCCGAGTTCATGTTGAAGCACGACACGTACTGGGTCTGATCGCCGAGCCGATCGGGCGACGACTCGCCAGCCGGCCGCGCGAGAAAGCCGTCGGCCAACCGCGCCGCTAGCTCCCGCCCGCCAGTCCCCGCGCCGCCGTCAAATGCGCGAACACCACCACGTTCCCCAAGTACTCGTAGCGCCGCTTGTCGAACCCCGCCCCACACGTGATGACCCGCAGCTCGGCGCGCGCCGCGTCGCCGTACACCTTGTCGTTCGGGAACGCCCGGGCGTCGTACGCCTGCACCGCGTCGACCGTGAAGACCGCCGTCACCCCGTCGGCCCGGTCGACGTCCACCTCCGCCCCGGGCTTCAGCGCGCCGAGCCCGTAGAACACCGCAGGGCCCTGATCATTGTCGACGTGCCCTGCGATCACCGCCGTCCCGATCTCGCCGGGCGACGCCCCCTCCCCGTACCACCCCGCGAGGTTCCGGTCCTGCTCCGGCGGCGCCGCCAGGCGCCCCGTGGAGTCCAAAGCAAGGGACATCAACGGCGCGTTGACGCTGATCGCCGGGATACGCACGCGCGTCGGCGTCGCCGGCTCAAGAATCGGCGGCGCGTCCATCGGCTGGAACTTGCCGACGTCGAACGCCGGCGCTGCCACCGCTGCCGAAGCCGGACCAGCAGCCTTCGGGAACCCCTGCGCAGCCGTCGGCTGAGGAGGCGGAGTCGGGGTACGCAGACTGTCGGCCACCATCACGACGCCGACGCACAGCCCCAGCGAGACCACCGACGCGGTCAGGACACCACGCGCCGAGATCCCACGCCGAGCCTTCGCTGTGCCGCTGTCGCCGACGCCATCACCACGCCGCCGCGCATCTCCGTACTCCATCGCGCATCTCCCGCAGAGGTCCAGCAACCACCACAGCCTCAGCGCGCCCCGAACCAACACCCGAGGCGCGCTCGACCACATACCGCCGATTTATCGATATGCCGACACCACCGGCCAGCTCGCCGCCGTTCACGCCCTGGCTCGTGCTGCCCACACCGGTGCGCATCGCCCCGCGCGGGTGGCGGCGGTGGTCGCGGTCCCGGTCCCAGCCGTGGTCCCGGTCGCCCTTGCACACCTTCTCGGCCGTCGCGATCGCCGCCTTGGCCTTGCCCATCAGGTCGCGCAGGTTCTCCTCCTCGGCGGTGCCGGGGTGCCCGCCGGCGGCGACCTGCTCCTTCAGGTCCGCGGCCGCGGCGTTGAAGTCGTGCTTCGCCTTCTCCGCGGCCGAGATCGCGCTCCAGCAGGTGCCCTTGCCGTCCTGCGGGGCGGCGGTCGCGGCGTGGGCCGCCGGAGCGGTCAGGACGAGGCCCGCGGTCAGCACGGCGGCGGCGGTCACGGTGGTCTTGATCGAGCGCATCTGTCAGCCCTTTCGTCCACGGGCCGCGACGCCTGCTGCGCCGCTGCTGGATCCCCGTGTCACGAAACAGGCAATAGCCGCTCATCGGACAGATGATGCGTGAAGTCTGATGATCGAACTCGTAGACAGGTACCTTAAAGCCCAGAGAAACAGCAGGTCGGGAAGCTCTTTCAGGGGATCTTAAGGTTCGACGATCCCGGCACCCGAACGGGTGAAACGCCACGCCACGCCACGACACGCCACGACACGCCACGACCCGAGTCAGTCAGAACCCTGTCGCGCAGAACGCCTCACGCCTCCCGCAGCTGCCGGAAGAACGCCCGAACATCCCCGACCAACAACTCCGGCACCTCCATCGCCGCGAAGTGCCCACCCCGCTCGAACTCCGTCCACCGCACCAGGTTGTTGCTCCGCTCGGCCAGGTGTCGCAGAACGATGAGGTTCTCCGCCGGAAAGCACGCCAACCCCGTCGGCGTCCGCGAAGGCTCCGGCGCCGAGCCCCAGTCCCCGCCCTGCACGCCGTACCGCTCGTACCCCAGCCGACGCATCAGCTCGGCGAACGCCTTCGCCACCCGCGGCGTGGCGTCCGGCTCGGGGGAGCGCAGGTGCGAAGTGCACGGTCGCACCGTCGATCGTGGTCAGGTACTGCGGCCCACTGATTCAGCCGCCAACTCGTCTGGCCACCGGATCCCCGAGGCCTACCTGGAGGATCTGCCTGATCATCAAAGATCGTTCCGACCGTCGATACAAGTCGATACAAATCGTTCCGCCCGGCGGTCCGATAATCTCAGATCCATGATCGATATGACCAGGGTCCTGGCGGACACTCCGGGAGCGGCCAAGCAGGTCTTCCTGAACAGCGCCGGCAGCTCGCTGCCGCCGGCGCCGGTCCTGCAGGAGGTGATCGGCCACCTGCGGCGCGAGGCCGAGATCGGCGGCTACGAGGCGCTGGACGAGCGGGAGGCCGACCTCGAAGCCGGCTACGCGGTCTTCGCCGAGCTGCTGGGCTGCCGCCCCGACCAGGTTGCCTTCACCGACAGCGCGACGCGCTCCTGGCTGGCGGCGTTCGACGCGGTCCCGCTGGCCGCCGGCGACCGGATCCTGGTCGGCGAGCTCGAGTACGGCGGCAACGCCATCCCGCTGCTGATGCGCGCCCAGGCCGTCGGCGTGTCGGTCGAGCTGGTGCCCAGCGACGCCGACGGCACGTTCTCCGCCGACGCGCTGGCCGACCTGCTCGACGAGCGCGTCAAGCTGGTGTCGGTGGTCCAGGTCCCGACCAACGGCGGCGCGGTCGCCGACGTCCGCCGCGTCAGCGACGCCGCCCACGCCGCCGGCGCCCTGGTCCTGCTCGACGCCTGCCAGGCCGTCGGCCAACTGGCGGTCGACGCCGAAGCCCTGGACGTCGACATCCTCACCGGCACCGGCCGCAAGTGGCTGCGCGGCCCCCGCGGCACCGGCTTCCTCGTGGTCCGCGACCGCGCGAAGGCCGTCCTGCGCCCCAAACTCGCCGACCTGCAGGGCGGCACCTGGACCGGCCCCGACACCTACACGCTGCGCGACGACGCGCGCGTCTACGAACTCTGGGAGAACGACACCGCCGCTCGCCTCGGCCTGATCGCCGCCGCACGCTACCTGCTGGACCTCGGCCCCGCGGCGGTGGAACAGGAGGTCACACAGCGCAGCACGTACCTACGCGCAGGACTGGCCGCGATCCCCGGCGTGACCGTGCACGACCTCGGCGTCCGCAAGAGCGGCCTGGTCACCTTCAGCATCGCCGGCCTCGAAGCCACCGAGGTCCAGGCCGCGCTGGCCCGACGCGACGTCGCGGTGAGCGTTTCGCGGCGCTCGTCGACGTACTACGACATGGCCCGGCGCGGGCTGACGGAGGTGGTGCGCGCCTCGCCGCACTACTTCGTGACCGAGGCACAGCTGGACGCCGCGCTCGGCGCTGTCGGTGCCGTCGCCGAGGCGGCTCGGAAAGCCGCCGACTAGCTGCCGACTAGAAGACCCCGTGAGCAGGCTGTTTGCATTCCGTGCGGAATCAACTTCTGTTCATCCTTCCGCCGCGCCCACGTTCCGAATCGCTCCGGCGTGGCCAAACGAGCGTGGAATCATGAACCCGTCCCGGCCGCTGACGGCGGTCGGTCGGGTCTGCGCGGAGGTGGTCGATGGCGTCGTGGGGGCAGTTCCCGTCCAGCGGGGTCTGGAGGCGTCCGGCGTTCCGCTGGGTCGACGCCGTGGTGCTCGTCGGCGTCGCCGTGCTGCTGTCAGGCTGACGCCGGTGGCGATGAAGAACGCGGTCGCGAACGGGAACAGCAGGTTCGCCGGGAAGCCGACTGCAGGATGTCCAGGAGCGGGATCAGCACCTTCGAGGCGCGGGGCAGGCGCGCGGCGGCGGTGGAGTAGACGAAGGTGAACACGACCGAAACTTCGGCGGCATCCTGCTGATGGCGCTGGGCGCGCAGTGGTACATCCTGTTCAACGTCATCGCCGGCGCCAGCGCCGTCCCCTCCGATCTGCGCGAGGCGATGCGGCTGATGGGAGTCAGCGGATGGCTGCGCTGGAAGCGGTTCATCCTGCCGGCGATCTTCCCGGCGTACGTGACCGGCGGCATCACCGCCGCCGGCGGGGCCTGGAACGCCTCGATCGTCGCCGAGATCGTCGACTACGGCAAACACCACCTGGAAGCCGCGGGCCTGGGCGCCTACATCGCCAAGGCCTCCGCGTCCGGGGACTTCCCCGAGGTGCTGATCGGCGTGGTCGTGATGAGCGTTTACGTGGTCGGACTGAACCGGCTGTGGTGGCGGCGCCTGTACGCCCTGGCCGAGGCGAGGTATTCCCTGTGAGCGCGAAGGAGCCGGCCGTGACCGAGAGGGTCCCGCACGCCGCCGACACCGTCATCGTCGAGGCCGAACGCGTCACCAAGACCTTCACCACCCCCGACGGCCACGCGCTGCCGGTCCTCGACGGCGTCTCCCTGACGCTGCGCGAGGGCGAGATCGTCGCGCTGCTCGGCAAGTCCGGCTCCGGCAAGTCCACGCTGCTGCGCTGCATCGCCGGCCTGATCGCCCCCTCCTCGGGCAGCGTGGAGTACCGCGGCGAGCCGCTGAACGGCGCCAACCCCGGCGTGGCGATGGTGTTCCAGTCCTTCGCGCTGCTGCCGTGGCTGACCGTGCAGCAGAATGTGGAGCTGGCGATGCAGGCGCGCGACGTCCCCGAGGCTGAGCGCCGCGACAAGGCCCTGCGCGCCATCGACCTGATCGGCCTGGACGGCTTCGAGTCCGCGTACCCCAAGGAGCTCTCCGGCGGCATGCGCCAGCGCGTCGGCTTCGCCCGCGCCCTGGCCGTCGAGCCCGACGCGCTCCTGATGGACGAGCCCTTCTCCGCCCTGGACGTCCTCACCGCCGCCAACCTGCGCGGCGAGCTGACGAAGATGTGAGAGAGCCGCGAGTTCCCCACCAAAGCGGTACTGATCGTCACCCACAACATCGACGAGGCGGTCCAGCTCGCCGACCGCATCCTGGTCCTGTCCTCGAACCCGGGCCGCATCCTGGCCGAGCTGCGCGTGGACCTGCCCCGCCCCCGCGACAAGCGCGACCCCGGCTACGAGGAACTGGTCGACACCGTTTACGACATCCTCACCGGCCGCGAGTCCGCCCTGGAGAAGGCCGAGGTGGTGGCGCCGGCCGCCGTCGCCGCCCTGACCCCGATCGACCTGCCGCTGCCCGAGGCCTCGGTCGGCGGACTGTCCGGCCTGCTGGAGATCCTCGACGCCCGCAGCGGCCGCGACGGCCTGGCCGAGATCGCCGAGGACCTGAACTTCGAGGTCGACGACCTGCTGCCGCTGGTCGACGCCGCCGTGCTGCTGACCATGGCCACGGTCGCCGGCTCCGACATCGAGATCACCGACGAGGGCCGGACCTTCGTGGTCTCTCCCACCGACCCGGCCAAGGCCCAGTTCGCCGGACTCGTGGTCCGCCACGCCCCGCTGGTCGGCGCGATCGTCAAGGCCCTGCGGGCGGCCAAGGACGGGTCGCTGCGCGAGGGGTTCTTCCTCGACCTGCTGCGCCGCGGCTTCTCCGAGGACGAGGCCCGGCGGCAGCTGGACACCGCCATCGCCTGGGGCCGCTGGGCCGAGCTGTTCGCCTACGACGCCGAACGCGGCGAGCTGATCCTGGAGGCGCCGGAGCCGGTGGTGACCGGGGGATCAAGACTCTGATTCGGTCGGGACGAGCCCGCGCTTCGAGCGCAGTCTGTAACGTCTGTAGCCCGTCTGGAGAAATCCTGAAGCGGCGCAGCGGACTCTGGAAACATGACGGTTACTGCGACTGGGACGACGACGGCGCCGGGCTCAGCGGGCTCACCTAACTCAGAGGGCTCACCCAGCTCGCCGAGCTCCCGGGGCCGCGTCCGCATCGCGATCGTGAGCCCCGACATCCTGGCCCGCATCCGGCAGGAGTTCGCCAGCAAGGGCCTGGCCGTCAGCATCGACCGGCTGCCCGCCCTGGAACTCACCGTCCAGCCCGGCCCCGGCGCACCCCCGGCCGCCGCCGCCCTCGCCGACGTCCTGAGCCGCCTGGCCGGCCCGGCGGCGCACAAAGCC
>NZ_JAACYW010000337.1 GCF_015356825.1 Catenulispora rubra | reverse complement strand
CGCCTGGCCCTGGGCCGACTCCGATTGCTGATACGCCACGGTTCCCATGGTAGGGGCTTCCTTGCGTCTTCCCCCGGTACGACGGCCTCCGCCGCTGGAAAAGCGTCCGGCCAGACCCGACAGGCTCGCCGTGATCGAGGCCGCTGCGCCTGCCACCGCGGCACCGGCACCGGCGCCCGCGCCGGCTGCGGCTCCGGTTGACGGGCCGCCGGGAGCGCCGGGCATGCCGGGGCCGGTGGGAATGCCATGGGTGCCAGGCATCTGACCGGGGCCGGGGCCGACGGGGACGCCGGGACCGGCATGGCTGACCTGGCCGGAACCACCGCCGTGGGCAGTGCCCGGGCCGCTCATCCCCGGAGCGACAGGAATGCCAGGACCGCCGGACCCGGCAGGGCCGCCCTGCGCCATCGGAGCAGCATGCCCGCCATGAGCGCCCTGGCCACCGGGAACGCCAGAAACACCGCCGGCGCCACCAGGGGCCGAGCCGTAGCCGGGGCCGGGGCCGGGGCCGGGACCCGCAGGTCCGCGCCCACCCTGCGGCGGCCCGTAGCCGGGCGGCGGCTGGTTCGGCGGCGGACCCTGCCGGTGCGCCCCGGGCGCCCCGGGCGGCGCGGCGTCCGGAACGGAAGCGGCGCCGGGGCCGGCCCCGTAAGCGCGGGGCCCGCCACCGACGCCGTCGGGGTCGGTTCCGAGGCCGGGATCGGTCGTCGTCTCGCTACTCACCCGGCCAAGCTACCGTCCTAATCCCCGTAGGTCTCCCCGGCCCCGCAATTTTTCGTAGCACGGACCATATGTTCGACGGACCTCAAGACTGCGCCGTGCACATAACCGGACACGTAACGAAGCAAGCCGGACGTCGCAGGCCTGGCACAGACAGCCGAACGGGCGTCACCCGTCTGCCCGGCCGACAGCGGGCATCGCGCCCGAAAACCGAGCGGCGGCACCGGTGCCTCGCACCGATACCGCCGCCACGCGTTCGCCGCACGTAACAGACGACTACTCGTCGTCGGAACCCGCGTCCTCAGAGCCCTCGCTCACCGGGTCGTCCTCCGAAGCCTCAGCCACCGGAGCCGCACCCTCGAGCTCAGCGACTTCAGAGACCTCAGCACCGTCAACGCCCTCGGCCTCGCCCAGCTCGTCCTCCACCTCAGCCGGGTCGCCGTTGCGCGCGATCGCGAGCACCGTGTCGCCCTTGCCGAGGTTGATCACCCGCACGCCCATGGTGTCGCGCGACGTCGGCCGCACCTCCGACACCCGCGTCCGGATCACCCCGCCGGACAGCGTGATGGCCATGACCTCGTCGCCCTCGTCCACCACCGCGGCACCGACCAGGCCGCCGCGCTCGTCGACCGTCTTGGCGGCGATGACGCCCAGACCACCGCGGCCGCGCAGCGGGAACATCTCCACCGCGGTCCGCTTGCCGTAGCCGCCGGAGGTCGCCGTGAACAGGAACGTGTCCGGCCGGACGACGTCCATCGACAGCAGCTCGTCGTCCTCGCGGAAGCGCATCCCGATCACGCCCGAGGTCGCCCGCCCCATCGGCCGCAGCGCCTCGTCCGTGGCGGTGAACCGCAGCCCCTGCGCCTGCTTGGACACCAGCAGCAGATCGTCCTCGGGGGAGACCAGCTCGGCGGCGATCAGCTCGTCGTCCTCGCGCAGGTTGATCGCGATGACGCCGGCCGAGCGCGGCGAGTCGTAGTCCTTCAGCGGCGTCTTCTTGATCAGCCCGTTCTTGGTGGCCAGCACCATGTACGGCGCCTGCTCGTAGTCCCGCAGGTCCAGCACCTGGGCGATCTTCTCGTCCGGCAGGAACGCCAGCAGGTTCGCCACGTGCTGGCCGCGCGCGTCGCGGGCGGTGTCCGGCAGCTCGTGCGCCTTCGCCCGGTACACCCGGCCCTTGTTCGTGAAGAACAGCAGCCAGTGGTGCGTCGTGGTGACGAAGAAGTGGTCGACGATGTCGTCCTGCTTCAGCTGCGCGCCCTTGACGCCCTTGCCGCCGCGCTTCTGCGAGCGGTACAGGTCCGTCTTGGTCCGCCGGGTGTAGCCGCCGCGGGTGATCGTGACGACCACGTCCTCCTCGGGGATCAGGTCCTCGATGGACATGTCGCCCTCGTAGGGCACCAGCTGCGAACGCCGGTCGTCGCCGAACTTGTCGGTGATCGCCTGCAGCTCCTCCGAGACGATCCGCCGCTGCCGCTCCGGAGACTCCAGGATCGAGTTGTAGTCCGCGATCTTGGCCATCAGCTCGTTGTGCTCGGCCTCGATCTTCTGCCGCTCCAGGGCGGCCAGCCGGCGCAGCTGCATCTCCAGGATCGCGTTGGCCTGGATCTCGTCGATGGTGAGCAGCGCGATCAGGCCGGTGCGGGCCTCGTCGACCGTGGGGGAGCGGCGGATCAGCGCCACCACCTCGTCGATCGCGTCCAGCGCCTTGAGCAGGCCGACCAGGATGTGCGCGCGCTCCTGGGCCTTGCGCAGGCGGAAGCGGGTGCGGCGGACGATCACGTCGATCTGGTGCGTGACCCAGTGCCGGATGAAGGCGTCCAGCGACAGCGTGCGCGGCACCTCGTCGACCAGCGCCAGCATGTTCGCGCCGAAGGAGTCCTGCAGCTGCGTGTGCTTGTACAGGTTGTTCAGCACGACCTTGGCGACCGCGTCCCGCTTCAGGACGATCACCAGGCGCTGGCCGGTCCGGGAGGAGGACTCGTCGCGGACGTCGGCGATGCCGGCGACCTTGCCGTCCTTGACCAGCTCGGCGATCTTCAGCGCCAGGTTGTCCGGGTTCACCTGGTAGGGCAGCTCGGTGACCACCAGGCACATCCGCCCGTTGATCTCCTCGGTGTTGACCACCGCGCGCATGGTGATCGAGCCGCGGCCGGTCCGGTAGGCGTCCTCGATGCCGCGCCGGCCCACGATCAGCGCGCCGGTCGGGAAGTCCGGGCCCTTGATGCGCTCCATGAGCGCTTCCAGGAGCTCCTCGTTGTTCGCCTCGGGGTTCTGCAGGAACCACTGGACGCCGTCGTTGACCTCGCGCAGGTTGTGGCTCGGGATGTTGGTCGCCATGCCGACCGCGATGCCGGTCGAGCCGTTCACCAACAGGTTGGGGAACCGCGCGGGCAGCACGACCGGCTCGGTGGAGCGGCCGTCGTAGTTGGGGCGGAGGTCGACGGTGTCCTCGTCGATGTCCCGCACCATCTCCATGGCCAGCGGCGCCATCTTGCACTCGGTGTACCGCATGGCCGCGGCCGGGTCGTTGCCCGGGGAGCCGAAGTTGCCGTTGCCGTCGACCAGCACCATCCGCAGCGACCAGGGCTGCGCGAGGCGGACCAGGGTGTCGTAGATCGGGGAGTCGCCGTGCGGGTGATAGATACCCATGACCTCGCCGACGACGCGGGCGCACTTGTAGTAGCCGCGATCGGGGCGGTAGCCGCCGTCGTACATCGCGTACAGCACGCGGCGGTGCACCGGCTTCAGGCCGTCCCGGACGTCGGGCAGCGCGCGGCCGACGATCACGCTCATCGCGTAGTCGAGGTACGAGCGCTGCATCTCCGTCTGGAGGTCGACCGGGTCGATCCGGTCGTACTGCGGCGTCTCGTCCACAGTCTCCGTGCTCAAATCTCAATCCTTCGCTGTCAAGGAGAGGTGGTGCTCTCGTCAGGCTGGTTCGTGGACGGGTGCGGACTCAGATGTCCAGGAACCTGACGTCCTTCGCGTTGCGCTGGATGAAGTTGCGGCGGGCCTCGACGTCCTCGCCCATCAGCACCGAGAACAGGTCGTCGGCCTGGGCCGCGTCGTCAAGGGTGACCTGCCGCAGGATCCGGTGCTCCCGATCCATGGTGGTGATCCGCAGCTCTTCGGCGTTCATCTCACCGAGACCCTTGAAGCGCTGCACGCTCTCGTCCTTCAGGCGCTTGCCGGCGCCGACGCCCGCCTCGATCAACTGGTCGCGCTCGCGGTCAGAGTAGGCGTAGTGGAAGTCGTTCTGCGTCCACTTCACCTTGTACAGCGGCGGCGCGGCCAGGTACACGTGCCCGGCCTCGACCAGCGGCTTCATGAACCGGAACAGCAGCGTGAGCAGCAGGGTGTTGATGTGCGCGCCGTCGACGTCGGCGTCGGCCATCAGGATGATCTTGTGGTAGCGCAGCCGGCTGATGTCGAAGTCGTCGTGCACCCCGGTGCCCAGCGCCGAGATCAGCGCCTGCACCTCGGTGTTCTGCAGCACCTTGTCGATGCGCGCCTTCTCGACGTTCAGGATCTTGCCGCGGATCGGCAGGATGGCCTGGGTCATCGGGTCGCGGCCGGACCGCGCCGAGCCGCCGGCGGAGTCACCCTCGACGATGAAGATCTCGGTCTTCGTCGGGTCGTTGGACTGGCAGTCGGACAGCTTGCCGGGCAGCGAGGAGGACTCCAGCAGGCCCTTGCGACGGGTCAGCTCGCGGGCCTTGCGCGCGGCCATGCGCGCGGTGGAGGCCTGGATGGTCTTGCGGATGACCTCGCGGGCCTCGTTCGGGTTCTCCTCGAGCCACTCACCGAGCTTCTCGTAGACCAGACGCTGCACGAACGTCTTGGCCTCGGGGTTGCCCAGCTTGTCCTTGGTCTGGCCCTCGAACTGCGGCTCGGACAGCTTCACCGAGACGATGGTCGTCAGACCCTCGCGGATGTCCTCGCCGGCGAGGTTCTCGTCCTTCTCCTTGAGCAGCTTCTGGTCGCGCGCGTACTTGTTGATCAGCGTCGTCAGCGCCGCACGGAAACCCTCCTCGTGCGTACCGCCGCCGTGGGTGTTGATGTTGTTGGCGAAGGTGTAGATCGACTCGGAGTACTGGCTGTTCCACTGCAGGGCGATCTCGGCGGCCAGGGTGCGGTCCTTGTCCTCGCCCTCGAAGTCGATGACGTTCGGGTGGACCGGCTCGCCCTTGCGGGCGTTGATGTGCCGCACGAAGTCGGCGATGCCGCCCTCGGCGTGGTACTTCACCGAGCGCTGCTCGCCGTTCTCGTCCAGGAACTCCGGACGCTCGTCGGTCAGCGAGATCGTCAGGCCCTTGTTGAGGAAGGCCATCTCCTGGAACCGGCGCGAAAGGGTCTCGAAGGTGTAGACCGTGGTCTCGAAGATGTCGGGATCGGCCCAGAAGATCGTCGAGGTGCCGGTGTCCTCGGCCGGGCCCCCCTTGCACACCTCGGACTCGGGCACGCCGTGCTTGTACACCTGGTTCCAGACGAAACCGTCGGTGTGCACCTCGACCTCGACCCGGGTGGACAGCGCGTTCACCACCGAGACGCCGACGCCGTGCAGACCGCCGGAGACCTTGTAGCCGCCGTCGCCGAACTTGCCGCCGGCGTGCAGGATCGTCATCACGACTTCCAGCGCGGACTTGCCGGTCTTGGTGTTGATGCCGACCGGGATGCCGCGGCCGTTGTCCACGACCTTCACCCCGCCGTCGGCCAGCAGCCTGATCTCGATGTTGTCGGCGTACCCGGCCATGGCCTCGTCCACCGAGTTGTCGACGATCTCGTAGACCAGGTGGTGCAGGCCGCGCTCCCCGGTGGAGCCGATGTACATGCCCGGCCGCTTCCGGACGGCTTCCAACCCCTCCAGGACACTGATGGAGTCAGCGTTATAGGTGCCATCGGGGCTTGGGGTGATGTCCCCGGTCGGTTCTACGTCCGCCACGGCGCGCTGGCCCTTTCTCAAAACACGGCCTGGGCGTGCGGAGCGCGCCGTCGGAGGAACCCACCGGACAGTCGCGGCCCGACGCGAGCCGCGAAGGGGAAGACTTACGAGCTTTATTCTACCCTGCCCGGCTGACCAAAGTGGCCCTCATACGGCCCTGTGAGGCCTTGAGAGACATTTTTTGCCCGTCTTTGAAGTCCCCCCATACGAGCCGCCCTGCGAACGGCTCACGACAGCGTCCGACACGGTCTGAGGATGCGAGAGGGTGATTGTCACAGGTATGGACCTTTATGGTCCGCCGTGGCGTGGCCGATTCGGGCCGGACGACCAGGGGATCGTCGCTGTTGAGACGCGTGGTGGCGATGGGACTGCCGGGACTGCGCCGAACACCCCGCGCGAACCTAACGATCCCCGAGAGCGGCAACAAGGTCAAAAGACAAGTAACCGGCGCCGATCGGTCAGCGGCCGCCGGGCCCGACCACTTTCAGGGTCGAGATGGCGCCGGCGGTGTCGCGGCCACCGTGGGCCGCGCGGGAGGTCCCCAGTTCTGCATTGAGTTTGGCCAGCAGCTGGGGAGCCAGCATCCGCAGCTCGGTGGCCCAGGCCGCGGAATCGGTGCGGACGGTGAGGATGCCGTCGTTGAACTCCACCGGCGTGCAGTGCGCCGCGATGTGGCTGCCCACGATCTCGCCCCAGCGGCCCATGACGCCGCCGACCGCCGCCGGCACGCTCCAGCCGCGGTCCTCGATCAGCCTGGGGATCGCCGAGGACAGCAGCTGCGGATCGCGTTCGTCGGGACCGGATCCCGAACGCTGGCCGGGGTTGTTGTTACGACGCCGGTTGCCGTTCCATCCCGCGCCGCCGTCCTTGCTGCGGGACCGCGCGGCGGCGAACGCGGCACGGGCCAGGTCGATGCCGGAGCCCTTGGCGTCGGCCCCCTCGGCACCGTCGGCGCCGTCACCGCCGGATCCGCTGTCCACAGGCTGTGGATTCACGCCGCGTTCACCTGCCCTCCGGCCACTGTGAACTTCTGGCCGATCAGCTGCTCGGGGACGTCGGCGTCCACGGCCGCGGTGATGAGCACCTGGTCGGCGCCGGAGACGCGCTCGGCGAGCCGGCGGCGGCGCTTGGCGTCGAGTTCGGCGAAGACGTCGTCGAGGATCAGGACCGGCTCGCCGCCCTCGGATCCGTCGGAGCGCAACAGGTCGTAGGCAGCCAAACGTAATGCCAGCGCGTACGACCAGGACTCGCCGTGGCTGGCGTAGCCGCGGGCTGGCATCAGATTTCCAGAAGACCCAGCATCGCCCGAGGAGGAGGTCAGCTCCAGCACCATTTCGTCGCGGTGCGGGCCGACCAGGGTGATGCCGCGGTCCAATTCGTTAGCGCGGGCCTCGCCCAGGGCCGTCATGAACTGTTCCGTCAGGACAGCGACGGTCGGATCGGGTTCGGCGGCCACCGTCGAGCGGTAGCCGATGCGGGTCGCGCCGCCCTCAGCGATCTCGACGTAACACTTGTCCACAAGGGGGGACAACGACGAGATCAGCGCCAGGCGCGCGGCGACCAGTTCGGCCCCGGCCAGCGCCAGATGATGGTCCCAGGCGTCGAGCGTCGTGAGGTTGGGGCCGGAGGTCTTGTTACGTCGGGCCATCGCAGCCGTCCGCAGCAAGGTGTTCCGCTGCTTCAGCACCCTGTCGTAGTCGGCACGGACCCCGGCGAACCGCGGCCAGCGCGCCACCAGCAACTCGTCGAGGAAGCGGCGGCGCTCCCCCGGATCGCCTTTCACCAGCGCGAGATCCTCCGGCGCGAACAGCACGGTACGCAGCACGCCGAGGATCTCGCGGGGACGCGGAACCGCGTTGCGGTTCAACCGGGCCCGGTTCGCGCCGCCCGGGTTCAGCTCGATTTCCACAAGCTGTGTACGGCCGTCGCGCTCCACGTTCGCGCGCACTATGGCGCGCGGTGCGCCGAAGCGCACGAGCGGCTGGTCGGTGGCCACGCGGTGGCTGTCGAGCGTGGCGACGTAGCCGATCGCCTCGACCAGGTTGGTCTTCCCCTGCCCGTTGGGCCCGACGAAGGCGGTGACGCCTCCCCCGAGCGCGACGTCGAGGGAGGCGTACGAACGGAAGTCCGCCAGCGACAGATGCGTGACCCGCAATGGGAGGTCCTAACTCTCCTTCTTCACGGCGTGGCCGCCGAACTGGTTGCGCAGCGCCGCGACCGCCTTCATCTGCGGCGAGTCCTCCTGACGGGAGCTGAAGCGCGCGTAGAGCGAGGCGGTGATCGCCGGGGTCGGCACGGCCAGGTCGATACCGGCCTCGACGGTCCAGCGGCCCTCGCCGGAGTCGTCGGCGTAGCCGCGGATGCCGGACAGGTGCTCATCGTCGTCCAGGGCGCGCACCAGCAGGTCCAGCAGCCACGAACGGATGACGGTGCCCTCCTGCCAGGAGCGGAAGACCTCGCGCACGTTGGTCACGTTCGGGGCGGACTCCAGCAGCTCCCAGCCCTCGGCGTAGGACTGCATGATGCCGTACTCGATGCCGTTGTGGACCATCTTCGAGAAGTGGCCCGCGCCGACCTCGCCGGCGTGCACGAAGCCGCTGTCGCCCTCGGGCTTGAGCGCGTCGAAGACCGGCTGCGCGCGCGCGATGTCGGCCTCCGCGCCGCCGACCATCAGGGCGTAGCCGTTCTGCAGGCCCCAGACCCCGCCGGAGACGCCGGCGTCGACGAAGGAGATGTCCTTGGCCTTGAGCAGCTCGGCGTGCTTGACGTCCTCGGTCCAGCGCGAGTTGCCGCCGTCGATCACCAGGTCGCCGGCGTCCAGCAGGTCCGACAGCTCGCGCACCGTGGCGTCGGTGGCCTCGCCGGCCGGCACCATGATCCACACCGCCCGCGGCGTCGGCAGCGCCGCGACGAGCTCCTTCAGCGAGCCGACGTCGGCCAGCTTGGGATCGCGGTCGTAGCCGACGACGGTGTGCCCGGCCTGGCGGATGCGCTCGCGCATGTTGCCGCCCATCTTGCCCAGGCCGACAAGACCGATCTCCATGGTCTTCCCTCTGTTTCTTCCGTCACCTGATCGTGTCAGATCCGACCTTACGGGGCCCGTGTGAACAGTGCTTTCCGGGTCAGCCCGCGGACTGACCGGGGACACGCAACGGCATCATCAGGTAACGGAACTCCTCCTGCGGCGGGGCGTCCAGGGCCGGGCGGCCCATGAGCACCGCGGGCTTGGAGGCCACGGTGAACGACAGCTGCGCGTACTGCGTGTCGATCACCTGCAGGCCGTCCAGCAGGAAGCTCGGGTTGAACGAGACGCTGATGTCCTCGCCGTCCAGGACCGCGTCCATGGCCTCGGAGGCCTGCGCCTCGTCGCCCGCCCCGGCCTCCAGGGTCACCTCGCCCTGGGTGAAGGCCAGCTTGATCGGCGAGGTGCGGTCGGCGACCAGGGACACGCGCTTGGCGGCCTCCAGGAACGGCGCGGTCTCGACGGTCGCGGTGATGTTGTACTCGTTCGGGAACAGCGAGCGGTACTTCACGAACTCGCCGGACAGCAGCCGCGAGGTCATCCGCCGCGAGCCCTTGCTCCCGCTGGAGGCGCCCTCGCCCGATTCGAAGCCGATCAGCCCTTCGCCGGCGTCGCTGCCGGCCAGCGCCAGGGTGACCCAGTCCCCGCCGGTGAGCGCCTTGGCGGTGTCGGACAGGACCTTGGAGGGGATCAGCGCGGTCGCCGACATGTCCTGCTGCTCCGGCTTCCACTGGAGCTCGCGGACCGCCAGCCGGAACCGGTCGGTGGCGACCAGGGTGACCCGCTCGCCCTCGATCTCCACGCGGATGCCGGTGAGCATCGGGATGGTGTCGTCGCGCCCGGCGGCGATGGCCACCTGGGAGACCGCACCGGCCAGGCCCGAGGCGGTGACGGCGCCGGTGGCCGACGGCATGGTCGGCAGCGCCGGGTAGTCCTCGACCGGGAGCGTCTGCAGCGTGAAGCGGCTGGATCCACAGTTGACGAGGACTTTCGACCCCTCGGTGGAGAACTCCACGGGGCGGTTCGGCAGCGACTTGGCGATGTCCGCCAGGAGCTTGCCGTGGATCAGGATCCGGCCCGGCTCGGTGACGTCGGCGCTGATCTGGGCACGGGAGGAGACCTCGTAGTCGAAGCCGGACAGCGTCACCGAGCCGCTGTCCCCACCTTCACCTTCGACGGCCTCGAAGACCAGGCCGGCCAGCACCGGGGCGGCCGGGCGGCTGGGCAGGGACCGCGCAGTCCATGCCACGGCCTCGGAAAGGACGTCGCGTTCGACCCGGAACTTCACCGGACACCGCCTCCTGCTTGCTTACTCGCTGCTCATCGGAACCAGCGTCCCATCATGCCGTCTGCGACCCACAGGCTGTGAATCGGCGCTGCGTGTTGGCCGGTGTGTGTTGGCCGGTGTGTGTTGGGAGCTTCCAGTGTGCCTGAAACGAGCTTGGGGAGGAGTGGAAACGGCGACAACGGGGGAAGGTGTGTCAGAGGGCCCTGAAAGAGTGAATCCGGCTTCGTTGCGGTGGGACGTCCAATGAGCGAGCCGCAGGGTTTTCCACAGATGTGGGCCGAGACGATTCAAATCGGCCGACGTAGCTACCTGTTCTCGTAGTAGTAGTAGGGGCTGTGGATACTGTGGATAACCGTTGTTTCCGCAGCTCATACCTATTATGTTAGTCCACATTGCTTGTGGGTACAGCTGTGGAAAACAATTCAACTCTGGGGATAACTCGCCGGTATCCACACGTCCACTCAGTTACGCACAGCGTTGTCCACAGGTTATCCCCAGTTTTTCCCCGGGTTGTCCCCAGGACGGCGATGATCGTGCGATCTGCCATGTGGGTGACATGTCGAACCTGCGGAACGTCATGCGTCCGAACCTTTTCCGCTCGTCGCCTTAGCGACATAGAGCTTCGAAGCGGACATGTAGGACATTAATCGACAAGGAGCTATGAAACGTGGGAGGTGGGGGTTTTCTCGACGTTCGGCGTGTCGTGTCGCAGGTCTTCCGCCCACGACAAAAAGGCCCGGCACGCGCGAGAGCGTGCCGGGCCTTTGCGGGAAGGAGCAGGTCAGCCGGACTGCTTGATGCGGTTCGTGAGCTCGGTCACCTGATTGAAGATGGCCCGGCGCTCCGGGAGCAGTGAGCGGATCTTGCGGTCGGCGTGCATCACCGTGGTGTGGTCGCGGCCGCCGAAAGCCTGTCCGATCTTGGGCAGGGAAAGGTCGGTGAGCTCGCGGCACAGATACATGGCGATCTGCCGCGCGGTCACGAGGATGCGGCTGCGAGAAGTCCCACAGAGGTCCTCCATCGTGATCCCGAAGTACATCGCGGTCTGGACCATGATCGTCGAGACCGTGATCTCCGGACCGGCCGCGTCCGGCATCAGGTTCTTCAGGACGTCCTCGGCCAGCGACAAGTCGACAGGGGCCCGGTTCAGCGAGGCGTACGCGGTGACCCGGATCAGCGCGCCCTCCAACTCGCGGATGTTGGTGGAGATCTTGGAGGCGATGAACTCCAGGACCTCGGGCGGCGCGTTCAAGCCCTCCTGCTGGGCCTTCTTGCGCAGGATCGCGATCCGGGTCTCGAGCTCGGGCGGCTGGATGTCGGTGATCAGGCCCCACTCGAAGCGCGAGCGGAGCCGGTCCTCCAGGGTGTTCAGCTGCTTGGGCGGCCGGTCGCTGGAGATGACGATCTGCTTCGAGGCGTTGTGGAGGGTGTTGAAGGTGTGGAAGAACTCCTCCTGCGTCCCCTCCTTGTTCTCCAGGAACTGGATGTCGTCGACCATCAGGATGTCGACATCGCGGTAGCGCTTGCGCAGGTGGTTGCCGGCGCCGTCGCGGATCGCGTTGATGAAGTCGTTGGTGAACTCCTCGGTGGACACATACCGCACGCGGGTCCCCGGGTAGAGGTTGCGCGCGTAGTGGCCGATCGCGTGGAGCAGGTGCGTCTTGCCCAGGCCGGAGTCGCCGTAGATGAACAGCGGGTTGTAGGCCTTGGCCGGGGCCTCGGCGACGGCGACCGCGGCGGCGTGCGCGAACCGGTTGCTGGAGCCGATGACGAAGGTCTCGAAGACGTACTTCTCATTGAGCTTGGCCTGCTGGGCCTTGGCGCCGTCGTCGGGAGTCGAGGACCGGGCCCCCGGGCTGCCGGTGGACAGCGACAGCGTGGCCGCTATCGGGTCGCTCTCCTCGGGCTGCGGCTCGGAGATGCGGGGCGGCGGCAGGGCCACGCCGCCGATCGGGGGCCGGGGCAGCTCCGGGGCGAAGGCCGGGGGCTCGCTGTGGAAGGCCGCCGGAGCGGGCTGGTCCGGCCCGGCCGGCGTC
>NZ_JAACYW010000336.1 GCF_015356825.1 Catenulispora rubra | reverse complement strand
GGACTGAGGTAAGGGCTGGCGCTGGGGTCGCGGTCGGGGGCGGTGCTCGGGGCGAGGCTGGACCTGCGAGCAAGGCCGGGGCCGGTGTGGGAGCGGCGGTCGGTGGCGTTGGCGATGTGGCCTCGGCGTGGCTGGTCGGCGAGGTCCCTTCTTCCGCGGTGGCTGAGTTGTTTGCCACGCTTGATGCCCAGGAGCGTCGGCGCGTCACGCGCTTTTCGACTCCCGAGGCGCGCGGGCGCTTCGTGATCGCGCACGGGGCCACGCGGCAGATCGTCGGTGAGTGCCTTGGTGCGCCGCCTGGCGAGCTTCAGTGGGAGGTCGGTGCGCAGGGCAAGCCGGAGTTGGTCGGGCCGTGGACTGGAGTCCATGCCAACCTCTCGCACTCCGGCGGCAGATGCCTGATCGCCGTCTCCCGCGTGCGCGCTGTGGGTGCCGACATCCAGCGGCTCGTTCCGGGGCTGGATGTGCTCGGTATGGCGCGGCGCTACTTTCCGGCGTCCGAAGCGCGGGATGTTGCCGATGCCGCCGATCCCGCCGATGCGTTCGCGCGGCTGTGGGCCCGTAAGGAAGCCGTCACCAAGGCCGCCGGCGGCCGCCTCACGCAGGTTCTGCCGCTGCTGACGCCGCCGGGCGGGATCGTCGAGTTCGTCGCGGGGGTGTATCGGGTGGTCGATGTCGAGGTGCCGGCCGGGTTCCGCGCCGCGGTGGCGCTGGCCGGCGCCGATGAGTTCCGGGTCGAGGTGAGCGAGTGGGTGCCGTGACCGTGCTGACTGAGGCCGCCGATCCGTACTGCCTGCGGGTCGGCGAGGCGGGGGCGTTGCTCGGCGGGCATCCGTGGCGCCGTTTCGCAGTGCTCGGCGACAGTATCGCCGAGGGCGTCGCCGACTCGGTGCCCGGCTATAGCACGATGCCGTACGCCGACCGGGTCGCCGCCGAGCTCGCGAGCGTCCGGCCCGGGCTCGCGTACCTGAACCTGGGGCAGCGCGGCCTGCGGGCGCACGAGGTGCGTGAGGGACAGCTCGAATCGGCGCTCGCGTTCGCGCCGGATCTGGCGCTGGTCGCGTGTGGCGCCAATGACGCGCTGCGTCCCGGCTACGAAACTCGTGCCGATGCGGTGGACGCGGAGCTGGCGGAGATTATCAGGGCTCTGCAAGAGTGTGGAGCGATGGTCATCACGGTCTCGATCTTCGTCCGCCCGGCCTACCCGAGCCTGCCCGCCTGGCTGCGCCCGACCGGCACCGAACGCATGGCCGCGCTCGGCGCCCGCACGAACGCCGTCGCGGCCGCCGCCGGCACGCTCCACATCGACCTCGCGGGCCACCCGATCGCCACCGCCATGGACTCCACCAGCGCCGACGGCCTGCACGGCAACGCGCGGGCGCAGACCGTCGCCGCGACCGAGACGATCCGCGCGCTCGGGAGGTTCCTCCGCCCACAGTACCCGGCGCGGCAGCCCATCCACGCACCCTGATATCCGAAGTCGCACACACCGCGCCTATCCGTCAGCCACACCACGTGGACCGCATGACCACACGACAGCACGACAGCACGACAGCAAGATGCCACCCCGCATCGCACCACACCCCATCAGCCATCAGCCGCTCCGGCTCCACCCGAAGGAACCCTGATGCCCCTCGACCCCCAGATCCAGGCCATGCGCGAGCGCCGAGTCCAGGCCGCCGCGCCGCAGCTCTACACGCTCAGCCTCGCCGAGGCACGGGCCGCCGACCTCGCCTCGATCCAGGCCGAGGCGCACGACCCGGAGCCGGTGCACGAGGTGGTCGACCGGGCGGTACCGGCGGAGGGGCGCGACATCCCGGTCCGGGTCTACCGCCCGAGCGCCGAGGCGGTGCTGCCGACGCTGCTGTACTTCTTCGGGGGCGGCTGGACGCTCGGGGGCCTGGACACCAGCGACGGCGTGTGCCGCTCGCTCGCCAACCTGGCCGGGGTCCAGGTCGTCGCGGTCGGCTACCGGCTGGCGCCCGAGCACCGCTTCCCGGCGGCCGTCAACGACTGCCACGACGTGCTGCGCCACATCGCCGCGCACTCGGACGAGTTCGGCACGAACGCGGGCACCCTGGCCGTCGCCGGCGACAGCGCGGGCGGCAACCTCGCCGCGGTCGCCGCGCTGCTGGCCCGCGACGACGAGCTGGAGCTGGCCGGGCAGCTGCTCGTCTACCCCAACACCGACCAGCTCGCGGTCGAGGGCTCGATGCTCCAGAACGGGGACCCGTGGCTGTTCAACCACCGCTCCGTGTCCTGGTACCGCAAGCACTACCTGGCCGACGAGGCCGACGCGCTCAACCCGCTCGCCTCGCCGCTGCTCGCGCCGGACCTGTCGGGCCTGCCGCCGGCGCTGATCATCACCGCCGAGTACGACCCGCTGCGGGACCAGGGCGAGGCGTACGCGCGGCGCCTGGCCGCGGCCGGGGTCAGCGTGGAGCTCACGCGGTATGAGGGGATGGTGCACGGTTTCTTCACCATGACCGGGGCGGTCGACGCGGCACGCCACGCGGTGGATCAGGCTGCTGGGGCGCTGCGCGGGTGGTTCGCGATGGACAAGGTCGCGCACTGAAAGGGTCGGGCGGCGGTTCGAATCATTCCGCCAGCCGCCAGCCGCCAGTCGGATGTCGCCGGCGGCATGCGCATCCTGTGCCGCACAACCGACCCACCCCTACACCGCATCCACCGGAAACCGCCGCTTGATCGCCCGCCACCCCACCCACAGCACCAGCACGATCACCGGCACCGAAGCCAGCACCGGCCGCTCGTCCGAACTGTCCCCCATCAACACCAGCACCCCGGCCAGGAACACCAACACCGCGTAGTTCGTCCACGGCGACCCCGGCATCCGGAACCCCGGCCGGTGCACGGGGCTCCCCGGCAGCTCTGAGGCCGCCTTCAGCCGTGCCTGGCACACCAGGATCGTCGCCCACGTCGTCAGCACCCCGAGCGACGCCGTGGACGTCGCGATGTCGAACGCGCGCGAGGGCACCACGAGGTTCAGCAGCACGCCGGCCAGGTACACCGCCGCCGTCAGCATGATGCCGCCGTGCGGCACGCCGCGGCTGTTCATCCGCGAGACGTACTGCGGCGCCTCGTGCCGTTCCGCCAGCGCGCGCAGGATCCGCCCCGTGGAGTACAGCCCCGAGTTGGTCGACGACAGCGCGGCGGTCAGCACCACGAAGTTCATCACGCCGCCGACGCCCGGCACCCCGAGCATCGAGAACACCGTCACGAACGGGCTCTCGCCCTCGTGGTACAGCGTCCACGGCAATACCAGCACCAGCAGCCCGACCGACCCGACGTAGAACACGGCGATGCGCCAGACCACCGCGCGCACCGCCTTCGGCACCACCTTGCGCGGCTCGGCCGTCTCCCCGGCGGTGATGCCGACCAGTTCGATCGCGGCGTACGCGAAGACCACCGACTGCAGGCTGACCAGCACCGCCCACATGCCCTTCGGGAACATCCCGCCGTGCGCGGAGACGTTGGCCCAGCCCGCGTGGTGCGTGCCGATCCCGGCGTGGGTGAGCAGCAGCGCGACCGCGACCACCAGGAAGACCAGGATCGCGAGGATCTTGCACAGCGCGAACCAGGTCTCCAGGTCACCGAAGACCTTCACCGACACCAGGTTCGCCCCGAGCAGCACGCCGAGCGCCGCCAGCGCCGAGAGCCACTGCGGCAGCGCCGGGAACCAGTAGTGCATGTAGATCCCGACCGCCGTCAGCTCCGCGACGCCGGTCATGGCCCAGTTCAGCCAGTACATCCATCCGCAGGCGTAGCCGGCCCACGGCCCGATGAACTCCCTGGCGTACACCACGAAGCTCCCGGACGTGGGCCGGTACAACACCAGCTCTCCGAGCGCGCGCATCACGAAGAACGCCGAGATCCCGGCCAGGGCGTAGGCGAGCACCAGTCCCGGACCGGACCGGTGCAGCGCCCCCGCCGAGCCGAGGAACAGCCCGACGCCGATCGCCCCGCCGAAGGCGATCATCTGGATCTGGAAGTTCGCCAGCGTCTTCTGGTACCCCGCGTCGCTGCCGGTCGGCTCCTCCTCGGCGCGGTCGGTGGTCAGCGTCGAGGGCGGGTTCGTCATGCTCCCCGGTGTATCCGCCGCCGCCGGGTGTCAACCACCTGCCACGCGGAGGAAGGACGGGCATTGGTCCGAACGAGAGCGGATCAGGCCTCGCTGTCGGCGATTTCCTTCTTGACGTTCAGTTCCTTGACGTTCAGTCCCTTCCCGCGCCGCAGGCACGCGATCACCGCCAGCGCGGACAGTCCCGTGGCGACCGAGAACACCACGATCAGCCCCTGGTGGAAGGGGCCTGACAGCAGGTTCGGGAAGAACTCGCGTCCGGTGAGGGTGGCGTGCGCGGCGGGGGTCAGCGAGTTCAGGGCGTTGGCACCGGCCAGCAGGTGCTCGACCGGGTTGACGCCGAGCATCGCGGCGAACAGCGAGGACACCGGCGGCAGGTGCCCGATCTGCGTCGCGGCGTGCGCCGACACGCCCTGCGCCTGCAGGCTGGTGGTGAGCGTGTGCGGCAGCCGGGCGGCCAGGCCGGCGATCATCAGCGAGAAGAACACGCCGATGGACACCGCGGTGCCGGAGTTCTGGAACGTGGCGCGCATCCCGGAGGCGGCGCCGCGCTTGCCGGCCGGGACGCTGCTCATGATGGAGGAGGTGTTCGGGGCGCCGAACATGCCGCTGCCTATGCCGTTCAGCGCGATCAGGGACGCGAAGGCCCAGTACGGGAACTGGACCGGGAGCAGCATCAGGCCGATGAAGCTGGAGCCGAACACGGCCGCGCCGGCGGTGGACAGCCCGCGCGAGCCGAAGCGGTCGGACAGGTAGCCGGACACCGGCCCGGATATCAGGAAGCCGACGGTCATCGGGAGCAGGAAGATGCCGGCCCACAACGGGGTGTCGCTGTAGTCGTAGCCGTGCAGCGGCAGCCATATGCCCTGCAGCCAGATCACCAGCACGAACTGCAACCCGCCGCGCGCCACCGAGATCGCCAGCGAGGCGGCGTTGCCGACGGTGAAGTCGTGGATCTTGAACAGCGACAGGTCGAACATCGGCTCGGCGATCCGCGACTCGATGAAGTAGAACGCGATCAGGCTCCCGACACCCACGCTCAGCAGCGCGATCACGGTCGGGTTCGCCCAGCCCATCGCGCTGCCGTGGTACGGCTGCAGGCCCTGCGTGACGCCGATCAGCACCGAGCCGAGGCCGACGGCGAACGTGACGTTGCCCCACCAGTCGATCCGCCCGCCGGTGGCCCGGCTGGTCTCGCGCAGCCGCCGGTAGGCCCAGTACGTGCCGAACACCCCGACCGGCACGTTCACCCAGAACACCGCACGCCAGTCCCACGCCGACAACAGCCCGCCGGCCACCAGCCCGATGAACATCCCGGCCAGCGCCGCGACCTGGTTGATGCCGAGCGCGAAGCCGCGCCGCTCGGGCGGGAAGGCGTCGGTGAGGATGGCCGCGGAGTTGGCCGTCAGCATCGAGCCGCCGACGGCTTGCAGTAAACGCCAGCCGATCAGCCACATCGCGCCGTGCGTCCCGTCGAAGGGATCGAAGGACAACAGCACCGAGGCGATGGTGAAGACCATGAACCCGGCGTTGTAGGTGCGCACGCGCCCGAACATGTCGCCGAGCCGGCCGAGCGTGACCACGAACACCGCCTGCACCAGGCGGTACCCCATGATCATCCACAGCAGGTAGACGATGTTCCCGGGCGCCAGCGGGTCCAGGTGGATGCCGCGGAAGATCGGCGGCAGCGCGATCAGGACGATCGAGCCGTCCAGCGCCGACATGAACATCGCCGCGGTGGTGTTGGTCAGCGCGACCCACTGGTAGCGCTTGTCGGTGGTCGGCACCGCGGCCGTGGCGACCGCCATCAGATCTTCTCCGCGAGGCGCTGTATCAGGGGCGCCGCGGCAGCCAGCGTCCGCAACTCCTCGTCGGTGAACCCGTCGGCCAGCCCGGCCGCTATGGCCGCGGCGCGGGCGCTGCGCTTGAGCCGCAGCGCCTCCCGCCCCGCCTCGGTCACGACGGTCACCGAGCGCCGCCGGTCCTCCTCGTCCCGCCGCCGCTCGACCAGCCCCCGCTCCTCCAGCGAGGCCAGCGTGATGCCCATCGCCTGCGGACTGATCTGCTCGGCCCGCGCCAGGTCGGCGGCAGTGGCCGGGCCGTTCCGGTCCAGCCGGGCCAGCGCCGAGCGCTCCGGGAGCGAAGGCTCGCCGGGCGCGGCGGTCTGGCGCAGCCGGCGGACCACGAGGCTGATCGCGCTGAACAGCGCGGTGGACAGGTCGTCCACACGGGGGGAGTCCATATGGACAATCTAGGTTGATAAATCTGGGTTGGCAATCTCGGTTGCGGATCTGGCGGACGGCGAGTGGGCGCTCCGGTGCATATCGCTCTCGGCTCGGCCCGGCGACGCTCAGTCCGCTGTGATCCCCCAGTAGCCGATCTAAAATCCCACAAGTCTTCCGATCTCAGGGCGTCGTTCCACTCGGCATAGGTGGGCCAGCCGCTCGGCGCCCACGCTCGTGTCTCAGCGTCGGTCAGCAGCCGCATCCTTCCCGCTTTGTCCTCCTGGCCTTCGCCGGACATGAACTCGAAGAAGTCCAGCACCGAGGCCGTCCCGCGCGTGAAGACGGCTTCTTGCCAGTCCGGGTCCTCCCACGGCTCGGTGATGGTGCGAACCCCGTCGCCGCCCATGTGTGTGTGACCTCCCGAAGAACGACTCGATTCGGTCCGCAGGCTATGCGGCGGCGCCGACAGGCGGGCTGGCGAAGTGCCGGGTCGGTCGGCGGTCAAAGGTCGCAGGGGATTGCCAGGTTGCGAACGTGTTGCTAAAACATCCAATGAATGCGCACCCTGATCGCTCACTGTCCGGCCAAAACCCCACGTTCCGGGAGAGTGTCATCGGATGTCTTTGCGACGAATATTGCTCAGTTGGACCGGCGCGGCGCTCGTCGCCGCGGCTCTGGTGCCCGTCGGCACGCATCAGGCTGCTGCGGCTGCCGCTGCGGCGGCCAAGGCCAGGGCCGGTGCCGCCACCCTGTACGCCAGCCCCGGCGGCAACGGCGCCTCGTGCACGCTCGACAACCCGTGTTCGCTGGCCAAGGCCCAGCAGACGGTCAGGACCCTGGTGCCGGCCATGTCCGGCGACATCACCGTGGACCTGCGCGGCGGCACCTACCAGCTGTCCGCGCCGCTCTCCTTCACCCCGGCCGACTCCGGGACCAACGGCCACACCGTCGTCTGGCAGGCGTATCCGGGGGAGAAGCCGGTGTTCTCCGGCGGCCAGAAGGTGTCCGGATGGCAGCTCTACGACTCGGGCAAGGGCGTCTACCGCGCCGCGGTCCCGGCCGGCACGCAGTCGCGCCAGCTGTTCGTCAACGGCGTCCGCGCCGAACGCGCCCGCAGCGCGGTGAACCCCGCCGGGTTCACGGTCACCGCGACCGGCTTCACCACCACCGACCCGCAGTACCTGAGCTGGTCCAACCCGGCCGCCGTCGAGATCGTCCACCTCAACGCCTGGAAGGAGCTGCGCTGCCCGGTCACCGCGATCACCCCGGCGGCCGGCGGCGGCTCGGCGTTCACGCTCGCGCAGCCCTGCTTCGGCAACGCCGGCGCCCCGCCCTACCCCTCGGGCTACTTCCCCTACAACGGCGGCGGATCCCCGGGTCTGGACTCGATCAGCTGGATCGAGAACAACTACGCGCTGCTGTCCGCGCCCGGCCAGTTCTACCTCGACTCCACAGCCGGATACGTGTACTACGTCCCGCGCGCCGGTGAGGACCTGTCGAGCGCCGACGTCGAACTGCCGACGGCCCAGACCCTGGTCTCCCTCGCCGGTACCCCCGGTCACCTGACCCCGGTCGACGACACCGACCCCAGCATCACCTACACCGGCAGCAGCTGGGGAACCAGCAGCGGCCGCACCTACGGCGACCTCGGTGACGACGTCCACTACGGCACCACCAACGGCGACTCCGCGACCATCACCTTCACCGGCACCGGGATCAACGTCCTGTCCGAGGCCAACAGCGACGAAGGCGACATCGACGTCTACGTCGACGGAGTCCTCGACCGCACCGTCACCGCGAACCGCACCGCCGAACGCCTCGCGCAGCAGGTCGTCTACTCCAAGACCGGCCTGTCGCAGGGCACGCACACCGTGCGTCTGGTGAAGAAGGACAACACCTACCTGCTGATCGACGGCTACGTCCCGATCACCGCCGCCATCGCCCCGGTCCACGACATCGCCCTGCGCGGCATCACCTTCTCCTACGCCACCTGGCTCGGCGCCAGCGGCCCGAACGGCTACCGCGACAACCAGGCCGGCGTCACCTGGACCGGCACCCCGGCGGTGGCCGGCCGCGTCGGCGCCGCCGTGCAGGTGAGCCGCGGCCAGCGGATCGAGATATCCGGCGGCACCTTCTCCCACCTCGGCGGCACCGCCGTCGATCTCGCGAACGGCACGCAGGACAGCACCGTCAACGGCAACCGCATCTACGACACCTCAGGCAGCGGCGTCAGCGTCGGCGAGTTCGACGACTTCTACCTCGCCGACCCGGCCCTCATGACCTCCGGCGACACCGTCTCCGACAACGCGATCTCCTACGTCGGCCAGGAATACCAGGACTGCGTCGGCATCCTCGTCGGCAACGGCCGCGCCGTCACGCTCGCGCACAACGACATCGGCCACACCCCCTACTCCGGCATCTCCCTGGGCTGGGGCTGGGGTTGGGCCTCGACCAACGGCGGCGACCGCCACGGCACCATCTACTCCCAGGGCAACGCCATCACCGGCGACTACGTCCACGACGTCATGCAGGTCCTCAACGACGGCGGCCTCGTCTACACCCTCGGCGGCCAAGGCGACGGCAGCGTCCACTCCACCTTCAGCGGCAACGTCCTCAGCACCTGCACCGCCGCCAGCGCCGGCTGCCACGGCGTCTATCTGGACGAGGGCAGCTCCTGGTGGGACGTCGGCGGCAACGTGGTGAGCCAGCCCGCCGGGAACTGGGCCAACATGTGGACCCCGACGATCCACGACGACACCCTGCACGACAACTACAGCGACGTCACCCGTCTCTATAACAACGGGACCAACGTCCCCATCACCACCATGACCTACGTGACCAACGGCGTATGGCCCTCCGGGGCGCAGAGCATCGTCGCGGCGGCCGGGCTGGAGTCCGCGTACAAGAACGTCGCCATCCCCGAGGCCGACCTCGTCAACGACGGCGCCGTCGGCTCGCTGCTGGCGCCCGGCACGATCACCTACACCGGCAGCTCGTGGCAGTCCTACGGCGGACGCGACTACGGCGACCTCGGGGAAGACGTGCACGCCGCCACCGCCAACGGCGACAGCGCCACCTTCTCCTTCACGGGAACCGGCATCCGCGTCCTCGGCGAACGGAACAACGACCAGGGCACGCTCGCCGTGACCCTGGACGGCGCCGCCGCCGGCACCGTGGACACCTCGACCACCGGCGCGCGCCAGATCCAGCAGCCGGTGTATCAGGTGTCGAACCTGCCCTACGGCGCTCACACGGTGGTGCTTACCAAGCAGTCCGGCACCTACGCCACCATCGACGGCTACGAACTGGACAAGACGATCGACGACTCCGACGCCTCGCTGCGCTACTGCGGGACGTGGGCCGTGAGCAGCGGACGTGGCGTCGGGGACTTCGGCGACGGCGTGCATTACACGGCTGGCAACGGGGATTCGGTCACCGGGACCTGGTCCGGGACCGGTGTCGACGTCGTGACGGAGAAGAACACTGATGAAGGGAACATCGCGGTCTATGTGGACGGCCAGCTCCGGCAGACCGTCAGCGCCGCCAACCCGACGCGGCAGGTTCAGCAGGTCGTCTACCACGTCGACGGTCTGACGCCCGGCGTGCACACGATCCGGCTGGTCAAGCAGAGCGGGACGTACCTGCTCATCGACCGGTTCACGTTCCGGTAGGCGTGTCGAGCACCATGGCGACCCGTCCGGTGTCCACGTCGTAGACGTGCCCCGAGACGGTGGTCCCGGGCGGGAGCAGGGGTGAGCCGAGCAGGCGCTCGACGTCCTCCTTCACCGTCACGGACGGGTCGTCGACCGTGGTGGCGGCCAGCGTCGGGGCGGGCACGCCGGTCGCCACGGCGGCCTGGTCGCGGAAGCCGGGATCGGCCAGGAAGCCGGTGCCGCACTGGGTGTGGTGGATGACCGCGATCTCGAAGAGCGGGCCTTCGACGCCGAACACCTGCCGGGCCAGGAAGCCGAGGTAGGCGATGTCGGCGACGACGGACTCGGTGACGCGTCCGCCGGCGTTGCGGATGACGGGGGCGTCACCGGGGTCCAGGCCCAGGATCCGGGCCGGGTCCAGCCGGTGGTCCAGGCAGGTCACGACGATGACCTGGGCGGTCGGCGGGCTGAGCGGCACCGGGGTGAAAGTCTGTGCGGACCATTCGTTGTTCTCCAGGAGGGGAGTCATTCTGGTCATGGTGATCTCCGTTCGGTCGGAGTCGGGGCGGTGCTGTTGTGGACACTGTCCACGTTAACCCCGCTAGGTGGACACTGTCCACATTGATATCGTGAGCGGATGAGCACCGAGCGATCCGCCGCGGAGAATCCCAGCTCGACGGCCGGTTCCCGGTCCCCGGTCGGTGCCGGGACCGCGTCCGGTCCGCGGTCCACGGCGCGGCGCCCGCGCGGTGCGGTCCGCGAGGGCCTGATCGCCGCCGGGCTGGAGCTGGCCCGGGCCGGCGGGCCGGACGCCGTGGTACTGCGCGAGGCGACCCGGATCGTCGGGGTCGTGCCGAACGCCGCCTACCGGCACTTCGCCGACCGCGACGAGCTGCTGGCGGCGGTGTGCGCGGCGGCGATGGACGAGTTCGGCGCGCGGATGGCCGCGGCGGTGGCGGCCGTGCCGGGGGAACGTGGCAATGCCGACGCCGCGTTCGGGCGGATGGCCGCGGTCGGCACGGCCTACCTGGACTTCGCGCGCACCGAGCCGAAACTGTTCGCCACGGCCTTCGCGGTGCCGGAGCAGCACCCTTACTTCATCCCGGAGAACGCGGCGGGTTCGTCCCGGACCCCGCTGGCGCAGTTGCGGGACGTGCTGGACGAGCTGGTCGACGTCGGGCTGCTCGACCCGCGGCGGCGCGAGGGGATCGAGTTCCCGGTCTGGTCGACGGTGCACGGTCTGGCGGTGCTGATCGAGCAGGGGCCGCTGCGGGCGGCGCCGGCGGAGGACGTCCGGCTGCTGACCGACAAGGTGCTCGGCTTCATCGCCGAGAGCCTGCTGGCCGGGGCTCCTGGATCAGGCGCCTGACTGCCTATCCGACGTGGCTGGTGTCGATCTTCCAGCTGGTGCCGTCCTTGACCAGGCCGAAGGTCGTGCGCTCGTCGGTGTGGGTGCCGTCCTTCGAGACGTAGTGGATGGTCGCAACGACCGTGGACGGCGGGGTGGCCACCACGTCCGAGAGCGTGACCTGCTGGTAGCTGTTCCAGAAGGACTGGTAGTTGCCGAAGCCGCGGGCCACGTTCGTCTGGTAGGCGGCCGTCATCTGCGGCCAGGCCGCGTTGAGGTTGCCCGGGAGCAGGCCGTAGTAGTTGGTGATGAACGTGCTCAGCTGGGTCGCGACGTCGGTGGGCGCGGTCGACGGGGTGGAGGCGCTGGACGTCGGGCTCGACGACGACGTGGTCGCGGAGGTCGTTGCGGAGGTGGTCGCGGAGGTGGTCGCTGAGGTGGACGGCGAGGTCTGGGCCGAGGCCGAGGCCGGCGGGCCCGACGGGGTGCCGGAGGGCGCCGCGGCCTGGCCCGAGCTGGTGGTCGCCGATTTGGCCGGGCTCGACGACTTCGAGGTGGTCGCGCCCTGGGCGACCGGCTGGTTCGGCGAGGAGTCGCCGGAGTTCATCGAGACGACGATGGCCACGACCAGGACCGCCGTGCCGACGACGCAGATCGCGATCGCGAGCGGCATCCGGCTGCGCGAGCGGCGCTCCGGGGGCGGCGACGCGGGGCTCACGGC
>NZ_JAACYW010000335.1 GCF_015356825.1 Catenulispora rubra | reverse complement strand
CACCGACGCCGCAAACTGTCCACGCTCACGGCCATGAGCAGCAGCGTGATGATGACGAGCATTGCGTTCCCGGCCTGGATGGCTCCGACCATCAACAGTCCACCGGCGATGAAAACCATTAGCATGAGCCCCGAGGGACGTCCTCTTGACGCAGCCACAGCGGCCTCCTTCCGGTCGAGACCGACAGATGCGCACATCTTGTCGACTTCGACCCTAACCGCGTGGCGCCGCGCGCACTGTTTGTGCGCGCGGCGGCTCAGGTTGAGGCAAGGCTGCCCTTATTCTGCGCGATCGCGTCCTGAGACAGCCGGCTCAGAACTCCAGGCCCACCAGGTCCTCCTCCGACAGCCGGCCCATCTTGCGGTACTCCCGGCGGGCCCCGGTGAGCAGGTCCTCAGCGCTCACCGAACGTCCCCCGGCCGCCGCGAGGTACGCCGCGGTGGTGGCGGCGGCCCGGATCGCGCCGCCGGCGAGCTCGAAGCGGTCGGCGACCGGGGCCAGGGCCGAGCCGTCGGCGACGTCGGGCTCCAGCGGGACCGGACCGGCCAGGCAGCGCTGCCACAGGGCCTTGCGCAGCGCGGCGTCGGGGAAGGGGAAGTCGACGATCAGGTCGAAGCGGCGGGTGAAGGCGTCGTCGATGTTGGCGCGCAGGTTGGTGGTGAGCAGGGCGACGCCGTTGAAGGACTCCAGGCGCTGCAACAGGTAGGCGCTCTCCATGTTGGCGTAGCGGTCGTGCGCGTCCTTGGTCTCCGAGCGCTTGCCGAAGACCGCGTCGGCCTCGTCGAACAGGATGACCGCGTCCACCCGGTCGGCCTCGCCGAACAGGCGCTCCAGGTTCTTCTCGGTCTCGCCGACGTACTTGTCGACCAGGGCACTGAGTTCGACCACGTACAGGTCCAGGCCCAGCTCGCCGGCCACCACCTCGGCCGCGAAGGTCTTGCCGGTGCCGGACTCCCCCGCGAACAACGCCGCCACGCCGCGGCCCCGGCCGCCGCCGGTGCGCAGGCCCCAGGTGCCGAGGACGCGATCGCGGTTGCGGACCCGGTCGACGAGCTCCCGCAGGCGCGCGCCCTCGGTCTCCGGCAGGACCAGGTCGGGCCAGCCGACGGCGGGTTCCACGTGCCGGACGCCCGGTCCCATACCGCGGGCATTCTCTTGTCGCGCGGCGCGGCGGATGTGCGTCTCGTCGGGCTGGCGTCCTTCGAGCGCGGCGAGGGCGCGGGCGGTGCCGGCAGCTCGGGCGATGCCGGTCGCGGTGAGGCGGAACGGCGCCACGGTCGCTGCCAGATCCGTGCCGGGGGCGAGCGGGCCGAGCTCGGTGCGCCAGCGGGCGATCCACTCCGGTGCCCCGCCGGGCGGGGACTCGATGTCCACGACGAGCGGACGCACCGGCCAGCCGCCCGATCCGTACCGGACCTCGCCGACGAGCAGGATCGGCACCCGGTCGGTGCACAGCGGCCCCGGGTCCACCGGCTCGGGCAGGAACACGACCAGGCCGGCGCGGCGCAGGCGGGCTTCGCGGATCAGCGCGGGGACGATCTGGTCGGCGCGCGCCAGGACCTGTTCTGTCAGGGTGATGCGAAGCGCGGGACGGCCGGCGGCGGCGAACAGGGCCAGGGCGACCGCGTCGGCGCCGCCTTTGCGGTGCTCGCGGAGCTGGATCAGGGTGGGGCCGGCGCGCAGGAGGTCGACCAGGCCGGGGCGGCGTTCGATTTCGGCGAGGGTCGCGGCGTCGGTGCCGGTGTCGGTGCCGGTGTCGGTGCCGGTGTCAGAAGAATCAGCGGCCTGAATCAGGCCGTGCAGGATGTCGTCGGGAGTGTCGTCGCCGAGCAGGTGCGCCACCACGCGGTCCGGCACCCGCAACGCCCGCGACAGCAGCGGCCGGTCGGCGTCTTCGAGCTCCAGCAACCCGCCTTCGACCAGCGGCGCCCCGGCCCCGAAGCGGGCCCGCGCCGCCGGATCCCAGGCGTCGTGTCCACACAGGTCGAGCGCCAGACCGACGGTGGCGCGCCGTCGGGTCACGTCGTCGTTTAGGTAGCCGTAGCAGGACTCGAAGACCCGGTCGAGGTCCGGCGCCAGGGCCAGCACCAGCACCGCCAGGTCGAACTCCGTGAGGCCGAACGCCTCGCTCAGCCTCGCCAGCCGTGGCCAGTCGGCGCTGGGAGCCACCACATTTCCGGGCGCCGGATCAGCGTCGAGCAGCCATTCGACGTGGTCCGCCGACAGCCGCAGCCCGCGCAGCGGATCGTCGGCGCTCGGGTCCTGCGCCGAGCGTGCCGCGATCAGGTCTCTGACTTGCTCCGCCAGCCGGTCCAGGCAGCGGTGAGCGGCGGCCGCGTCGGTGGGAATGTCGGTGCGGATGTCGGTGGGGACGTCGGCGGGGATCCCGCCGTTCATCGCTGGATCTTCCCGTAGCGCCGCAGCCGCAGCGGCGCCTCGGCCTCCGGTTCGTCGAGCCGGTGGCTGCGCAGTCCGGCGCCCTCGGTGACCGCGGGCCCGACCGGGAGCTCGGGGCCCACCGGGTATGGCGCGGTGATCACCAGGTCCAGGGAGGGCTTGAGGTCGCCGCCGAGGGCCGACCAGATGTCGGCGATGGAGCGGGACTCCTGCGGTGGGGTAGCCGGCGTCATCGGGATCTGCAATCCCAGGGCGGAGAGTTGGCCGGGCCCTTCGGGGATGGGCAGCGAATCGTGCAGGAGCAGGCAGCCGAGCACCACGGCCAGCAGCCGGTGCTCGTCCTCGGCACGCTTGGTCCAGGCGGTCACCAGGTAGGACAGGCGGAAGTAGCGCGGGGGCTGGCGGCGGCGCACGACGATGCCGCGCTCGTCACGGATCGCCACGACGCCGCGCTCGCGCCGGGTCAGGTCTTCGCGGATGTCGTAGAGGTAGGCGTCGACCGTCGGCGTGTTGCGGCGCGCGGCCCAGTCCCGTGTAGGGGCGTCGAAGGCGATCTCCACGCCCTTGTCCGGCAGGGAGGATCGCAGCAGGCTGCGCAACGCCTCGTCGATTTCGGGGATCAAGCTCGGTTCTCTTCCACTTCACTGGCCGGTCTGCACATCGCCACACATCGCCACCTCATCCTCGGCGCCCGCGGCGGGGGCGTGCCAGGTGCGCGGGGACGGCCTGCCGGGCAGCGCGCGATGTCCGGAGGGGCAGCACACACAGCCCTCAGGTCCAGCGCAGGTAGCCCTCGCGGGCGGCGTGCGCGACGACGTGTGCCCGGTTGCGCAGCTCCAGCCGCGTCATCACGTCGTGCAACACGCCCTTGATGGTGCGCTCGGAGTAGCACAGCTTCGCCGCTATCTCCTTGGTCTCCATGCCTTCGGACACCAGGCGGATGACGTCCACCTCGCGGCTGGACAGCCCCATCGGCAGCGGCTCGGTGCCGGCGCCGCGGGCCCGCCGGGCCCGGCCGACCTCGCCGAGCAGTCCGCCGAGCAGGTCGGCCGGCAGGTCGCCGGCGCCCCGGTCGACCAGCTGCACGGCGCGCACCAGCCGGTCGGAGGTGGCCTCGCGCCGCCAGACCACGGCGGTCACGCCGAGCTCGACGACCTCCAGCAGCTGGGCCTTGTTCATCCGGCTCACCACCAGCACGGTGTACGCGGGCTTCGGCGCGTTCTGGGGACCGGCGGCCAGCAGCTCGCCGGCGTCGTCGGCGCACATCACGATCAGCGGGTCGCGGCCGGGGCCGTCCTGGTCCAGGAGCTCGACCTCGGTACGGTGCTCGAGCAGGTTGACGATCCCGGCGCGGAGCACCGGATCGGCGGCCATCACCACGGTCTGGACGCGTCGCACAGGAGGTCCCCCTCACCTTCTCCGGCCCGGGTCGGGAAGCCGGGACGGCGGCTGCCGCCGCATGAAGGACATCACGTGACAGCGGGTGAAACCAACGCACCTCAACGAAACAACACGGGAACGCCCACGCCGGCATCCGCGCCTTGATCGAAAACCGCCAGGCGGGGAGGACGTGAGCGGCTCAGGGCCGGACGATGAGAATTATGAGGTTGACGGTGACGGGGCCGGTTCGGCGGCCCCGTCGGTCACGGATGCCAGGGGGTTGGTCCGGCATTGATTCAGCGGCGACCGGTCAGTGGCGTGTGTAGAACTCCAGCTCCGTGATCGCCGTCTCCACCGCCTTCGGGGGGTTGGCCGAGGTGGGCTGGTACGACGAGGTGATGGTGAGCACCACTTGCCGGATGTCGTCGCCGCGCAACTGGAGCTTCTGGAATCCGGGTTGGTCGTCGAGGGTGAACGTCTTCTTGATCGGGTCGCCCTTGCCCGGAATGGGGATCAGCACGGCGTCGACCGTCTCCGGCGAGCCCTGCGCGCCGAAGGTGTCCGCGGCGGTGCCGGCACCCGGCGTCAGGCCCATGTCCAGCAGGTTCACCGGCTGGGTGAAGGTCACCGTCAGGCTGGTGCCGTTGCTGTTCTGCGGCGCGAACCCGCTGCCCCACCAGGTGTCGGAGTAGGTGTCGTGGAGCAGCTTGGCGGCGTGGTTCGGGTCCTCGTTCGAGGCCGTGATCGTCCAGTTGGAGATCTCGTTGGGCTTGGCGAAGTGGTCCCGGACGTTCGTGGAGGCGGGCTTGTACTCCTGGACCACGACGACGACCACCACGACCCCCACCGCGGTCCACACCACCGGCCGGATCGCCTGGCCCGGACCGCGCCGCAGCCGGGGCCGCTGGCCGGCGTACGGAAGCGGCCGGTTGCGCCAGAAGAAGATCAGCCGTCGCCACCACGACGGACGCCGCGCCTCCACCGGCGCGTACGCCAGCCGCTGGCCGCAGCGCCGGCAGAAGTGCCGCTCCGGCGGGTTGCGGGTCGCGCACCACTGACATTCGATGCCCGCGTCCAGAGCCTCCAGCCGCTCGGAATCCTTGCGCTGCGGGACGATCGGCTCGGGCTTGCCGGGCAGGACCGGGACGATTCCGCTCGGGGCGCTCTGGTCGGCGACCGGGACCAGCAGGGCTCTGGCACGTTCGGCGCGCTCGGCCTCGGCCTGCTCGCGCTCGGCCTGCTCGGCCTTCTCCGCGGCGGCGCGGGCGACTTCGACCAGGGGTACGGTGTCCGCCTCGTCGGTGATGTGCGGCGCGGGCTCCGGTTCCGGTTCCGGTTCGAGTTCCGGTTCGAGTTCGGGTTCGAGCTCGGCTGTCGCGGCCGTTGCCGGCGCCGTGGCCCCGACAGGCCCGGCGGCCTCGACCGACGCGACGGGCTCGGCGGCGCGCGCCGCCGGAACCACGGCTTTCCGCCCGGCAGTCGGCCTGGCCCGCGTCAGCGCCGCACCGCAACTGTCGCAGAAGGCCTCCCGCTGGTCGCGCGCACCGCAGTCGGGGCAGGTCAGCTCACTGAGATCGGTGGACATCGGCGGGGAACGCTACCTTTCAGGATTTTTCGACGACGATGGAACAGGGCACGTGCGCCGGCCGGACCGAGGCGACGAGCGCCTGCAGCCGGGCCAGGTCGACCGAGCGGGCCTGCGCGGCGGTGAGCCGCACCTCCAGGCGCGGTTCGGGCTCCCCTGGCAGCGGCCCGAGCGGGCGCGCCGACCAGGACATGCCGCCGCTCTCGGTGATCCGCGGCTCGATGCCGAAGCCGAGCCGGACCGCCTCGGCCAGGCCGTGCACGGTGCCGCGGTGCCGGTGCATGGCGGCCGCGCCGGACACCGCCGCGCGCAGGTCGGGGTCGGACTCGTCCCCGGACAGCTCGGCGCCGACCCAGCCGCCGAGCCAGGACACGAAGTCCGGCGGCGCGAGCTCGGGCCGCAGGTAGGCCGCGATGTTGTCCAGCACCGACAGCAGCGGCGCGAACAGGTCGTCCAGGCCGCCGACGAACCGCTGCGCGAAGTCGTCGTCGGCGTAGACGCTCGGCAGCTGCTCGCCGAGCGGGAACGGGTTGCCGAGCCCGTCGACCGCGCCCCTCATCCGCCCACCACCTTCACCCGGTGATCGTAGGAGAACACGAGCGCTGAGGGGTCCAGCTCGATCCGCTCGGCGGCGTCGCCGCGCTTGCCGGTCAGCGGGTCGGCCGGGTGCAGCCGCACCTCGTCGACCATCTCCACGCCGGGAACCCGCTGGAGCACGGCGTACAGCTCGCCGGAGTGGACCGCGCGGCCGAACGGCCAGCCCCCGCCGGTCGGGCCGCCGGTCAGCGGATCGAGGTAGGAGTACAGAGCGTTGATCGCGCCGGTGCGGACCTGGTCGATCTCGGCGCCGCGGAACGCGTGCAGCGTCACCGCGGCCGTGACGCCCTGGTAGTACGGCGGGCCGACGGCCAGCCGGGTGCCGATCGGGCGCCGCTCGTCCAGGTAGGCGGCGATCCGGCTGAGCAGTTCGTCGCCGGGGACCAGCTGCTCGAAGCGCAGGAAGCCGCCGACGTCGGGAACCGCCTGCGGGACCACGAGCAGCCGGACCGCGCCGATCCCGGCCTCCTTGCCGTTGAGCTTGGTCTGCTCGTCGACCGACAGGCAGTGGATGCGCGCGGCTTCCGGGGCCGCGCGGCGGGTGAGCTCTTCGTAGTCCCGAACGGTGACCGCGCGGTCCTGGGCCCGCAACGAGATCGGCGCACGTACCTTCGCCTCGGCCACCGACTCGCCGTCCACGCCGCCGCGCGCGGCCTCGCGGTTCTCCACGCTGGACACGTAAGGGATCGACGTTCGCAGGACACTGAGAGCGCCGCGCGCGACGTTGCCGGACCGGCCGCCGCCGATCCGGTAGGCGGTGGCCCGGATCCGCACGCCCTTGAGCGGGACCGCGCCGTACTGCCGCACGCTGCCGTCGGGCTGCCGCAGTGCCGGGCCGAAGGCTATCTCGCCGGTCACCGGGTCGAGCTGGAAGTGCCGGTCCTCGGGCCCGGAGCCGGCGAAGGTGTCGACCAGCTCCCAGCGCTGCCAGCCCTCGCCTCCGGACATGTCGGAGGTGTCGAGCTGGAGCATCGGGTCGTCCACCGCGACCGGCGTGCGCGACAGCCGGAAACGCTGGCCGGCCACGCCGGAGGACTCGCCGAGCTCTTCGTCCCGGACCGCCTCGGAGTGCAGAGCCCGGACCGTTCCTCCCATGGTGCGCGCGGTGGCGCCACGAAGACTCGGGCTGACCGCATAAAACGGCTGCGCCGCACGGGGTTCCAGCACGCGGCAGCGCAGCCACGCCGCCTCGATCCCGGCCAGCCGGGAGACGATGTGCCGGGACGGGACGTGCACGGCCACGTCTCCGGGCCGGTTCAGACCGCCGGTGTCGTCGGAGTCCACCTCGCACGGCAGCCAGCCGTCGGCCGACCACGCCTCCCAGACCAGCGGCGGCTGCCGCGGGTCCACGCCGACGCCGTCGACCTGGCTGCTCAGCCGCAGCACCGCCAGGCACGAGGGCACCGGCGCGGACAGGCCGAAGTACAGCGCGTCGCCGGGCGAGGGGGCCGGGGAGAACACCGGCACGTCCTTGCCGTCGAGCACGTCCACGGTGCGGTCGGTGGGGCCGGCGCCGTTGTTCTGCACCACCACCGCGGTCAGCGAGCACGGCACGATCCGCAGCGGCTCGGCGGAGCTGAAGACCAGCGCCTCCTCGGACTCGGTGCGCAGGGTCGCGATCTGCGAGCCGCCCGGGACCAGCACCGTGTTCGGCTGCGGCGCGGACAGCCGGAAGGTGACCTCGGCGCGGGCCGGCGCCGGCGGGAACCGGTTGATGCCCAACAGGTCCAGGAACGCCAGGTAGTTCTTGTCCGGGACCCGGTTGAGCCGGTAGACCAGCTGGTCGGCCATGTAGGCCACGGCCTCGATCAGCGTCACGCCGGGGTCGGACACGTTGTGGTCCGTCCACTCCGGGCAGCGCTGTTGGACGTACCGCTTGGCGTCGTCCACGAACTGCTGGAACCGGCGGTCGTCGAGGTTCGGCGAGGGCATAGCCATGTCAGGCTGCTTCCGTATCTGTCGCTGCGGTGCCCGGTCCTTCGTGGTCGGGGATGACGTAGAAGGGGAAGACCAGGGACCGCGGGTTGTTGGTGCCGCGGAGCTGGTAGTGCACGTCGATGTAGAGCACGGTGGGGCGGTCGGGGTCCACACTGACCTGGACGCCGGTCACCGAGATGCGCGGCTCCCAGCGGTCCAGGCTGGAGCGCACCTCGTGCTGGATGCGGCCCACGGTCTTGTCGTTGACCGGGGCGAAGACCAGGTCGTGGACGGCGCAGCCGAACTCCGGGCGCATCGGCCGCTCCCCCGGCGCGGTGGCCAGGACCAGGCGCATGGCCTCCTCGATCTCCTGGTCGTGGGAGACCAGGCCGATGCGGCCGCCGGCGTCCACGCGCATCGGGAAGCCCCAGCCGGAGCCGACGAAGCGCTCACCCATGGCGGATCAGGCCCCTCATGATGCCCCTCATGACGCCCCTCATGATCAGTGCTGTCACCTTCGGACGCGGCATCTCAGATCTCACCTTCGGACGCGGCATCTCAGATCACCACAATCTGCTGGCCCTCGATCGTGCCGTCGCCGACGATGTTGACGGCGCCGGTCAGCGTGATCGCGGCGGACTCCACCGAGAACGAGCCGCCGGCGAAGTTCATCTCGGGGGCCCTCAGCGAGATCGCGGCGTCGGAGCTGAGGCTGACCACAGTGGCCCCGTTGATGCTCACCGTGCCCTCCGGCGTCATGGTGATGCTGGTGCTCCCGGCCCGGATCGTGACGCCGCCGGCCGGGCCTTTGCCCTCGATGGTGATCGGGCCGGAGTTGTTCTTCACCGAGATCTGGCTCTCCGCTCTGTCCAGGTGGACGCTCTGCTCCCCGTTGTCGGTCAGGAGCTTCACGCCGGTGTTCATGGCGTACTCGTCGTCGAGCAGCTCCAGCCGGTTGCCTCGCCGGGAGGAGACGGCCAGCACGTTCGGGATGCCGTCCTTGGAGATCAGGTCGTCAACGCTGAGCTTGGTGGGTTTGTTCACGCCGTTGTACAGGCCGCCCAGGACGTAGGGCTGGTCGAAGTCGCCGCGGTCGAAGGTGACCAGGACCTCGTCGTTGACGGCGTAGCCGATGAAGCCGCCGGAGCCCGGGGAGCCGGCCGGGATGTGGCCGCCGGCGCCGCCGACGGTCGGGGCCATGCCGCCTGCGGCGCTGACGCCGCCGTGCTGCACGGTGCGGGCCCAGTCGCTGACGTAGTCGTCGTCGAGCCAGGGGAAGCGCAGCTTGACCCGGCCCATGCGCAGCGGGTCGTGGATGTCGGTGACGATCGCGCTGACCACGCCGCTCATGCGGTGGCCGGTGCCGCCGGGTCCGCCCGGGCCTCCGGAGCCGCCGGAACCGCCGGAGGCCAGGCCGTACAGGGAGCGGAACTGGCGGCCGGTCATCGAGACCCAGGTCTCGTACGTGCCGTGTTCGAACAGGTGCCGGACGCCGGTGACGGTGTAGGCGCCGTCGAACGGCGTGCCGGCCTTGGTCAGGGTGACGGACTTGTCGGGCAGCAGCTCCGGCGTGCCGCGGACCGCGACTTCGAGCTCTGCGAAGGACGAGGTCACGTCGGTGGCCAGGGACTTGGCCGCGGAGTCGGCCTCGGTCTGGCTGACGTAGGGGGTGCCGGTCTCGACCAGGGTGCCGGTGCCGAACGGCGAGGACACCTGCCCCGGGATCAGGCCGGCCAGCACGTCGGGGTTCTCCACCGCCGGGGCCCGGCCGACCAGGGTCTGCTTGGTGACCATGTTCCAGCCCCGCGAGGTGACCATCGAGACCTGGTCGGCGGCGGTGAAGCCGGAGCGGCAGCGCAGGGTGTTGGCACCGAATTCGAGCACGTACGGGCTCCTGGCGGCGCTCATCCCGGTCAGCGGCACGGCCTTGACCGGGGCCCGGAAGTGCAGCAGGCCCATGTTGTCGAAGTACACGACCTTGCCGGCGCGCTCGGCCAGGCCCTGGATGAAGGTCCAGTCGTCGATGTTGGGCTGCGAGGTCTGCGAGTCCCGGGGCGGCGGGGGCGTGGACTCGATCTTGCCGATCGACACCCCGTGCTCGCCGGCCACCTGGCGCACGATGTCCGAGGCGGACATGTTCTTGTAGAGCGCCACCCGCCGCTTGCGCAGCAGCTTGAAGGCGTGGTCCATGCCGCGGATCACGGTGTAGAAGTCGCCGCCGGAGTAGTCGGCCTCGATGCCGGTGACCTGGCCGGTGATCAGCGGCTGGTCCTCGCCGATGAGCCCGGCCACCGCGAAGACCGTCACCGGGGCGCCGATCTTCAGCTGCCCGTAGATCGACATCAGCAGGCGGGTCTTGTCCTTGAAGGCAATGTGGAACGTGGAGGGCACGTTGAGGCTGGACTCGACCCAGCAGGAGTCCAGGGAGGCCTTCAGGAGCCGGGGCAGCGCGCCGCCGATCTCGACCTTGGGGACCGAGGAGAAGGAGCCGAAACTCACTTTCGCGTCACCGCCTTACCTGGTCGGGAGCGGGGATGAGCAGTTCGTGGCCGGGGGTGAGGCGCATCGGGTCGTCGATCTCGTTGGCCTCGGCGATGGTGCGCCAGGCGGTGGCGTCGCCGTACTCGGACCAGGCCATCGACTGCAGCGTGTCGCCGGCGCGCACGCGGTGCGAGCGGTGCGCGGACAGGGCGCCGGAGGTCGGGTTCTGACCCAGGGTGAGCGACGGGATCTGAGTGATCGTCAGATCACAGGTGGCCCGGAGGGGAACTCCGGAGGGGTCGAAGTACGTGTAGTTGGCAGAGATGTTTTGGACATATGCGTTGAAACTGACGGTTGAGAAGCTGCCCCACTGGAAGAAGACCCACGGCGTGGAGGGCTGGAAGGCGGCGATCGACTGGTCGGTGACCTCGCAGCACTTCAGGAGGGCTTCGACGTCGTCCTGGACCTTGGTGCCGGCCGGGGTCATGGAGGAGTCGAGGAAGAGCTGGAAGGAGAGGGTGTAGGGATCGGCGCCGCCGAAGCTGGGGATGCTGACGTACTTGAACAGGGGCAGCGGCGTGCTGCTCCAGTTGGCGCTCTTGGCCAGCGTCAGCGTCTCCGGGTTGAACTGGAAGTTGATCTCCCGCATGGTGCCGCCGGGCTCCAGCGCCGGGCCGATCGGCGGTTCCTTGATGGTGAGCGAGGCCTTGACGAGGCTGACTCCGGGCTGCGAGGACATGCGGATCACGCTCCCGATTCGGTGAAGCCGTGGTGGGCGATGACCAGCCGCTCGGTGGCCACGGTGTTGCTGGTGGGGTCCAGCGTCGGGCCGCTCCAGCTGACCGGCAGGACGTCCAGCAGGCCCCACTGCACGACCAGCGAGCCGTCCGCGCGCAAAGCGGCGATCTGCGCGGTCGGGCGCTGGATGCCGGTGGCGATGGAGGAGATCCAGGCCGCGATCTTGCTGCTGTCCGGCGTCAGGGGCCGCACGAGGGTGATGTTGCCGTGGCTGACCCGGCCCGGGAGGTAGGTGGTGTAGCCGTTGTTGCCGCCCTCCTTGTGCTGGTAGACCTCGACCTCCGCGGTCAGGCCCTCGCAACGGTTGAACAGGCCGAGGTCCTGGCCGTCGATGGTCAGCTTGAAGAACAGGCTGGAGCCGGGGTCCTGGGTGGCGGTGGTCATGGTTTCGGTCAGTCCCTATTCGGGGTGCTGGTGCTTCGGGTGCTGATGCTCTTGAGAGGCGGCGGGGCGGCGGTATCAACGTCCTGAATCACGCAGCCGCCCCGTCCGCTCGCGGTCCATGCGCAGCTCGGTACGAAGCAGGCGGGCCAACGGCGCGACGAGCTTCTCGGCGAGCTGTTCCATCTCTTGATGTTCGCCACGGCCCCGGTTCCGTCCGGAGCCACCACCACGCGCCCCGGAGCCGGACTCCTGGCCGGTACGGCGGTAGCCGAACAGCGTCCCGGCAACGGGATTGGACTCGGCGAGCATCTCCAGCCCCCGCTCCTTGACGACCTGCCGGAACTGCGACGGATCGCGGATGAGCGCGGCGGCGTCACGCACATCGGCGATCTTGTCGGTGAAGCCCCCGACCTGGTCCCCGACGCTTTGGTTGAGGCGCTGCCGGGTGTCGCGCGCCTGGCCGCCGACGGCCTCGGCGAGGAAGGAGGCCATCGGCACGCGCTGCACCGG
>NZ_JAACYW010000334.1 GCF_015356825.1 Catenulispora rubra | reverse complement strand
ACCAGCACCCACACCCAGCCACCCACACATAGGTCAACAGCGCCTGACTGTTCGGAGCTTCGGCCGCCGGTCCTGATGCAGGGTCGGCGGCCGGGTTGCTGTTGCGTGGGGGCGGTGTTCGAGTCCTGCGTTTGGTGCTCGGCAGCACTGCGAAAGCCTTTGCCGCACTGCGAAAGCCGCTGCCGCGCCGTCGTGTCGGACGGCGCGGCAGTGGCGGGTGTCGCAGGCTTCTGTCGTCGCCTACTGCCGGATGGCCCCGGTCGCCGGGTTGAACCGCCCGGCCGGCAGGTTCTTGCCGCGCCGGCGGGCCGAGAACTCCAGGTACCACTGCGCGGCCAGCAGGTTGACGATCCACGCGCCCCAGCTGGTGCCCTCAATCAGGATCTCGGTGTTCACCTGCAGGCCCCAGTGCAGGATCATCATGAAGACGATGCGGCCGTAGGTCGTGAACAGCGCGAGCGAGAAGCTGTAGATCATCCAGCGGCGGTGCTCGGCGTAGCGGCGCAGGCGGGCCTTGCGCCAGGCGTACAGCGTGGTGCCCAGCCACAGGACCGCGCCGCAGGCCAGGCCGGTGCTGCCCTGGTTGGCGCGGTGCGGGATCAGCACGAACAGCACGATGAGCGTCGTCGGGACCACGGCGCCGAACACGTACACCCGGCCGACCCAGCGGTGCACCTTCGGGTGCGTGCGGCGCAGGTACGGCCAGACCTGGAGCATCATCGTCACCAGGGCCAGGTTGCCGGTCACGACGTGCGCGATCAGGAAGCCCAGGTGCGGGTGGAAGCCGGGGTCGAGCTGGACGCGGGCGTCGTTGGGGTCCGTGGTGAAGTAGTGCGGGAACGCGTAGAGCAGGTTGAACAGCACGGTCCCGCCCAGGACGGCGTACCAGGGGTAGTACCTCTTCCACCACGGCCGTTCCCCGCGCACCGCGGGCTGCTGGTCGGCGTCGGGGTCCTCCGGGGGGTTGATCTGGAGGCCGGTCTGTTGCGTGTTCTGAGACATGCCTGTCCTCGGCTCTCTCACGGCTGGGGTGAAACGCAGGTTGAGCATCGGCCCTGAGGGCCGGTGCGGGCATCTTCGTACGTGCGATCGCTCTAGGCCGTGCGGCGCCGGGACCGGTGTCGGGATCGGCGTCGGGATCGGCGCCGGGATCACGCGCGCTCCGAGATCATCGCCGCGTTGAGCCGATTACGTCCGAATCGCCCCAGGCGGCGTGCCAGGAACCGGTTTCTGATGTTCTTTCAGAATGCTCACCCTGGCCGGGAACCCGATTTTCGGCGGGAATCGCTGGTTGACTCTCCTGCGCGTGTCGACGACGGAAGGTGGGAAACATGACCTCAAGCCCTTGGCGCGGCCCCGGTCTGGGCCCGGCGACCACGTTCCTGGCGGCGTGGAACAGCCTGGCCGTGCTGGTCTTCCTCGGCCCCCGGCTGCGTGCCTCGGCCGCGGCGCTGGTCGGGATCGCCGCCGCGTTCGACGTCGCCGCCGCGGCGACCGTGGGCGCCGGCACGGTGTGGAGCAGGCGCGTCGGAAGCCGGGCGGCCCTCGCGTCCGGATCCGCCGTCTTCGCCCTGGCCTCCGCCGGCTGCGCGCTGGTGTCCGCACCGCCGGTACTCGTCGCGGCCCGGGCGGTGCAGGGGATCGCGGCGGCGCTGATGGTCGCCGCGGCCTTCGAGGCGCTGTCCGGGCCGCCGGGTCCGGCCGGGCTCGGGCTCGGGTCCAGTCCCGACGTCGGTGGCGGGTTCCAGACCGGCGGGCTCCAGACCGGTGCGTTTCAGACCGGGGTGTTCCAGACTGGCGGCGTCGGTGCGGCGCTGGTGTGCGGGCCCTTATTGGCGGGCGCCGCCGCGACGGTAAACGGGTGGCGGTGGGTGTTCTGGGGAGATGCGATCGCGGGGGTGGCGGTGTGCGTCGTGGTTCTGGTGCGCGGCAGCCGCGCTGCTTCGCCTGCATCTGTTCCGGCGCCTGCGGCTGATAGCAGCGACTGCGCCCCCACCGATCGCGCGCGACAGCCCCGCGACCTCTTCGACCTGCTCGGACTGGCGCTGATCACGGTCGCCGTGGCCGGGCCGGTCGCGGCGCTGGACGAGGCCACGTCCGCGGGCTGGGGCAACATCAGGACCCTGGCACTGCTGGCGGCCGGACTGCTGGCGCTGGTCCCGATCCTGGTGTGGCAGACGCCGCTGGGCGCGCTGTATGGCCGGGCGTTCGTGGCGGCGCAGGTCGCCGACCTGTGCCTGCTCGCGGCCACGGCCGGCACGCTGTTCCTGCTGGTGCAGTACTTCCACGTGGTGGCGGGCTCCGGGCCGCTGGGGGTGGGGCTGCGCATCGTGCCGTGGTCGGCGGCCGTGGCGGTGGTGCTCCCGGTGTCGGCCTCGGTGGACGTCGGCGCGCGCGGCATGCGCAGGCTGATAGCGGCCGGGATGGCGCTGGACGCGATCGGGCTACTCGGCCTGGCTACTGTGGTTCGCGGTCGCCAGACCGGCTGGTGGCTGGCGTTGTCGCTGGTGGTCAGCGGTGCCGGCGTGGGGCTGGCGATGCCGGCCGCGCGGCGGGCGGCGGTCACCGTGGCCGGACTGCGGCAGCCCGAGGGGGTCGTCGGCGGCCTCGGGGCGGTGCGCTGGGCCGGCGCCGCGCTCGGGATCGCGCTGCTCGGCGCGGTGTTGGTCGCACGCGGCGGGCTCGGGCCGGGGACCTCCGCCCCGGCCTCGGCGTCGGGATCTGTCGGCCGTGGCGCGGCTCCGGCGGTCGCGACGGCGGCGTTACTCGCGGCGGTCGGAGCGGCGGCGGCGCTCACGCTGCCGGCCCGGGAACGTCCGCCGATGGCGCCGGTGTCCTCGCGGCCTCATCCGGGCGAGTGAGACGGGGTACATCGCGAATTCATGGTCTTGCCGCAGGTCAGGGCCCGGACCGGCATTCGGTGGGAGGACGCGCCGGATGCTGTGCCGGGCCTGATTTCGTGCACATGACTTTTGCGCACGCCGAGAACCTCAGCGTGCGTATCTGCGCGCCTGCGCGCATGGCTCTGCTCCTCGCGGTCATCTCATCGAACCTCGGTTCCCATCGTTCCGGCCGGGTGTGGCGTGCGCGTATCCGAGATTGCGGCGTTGATCGGTGAATACCCGGCCGCCGCGGGCACATTCGAAGATGCCTCCCTCTCGCCCCCGGCATGACGCTGAGCCCGGGGTACAGCGTTTTCACAGGAGGACACCATGACCAGCCAGACTCTTACCGAGCAGGACCGGGCCGCCGCGGCCGCGGTCCCGGCCCGCATCATCGAGGCCTGGGCCCGCAACGACGCCGCGGCCTTCGGCGAGATCTTCACCGAGGACGGGACGATGATCCTGCCCGGCGTCTTCCGCCAGGGACGTGAGGAGATCAGCGCGTTCATGGCGGAGGCGTTCACCACCTTCCTGAAGGGCACCCGCGTGACCGGCGCCCCGATCGCGATCAAGCCGCTGGGCGCGGACACCGTCCTCCTGATCACCGCCGGCGGCGTCCTGCACGCGGGCGACAAGGAGGTCACCGCCGAACGAGCCATCCGCGCCTCGTGGCTCCTGGCCCGCCGCGACGGGGAGTGGCTGCTGACGGCCTACCAGAACAGCCCTGCGAACCTGGCGGGCTAGGGGGCAGGCGGGGAACAGCCCGCGGCCGCAGGCGCCGGATTCGGTGCGGTGGCCGCGGGCTGTGGTGTGTGAGCGTGTGTGCGGCGGCGGGCTGAGGCGAGCGTGGGGCCGCACTCCAAAAGATGCCGCCCATCGCCCGCCACGGCCATTGTGCAGGTAGGGGACCGCTCGCTGCGGATCAGAGTCCTGATGCGCGGCGCCGGCGCGGTCCGTCCGATCCCCGTGAATCCTGCCGCCTGATGGAGGCTGTCCATGACCGATCCCGCATACCGGGATGTCCCGGCGACCGAGGTCCAGCAAGGGCTGTGGCTGCTGCGCGCGCTCGGGCAGGAGCCGGCGGCGCGGTGCCGGGCGTACCGGGTGGTCGGCGACCTGGACGTGGCGGCGTTGGCCGAGGCGTGGCGCGCGCTTGTGGACCGGCACGAGGGGCTGCGCTCGGCGCTGGTGTTGGTGGATGGCGCGCCGGTGCGCAGGGTCTGGGCACACTCCGAGCCCGAGGCGTTCCGCACCCGCGAGACAGACGAGCCGGACTGCGGGCCGGCCGACGCCGACGAGTCGGATCCGGCCGACGTCCCGGCCCGCGCGCAGCTGACCGTCACCCGGCGCGGGCCCGAAGAGCACCAGATCCACCTGGCGGTTCCCGGCGCGTTCGCCGATGAGGACTTCCTGGACACGCTGGTCGAAGAACTCTCCGAGCTCTGCGCCGGGCGCGCGCTCCGTACTGAAGCCGCTACAGCCACAGCCAGTGCGTATGCCCAGGCAGCCGACGACCCCGAGGCCCTGGCCTGGTGGATCAATGCCCTGACCCCCCTCCCCAGCGAACTCCCGCTCCCCGCGGACCGCCCGCGTCCGGACCGGAGCTCCGGACGCTGGGGAACCGTCAGCGCCCCGCCAGACCCCGACCTCGGCCACGCCGTCGCGCGCTGCGCCGAGGCCAGCCGCAGCAGCCCCTCCGTCGTGATGCTCACCGGATTCCAGGTGCTGCTGCACCGCTACACCGGAGGCGACCGGGTGGCCGTCGCGGTGCCGGTCCCGCAGCGCGGAGCGGGCGCGGCGGCGAACGTCCTGATCCTGCCCGCCGACATCGAGGCCGGTCAGAGCTTCAAGGACGTCCTGGAACGCGGCACGACGCTGGCCGCCGAGGCGATGGCCCGGCGCGCCGTACCGCTGGCCCGCGTGCTCGGGGCGCTCCCGATCGTGCGGGAGGTGCGGCGGGTGCCGTTGGGCGACGTCGTGTTCGACTATCGCGGCCGGCCGCGCTCGGTCCTGGCCATCCCCGGTGCGGTCGTCGAGCCCTGCTCGGACCATGGCGGCCCGGCGCCGGCTGATCTGGTCCTGCAGGTCGACGACGGCGGGAACGGCCCGGCCGTCACCGTCCTCTACGACGCCGACCAGTTCGAGCCGGCGACCGCCCGGATGATCCTGCGCCAGTTCCGCACCCTGCTCCGGCACGCCGGCCGGGCCCCGGACACCGCCGTCGGCGAGCTGACGCTCGACGGCCCCGGCGAGGCCGCGCGCGCCGCTGTCGAGGCGGACCGGCGGGCTGACGACGGCGCGCCCGGCTACACGATCGTGGAGGCGGTCCGGCGGCTGGCGTCGCAGGATCCTGACGCGGTCGCCGTCGACAGCCACGACGGCACGCTCACCTACCGCGAGCTGTATGCCGCAGCGATACAAGTCGCCGGGGATCTGCGGGCCGCCGGGGTGCGAGAAGGTGACGCCGTCGTCGTGCGGCTGCCGGTGGGAGTGCGTCAGTACGCTGCGTTGCTCGGGGTGCTGGCGTCCGGGGCGCACCTGTGCTGGTTCGGGATCGCCGACAGCGGAGAGCGCGGCCGGGCGGTCGTCGGGGCGCTGAAACCCGCGGCGATGCTGGTCGCCGACCCGGCCGACCCCGACGAATTCGTCGGCTGGTACCGCGCGACCACCGGCGGCCAGGTCGTCGCGGTCGAGGCGCCCGACTCGGCGTCGCGAGGAAGCGGTGCGACCCAGCCAACGCCAACCCCCACCCCAACTCCCCGCCTCACCGACCGTGCCTACGTAGCCTTCACCTCAGGCACCACCGGCGTCCCGAAAGGCATCGCCCAAACCCACGCCGCCCTCGCGCAGTTCGCCGCCTGGATGGCCGCCGAGTTCGAGATCGGCCCCGGCGTCCGCGTCGCGCAGTGGGTCGCCGCCGAACACGACCCCGCTCTGGCCGAGACCTTCGCAGCACTCGGATCCGGCGCCACCCTGTGCCCGGTCCCCGAGAAGATCCGCGCCAACCCCGAACGCCTCCTGGACTGGCTGGCCGCCGAGCGCGTCGGCGTCCTCCAGACCGTGCCGAGCTTCGCCCGCGAACTGCTCCGCGTCCTCACCGGCCGACACTCCGCCGAACGCCTCGGCACCCTCAGGGTCCTGCTTCTCATGGGCGAAGCGCTGCCCGCCGAGCTCGCCGACGGCCTTCTGGCCGCGCTACCGCTGGTCCACGTCGCCAACCTCTACGGCCCGACCGAGACCGTCGCCGCGACCTGGCATCCGGTCCGCCGGCGAGCCGTCCAGATCAACACCCTGACCGGCATTGAGGCGGCTAGCACGGCAGCGACCCTGGCTGCGCGCCGAGCGTCGGGCACCGTCCCGATCGGCCGCCCCATCCCCGGCCGCGGCATCCTCATCCTCGACGAAGCCGACCGCGTCTGCCCGGCCGGCGTCACCGGCGAGCTGGTCATCACCGGCGCCTACGTCGCCGACGGCTACCTCGGCGCCCACGACCACGCCGCCTTCACGCCGCTGCCCGGTATCGACGCACCCTGCTACCGCACCGGCGACCTCGCGCGCCGCCGTCCCGACGGCGCCCTGGAGTACCGCGGCCGCAAGGACAGCCAGGTCAAGCTCTACGGCAACCGCCTGGAGCTCACCGACGTCGAGGCCGCCTTGGCCGGCCACCCCACCGTCGCCGAGTGCGCCGTGGTAGCCGTCGCCGACCGCGACGGCCTGGCCGTCCGCCTGGTGGTCTGCGTCGTCCCACGCCGCGGACCCGACGGCCGGCCGGAGGGCGCCCCGGACCAGTGGCGTACGCAGCTGCGCCGCCGCTTCGGCCGTGCGCTGCTCCCCGCGCTCTACCGCACGCTGGACCGCCTTCCGCGCACGGTCACCGGCAAGGTGGACCGCCCGCAGCTGGCGCGCAGCGTCGCCGCCGCCGAGCGCGACGCCGCGGCCCGGCGCCCGGCCGCCGGGACCGAGGCCGTGCTCGCCGCGATCTGGGCGTCCCTGCTCGGGGCGCCGCCGGAGCACGCCGACCAGAGCTTCTTCGCGCTCGGCGGCAGCTCCCTGATGGTCCCGCGGCTGCTGCACCAGGTGCGCCGGCGCCTCGCGGCCGAGGTGACCGTCCCCCAGTTCTACGCCCATCAGAGCCTGGCCGCGCTGGCGGCTTTGGTCGACCGAACCAGATGAAGGAGAACGTCGTGTCCACCCCCAATAGCGCAGCCGTCAGCGCGCCAGTCGCGCCTGTTGTTCTCGACGGCGAGACGCTCGACATCCCGGGCGTGCGCAACGTGGCCGAACAGCGGGCCGAGGTCACGCTGACGCCGCAGTCGCTGGCCAAGGCCGGCAAGAGCCGGGCCGTGTTCGAGGACGTGGTCCGCGCCGGGATCCCGGTCTACGGCGTCACCACCGGCTACGGCGAGATGATCTACATGCTCGTCGACCCCTCGCGCGAGACCGAGCTGCAGACCAACCTGGTGCGCAGCCACAGCGCCGGCGTCGGCCCGCACTTCCCCGAGGACCAGGCCCGCGCCATCGTCGCCACCCGGCTGAACGCGCTGGCCAAGGGCTACTCGGCGGTGCGTCCGGAGATCCTGGAGCGGCTGGCGCTGTATCTGAACACCGGCCTGATCCCGGCGATCCCGGAGATCGGCTCGCTGGGTGCCAGCGGCGACCTGGCGCCGCTGGCGCACGTGGCCGCCACGGTCATCGGCGAGGGCTACTTCCTCGGCCCGGACGGCCCGCGGCCGGTCGCGCCGGTGCTGCGCTCGCTCGGGATCACCCCGCTGGAGCTGAAGTTCAAGGAGGGCCTGGCGCTGATCAACGGCACCTCGGCGATGACCGGGCTCGGCGCGCTGGTCGCCGGCCGGGCGCTGGAGCAGGTGCGGCACGCCGAGATCGTCTCGGCGCTGCTGGTGGAGGCGGTGCGCGGGTCGATGGGGCCGTTCCAGCCCGAGGGCCACGACGTCGCCCGGCCGCACCCCGGCCAGATCGACACCGCGGCGAACATGCGGGCCCTGTTGCGCGGCAGCGGGCTCACCGTCGAGCACGCCGACCTGCGCCGCCAGGTGGCCGCGGCCAAGGGCGCCGGGGACGTCACCCGGACCGAGATCTACCTGCAGAAGGCGTACTCGCTGCGGGCCATGCCGCAGGTGCTCGGCAGCGTCCGGGACACCCTGTCGCACGTCACGGCCCGGGTGCAGACCGAGCTGAATTCCGCGAACGACAACCCGCTGTTCTTCGAGGACCACGAGGTCTTCCACGGCGCGAACTTCCACGGCCAGCCGGTGGCCTTCGTCATGGACTTCACCACCATCGCCCTGACCCAGCTCGGGGTGCTGGCCGAGCGGCAGCTCAACCGGGTGCTGAACCGGCACCTGAGCTACGGCCTGCCGGAGTTCCTGGTGGCCGGCGACCCCGGGCTGAGCAGCGGCTACGCCGGCGCGCAGTACCCGGCCACGGCGCTGGTCGCCGAGAACCGGACGATCGGCCCGGCCAGCACCCAGAGCGTGCCGTCCAACGGCGACAACCAGGACATCGTCAGCATGGGCCTGATCGCGGCCCGCAACGCCCGGCGGGTGCTGGCCAACAACCAGTACATCCTGGCCGTGGAGTTCCTGGCCGCGGCCTCGGCGGTGGACGTCTCCGGGCGCTACGACGGCCTGGGCCCGGCCGGCCGCGCCGCCTACGACGCGGTGCGCTCCCTGGTGCCGCCGCTGAACCAGGACCGGTACATGGCCGACGACATCGAGACCGTCGCCGCGGCCCTGACCCGCGGGGAGTTCATCGCCGCGGTCGAGAACTGCGGCGTGGAACTGCGCTGACACCGGCGTCCGGGCGGGCCGCCCCGCGGTCCGCCCGGACCGACAGGAGGGCAGGACAGCTATGGCCACTCGGCCGATGACCGGCGAGGAGTACGTGGAAAGCCTGCGCGACGGTCGCGAGGTCTACGTCTACGGCGAGCGCGTCAAGGACGTCACGACGCACCCGGCGTTCCACAACCCGGTGCGCATGACCGCCCGGCTCTACGACGCGCTGCACGACGAGCGCTACCGCGACGTCCTGACCTGTCCGGTCGACGGCGGCGGCGAGGGCTACACCCACCGCTTCTTCACCACGCCGCACAGCGCCGAGGACCTGGTCGCGGCGCAGGGCGCGATCGCGCAGTGGGCCCGGCTGAGCTACGGCTGGATGGGCCGCAGCCCCGACTACAAGGCCTCCTTCCTCGGCACGCTCGGCGCGAACGCCGAGTTCTACGCGCCCTTCGCCGACAACGCGCGGCGCTGGTACCGGGAGTCGCAGGAGAAGGTCCTGTACTGGAACCACGCGATCGTGCACCCGCCGGTGGACCGGAACCTGCCGCCGGACGAGGTCGCCGACGTGTTCGTGCACGCCGAGGCCGAGACCGACGCCGGGCTGGTGGTCAGCGGCGCCAAGGTGGTGGCCACCGGCTCGGCGCTGACGCACTACAACTTCATCGCGCACTACGGCCTGCCGATCCGCAAGCGGGAGTACGCGCTGGTGGCGACGGTGCCGATGGACGCGCGGGGCGTGAAGCTGATCTGCCGGCCCTCGTACAGCGCGACCGCAGCTGTGGCCGGCAGTCCGTTCGACTATCCGTTGTCCTCGCGGCTGGACGAGAACGACACCATCCTCGTGATGGACAAGGTGCTGATTCCCTGGGAGAACGTCTTCATCTACGGGGATCTGGGCAAGGTGCAGATGTTCACGGCGCGGTCCGGGTTTCCGGAGCGGTTCACCTTCCACGGCTGCATCCGGCTCGCGGTGAAGCTGGAGTTCCTGGCCGGGCTGCTGTCCAAGGCGCTGGAGGTCACCGGGACGCGGGACTTCCGGGGCGTGCAGAGCCGGATGGGGGAGGTGCTGGCCTGGCGGAACCTGTTCTGGGGGCTGGCGGATGCGGCTGCGCGGAATCCGGTGCCGTGGAAGGACGGGGCGGTGCTGCCGAACCCGGACTACGGGATGGCGTACCGGTGGTTCATGCAGGTCGGGTATCCGCGGATCCGGGAGATCATCCTGCAGGACGTTGCCAGTGGGCTGATATACGTGCCCTCCAGTGCTGCGGACTTCCGGAATCCGCAGACGCGGCCGTATCTGGACAAGTACGTGCGGGGTTCCGGCGGGGTTACGGCGGTGGAGCGGGTCAAGCTGATGAAGCTGCTGTGGGACGCCGTCGGGAGCGAGTTCGGCGGGCGGCACGAGTTGTACGAGCGCAACTACTCGGGGAACCACGAGAACACCCGGGTCGAGCTGTATACGGCGCAGCTGGCGTCCGGGCAGCTGCGGGGGTACGAGAAGTTCGTCGAGCAGTGCCTGGACGAGTACGACCTGGACGGGTGGACGGTGCCGGATCTGGAGTCGTTCCCTGATCTCAGGGGACTGACGAACCGGCCTTGATGCGGCTGGTTGTGGGCCGGGGCGCTGCTGTCCCGGGCCAGCACGGCCGAAGATGCCCCGGCCGGCGGCCGGTGGCGAGAGTTGACACGTATCCACGTTTCGCGAATCTCAAGGAGCTTTCATGCCCGACACGAACGCGCCGTCGCGCCAGGAACTGCTCGGCCGCGCGACCGACCTGGTCCCCCTGTTGCAGAAGAACGCGCCGTGGATCGAGGAGAACCGGCGCCTGCCCGACGACGTGGTGGGTGCGCTCACCGACGCCGGGCTGCTGAAGATGCGGGTGCCCAGGCACTACGGCGGCTACGAGTCGCCGATGCGCACCGTTGCCGACGTGGTGTCCGAGCTGGCGCGCGGCGACGGCTCGACCGGCTGGACCGCCGCGGTGTGGGCGATCAGCTCGTGGATGGCCGGGATGTTCCCGGACGCGGTGCAGGACGAGGTGTTCGGCGGCGAGGCAGACGTGCGGATCAGCGGGATCCTGAGCCCGACGGCGGTCGGCGTGCCGACGGAGGGCGGCATCGTGCTGAATGGCAAGTGGGCCTTCAACACCGGCAGCCGGCAGAGCGCGTGGAACACCAACGCTGCTGTGCGGGCGCATCCGGACGGTTCGTTCGAGCCGATCATGGTGCTGATTCCGCTGTCGGAGCTGGCGGTCGTCGACGACTGGCACACGGCGGGCATGCGCGGCTCCGGCAGCGTGAGCACGGTGGCCCAGGACCTGTTCGTCCCGGACGCGCGGATCCTGTCGATGCCGCCGGTCTTGGCCGGGGTGCACCAGCTGGGGCGCAATGCTGCGAGCCCGGTGTATCAGGCCCCGTTCATGCCGACCGCGTGCACCACCGTCGCCTCGGTCGCCCTGGGCCTGGCGCGCGCGGGTCGCGAAGCCTTCTTCGAACGCCTCCCCGGACGCAAGATCTCCTACACCGCCTACGAGAACCAGGCCGAGGCCCCGATCACGCACCTGACCACCGCCGACGCCGTGACTCGCATCGACGAGGCGGAGTTCCACGTCATGCGGGCCGCAGGGATGCTGGACGACAAGGCGGCGGCCGGCGAGCAGTGGACGCTGGAGGAGCGCGCGAAGGCGCGGCTGGACCTCGGGGCGGCGACGCAGCGCTCGAAGGAGGCGGTGGATTTGCTGAACTCGGCCAGCGGCGGGTCCTCGGTGTACTCCACGGTGCCGATCCAGCGCATCCAGCGCGACGTGCAGACGCTGACGCTGCACGCGATCATGCACCCGGCGACGAACTTGGAGTTGTATGGGCGGGTGTTGTGCGGGCTGGAGCCGAACACGCATTACATCTGAACAGCTGAACATGTGATGGGTGGAGCTGGGGGTGGGGAGTGTCGGGGAGTGCTGCCGCGCCGGGTTCGGGGCGGCGGCACTTTTGGGCTGGTGACTGGTGACTGGTGACTGGTGACTGGTGGGCTGCCGGTGCCGGTGCCGGTGCCGGGTAGGGGGTTCGGTGGGTCGCCGGGGTGCGGTTGGGGTGTGGTTTACAGGCGATCTTTACGGCTTCGCGAATGGTTGGATGGCCTCGCAGGGGACGCAGTTTGGTTGAGCCTCGCAGGTTGCGTTGGCGGCCGCCGGTTTTCGCGGACACGACCGCGCACTGGTCCGAGTCTGTGCGTGCTGCGTTGGCGGGTGGCGGTTTTCGCGGGCAAGACCGCGCGTCGGTCCGAGTCACTGCGCATGCGTCATGTGGGCGGCTGTCTGCCGCGTTTGGTGGGTGCCTTGAGGCCTCTGGCGGGCCTCCTCGACGAGGGGGCGACCCGCGCGTCGGGTTGTTTGGTGGCGGTCCG
>NZ_JAACYW010000333.1 GCF_015356825.1 Catenulispora rubra | reverse complement strand
GGTGTCGCGGGGGTGGCGGGGCGTGTTTCCAGTGCCGCGACGGAGGCCACCGGGACTCCGTCGGCGTCCGCCAGGTGGATGCGGTAGGTGTCAGGACCCTGCGGTATGAGGCGGACGCGCAGCTTGGTGGCGTCGGCGGCCTGGATGCGGACGTCGGTCCAGGCGAAGGGGAGCTTGAGGCGGCGGTCGGCGCCGTTGCCGGCGAAGATGGTGGCGTGCAGGCAGGCGTCCAGGAGCGCCGGATGCAGCGTGTAGCCGTCGGCGGACCCGGCCGCTTCGGGGAGTTCGACCTCTGCGAAGATCTCCTCGCCACGAGTCCAGGCAGCGCGGAGCCCTCGGAACGCCGGGCCGTATCCGTAACCGGCGTCGGCCAGTTCGCCGTAGGCGAGGCCTGTGGCATCCTCGACCGGTGTCGCTCCGGGCGGCGGCCAGGCGGTCAGGTCGGGCTCGGTGACAGGAGTCTGCGGGGCCAGGCGACCGGTGGCATGCCGGACCCAGGCCGTCCCCGGCTCGGCCTGGTCGGTCCGGGCCCACACCGTGAGAGCCCGCTGTCCGTCGTCGCCGCCGGCCGAGCCGAGCTCCACACGCACCTGCACACCGCCCTGCGCCGGCAGCACCATCGGCGCCTCGATCACCAACTCGGCCAGCAGCGCGCACCCCACCTCGTCCCCGGCTCGCACGGCCAGCTCCACCAGCGCGGCCGCCGGCACGATCACCCCGCCGGCCGCGGCGGCCGCGTGGTCGCCGAGCCACGGCTGATCGCGCAGCGACAGCCTGGAGGAGAAGGACACGTCTCCGGAAGCCGGATCCTCGATCACGGCTCCCAGCAGCGGATGGCCCACGGCGGCCAGGCCGAGGGACTCCGGGTCGCCGGAGCCGGGACGGCCGTGCAGCCAGTAGGGCTGGTGTTGGAAGGCGTAGGTGGGGAGGTCTATGTCGCCGGCGGCCGGGCCGGCGGAGTCGGTGGTCAGCAGTGCGGACCAGTCCACTGCGATACCGCGCACGTGCAGCGCACCGAGCGCGGTCGGCATCGCGGTGAGGTCGTCCTGGCCGGACCGCAACGACGGTACGAACGCCATCTGCTCGGGGGCCTCGACGCACTCCGGGCCCATCGCCGACAGCACCGCGTCGGGGCCCAACTCAAGGAACGTCGACACGCCTGCCTCGGCCAAAGCCCGGACCGCGTCGGCGAACAACACCGGCCGGCGTACATGGCGCACCCAGTACTCCGGATCGCAGACCAGAGTCGGGTCGGCGATCTCGCCGGTCACCGCTGAGACCAGGCTGATCTGCGGCTCGTGGTAGTCCAAGCGGCGCGCGACGGCCTCGAACTCGGCCAGCATCGGCTCCATCAGGACCGAGTGGAACGCGTGCGAGACCACCAGCGACCTGGTCTTGACCCCGCGCTCCGTCAACACGGCCACGACCTGCTCCACCGGCTCGGCCGGACCGGACAGCACGACTGAGGCCGGACCATTCGCGGCCGCCACGTCAACACCGGGAACCAGCAACAGCGCGACGGTTTCCAGCCCCGCGGCCACCGACACCATCACGCCGCCCGGAGGCAACGCCTGCATCAGCCGACCACGTGCCGCCACGAGCGCGGCGGTGTCCGGCAGCGACAACACTCCGGCGATGTGCGCCGCGGTCAGCTCGCCCAAGGAATGGCCGCCTACGAACTCCGGCCGCACGCCCCAGCGCTCAACCAGCCGGAACAGCGCCACCTCGACGGCGAACAGCCCCGCTTGGGCAAACACTGTCTGATTCAGGACCTCAGGATCCGCGCCGAATACCGCCTCTGCGATGGACCGATCCACATGACCGGCAAGCTCCGCATCCAATGCCTCGCAGACCGCGTCAAACGACTCGCGGAACATCGCAAACCGCTTATACAGCCCCCGCGCCATTCCCAGACGCTGGCTCCCCTGGCCCGTGAACAGCACCGCGACCACACCGTCATCGACTGCGGCACCGACGACGGCCCCCGACGCCGACTCACCCCGAGCCAACGCCTCCAGCGCGGCGACCGCGTCGGCCCGATCGGTCGCAATCACCACCGCACGGTCGGACAGCGCACCCCGATCGCGTATCAACGCCGATGCGATCTGCTCCAACGGAAGGTCAGCGTGCTCATTTAGGAACACCGCCAGCGCACCGGCCTGCCCCGCCAAACCAGACCGGCCCCGCCCCGACACCACCAACGGCACCGGCACCGGCACCGGCAGACCAGCCGGCTTCGGCACCGACACCGGCAGACCAGCAAGCTCCGACTCCGGCTCGCGCGCACGCACCGACAGACCGGCAGGCGCCGGCTCCGGGACTTGGGCAGGGACTCTCTCAGGAGCCTGCTCGATGATCACATGCGCGTTGGTCCCACTGACCCCGAACCCTGACACACCCGCTCGGCGCGCCCGATCGGCCTCCGGCCAGGGCCGTGCCTCGGTCAGCAGCTCCACCGCGCCCGCGGACCAATCCACCTGCGGCGTCGGCGCATCCACGTGCAGCGTCTTGGGCAATACCCCATGCCGCATCGCCATGACCATCTTGATGATCCCGGCCACACCGGCAGCAGCCTGCGCGTGCCCGAGGTTCGACTTCACCGATCCGAGCCACAGCGGCTCAGCGTCGCCTCGCTTGCGTCCGTACGTCGCCAACAACGCCTGCGCCTCGATCGGATCGCCCAACGTCGTGCCGGTGCCGTGTGCCTCCACCGCGTCCACATCAGCGGGACCCAGACCCGCGTTCGCCAGCGCCGCGCGGATCACCCGTTGCTGCGACGGGCCGTTCGGCGCCGTCAGACCGTTCGACGCGCCGTCCTGATTCACCGCCGAACCGCGGACCAGGCCCCAGATGCGGCGTCCGTTGCGCACCGCGTCCGACAATCGCTCCAGCAGCAGAACCCCGGCACCCTCGGCCCAGCCGGTGCCGTCGGCCGACGAGGAGAACGACTTGCACCGGCCGTCCAGCGCCAAGCCCCGCTGCCGCGAGAACCACACGAAGGCGTCGGAAGCCGCCATCACCGTCACGCCGCCGGCCAGTGCCAGCGAGGACTCCCCGCTGCGCAGCGACTGCGCGGCCAGGTGGACCGCGACCAGCGACGACGAACACGCCGTGTCCAGCGTCACCGCCGGGCCCTCCAGCCCTAGGGAGTACGCCACCCGGCCGGACAACACGCTGCCCGCGCCGCCGGTCAGCACGAACCCTTCGAGGCCGTCGGGAAGCTCGTCCAGACCGACGCCGTAATCGTGGAACGCGATCCCGGTGAAGACGCCGACCGGCTTACCGCGCAGCGTGTCCGGATCCACCCCGGCTCGCTCCAACGCCTCCCAGGACACCTCCAACATCAGACGCTGCTGCGGATCCATCGCCAGCGCCTCGCGCGGGGAGATGCCGAAGAACGCGGCGTCGAACAAGTCCGCGTCGTGCAGGAATCCGCCCGACCGCGTGTAGGACGTGCCCGGATGATCAGGGTCCGGATGATAAAGACCCTCCAGATCCCACCCCCGGTTCACCGGGAACTCCGTGATTCCGTCTCCGCCGGAGGCGACCAGATCCCACAGCCCTTCCGGCGAAGTCACGCCCCCGGGGAACCGACAGGCCATCCCCACGATCGCGATCGGCTCGGAGCCCGCAGCGACGACGCGGTCGTACTGCTGCTTGAGGCGCGCGTTCTCCTTGACCGAAGCCCGCAGGGCCTCGACGACCTGGGCGTCCATCGGGTTGTCTCCCGTCCGTTCCAGTGCTTCGGGGGTGGGCCGGCGCCGCGCCGGGCCGGGCTCAGGCATCGGTGCCGCCCAGGGCCCGCTGGACCAGGTCCAGCACGCTCATCTCGTCGATCAGGCCGAGTTCGGCCTCGGCGGCGGCCGCGTCGAAGCCGTGGACGACGGGTGTGTCGGCGCTCGGGCGCGCCGGCCCGCTCTCGTCAGGGTCCTGATCCGCCTCCTCGACCAGCCGTTCGCGCAGATACGCCGCGAGGGTGGCGGGCGTCGGATAGTCGAAGATCAACGTCGCCGGCAGCGTGTCGCCGGTCGCGGCCGACAAGGCGTTCCGGAGGGTGATCGCGGCCAGCGAGTCGAATCCCATCTCCTGGAACGCGCGGCGCGGTTTGACCTCGTCCAGCGAGGTGTGGCCGAGCGCTTCGGCGGCGCTCTGTCGGACCAGCTTCGTCAGGACGCGGATCTGCTCGGCCCCGACCGCCCCGCGCAGATCCGCCGCCAGCCGGGACCCGGCCGGCGCGGCCTCCTGCTCCGCGGCGGCCGAGGCCTGCGCCGCTTGGCGCACCTCGGGGAGATCGGCGAGCAGCGGGCTGGGCCGCGAGGAGGTGAACGCGGCGAGGAATGCCGGCCACTGGACGTCGGCCAGGGCCACCACGCCGTCGTCCTGCCGCACCGCGGCGCCCAGCGCGCGCATCGCCTGCTCGGGAGTGAGCGCCAGCACGCCGCGGCGCCGCAGCTGCTCCTGCGCCGCGGGATCGGCGGCGACGCCGATGCCGTCGATCACGCCCCAGGCCACGGCGGTCGCGGTGCGGCCCCGGGCGCGTCGGCGCGCGGCGAGCGCGTCGAGGTAGGCGCTGACCGCGCCGGCCGCGCCCTGGCCCGCGCCGCCCCAGACGCCCGCGACCGAGGAGAACAGGACGAACAGGTCCAGGGGCCGGTCGCCGAGGGCTTCGTCGAGCAGGCGCGCGGGGTCGGCCTTGGCGGTCAGCATCCCGGCCAGCTCGGCGTGCCCGGTGGCCGCGACCGCGGCCTGGCCCGCGAGGTCCGCTGTGTGCACGACCCCCGTGAGCTCGGGCAGGCCCTCCGCCTCGGCCAGCAGGGCGGCGATCCCCTCCGGCCGGGTGATGTCGGCGACCGAGACGGTGGCCTTCACCCCGGCGGCGGCGAGTTCGGCCACGAACTCGCGGGTCTGCGCGCTGTCGGCCTCCTCCGGCGCGGCCGTCAGGAGCAGGTGCTCGGCCTCGGTGAGCCAGCGGGCGACGTGCCGCCCCAGGCCCTTGGTGCCGTTGGTCACCAGGACGGTGCCGCGCGGGCGCCAGTCGCGGCGCGGTGATCCGCTGCGGCGCGGGCTTCGGAGCAGCCGCCGGGCCAGCGGGCCCTGGGCGCGCACCGCCACCTGGTCTTCACCGGTCGCACCGGCCGCGCCGGCCGCACCAGCCGCGCCGGTCAGGACGGCGACGACGTGGCGCGCGGCCCGGTCGTCGAGCGCCGACGGCAGGTCGACCAGCCCGCCCCAGCGGTCCGGGTGCTCCAGTGCCGCGGCCAGGCCGAGGCCCCAGACGACGGCCTGCTCGGGGTTGCGGACCGGTTCGGCGGAGTCGACGCCGACCGCTCCGCTGGTCGCACACCACAGCGGGACGCCGGAGGGCAGCTGGCCGAGCGTGCGCAGCAGGGCCAGCGTCGCGGCGGCGCCTTGGGTGAGGACTGCGGTGTCGGGCTGGGACTGGGTGTCCAGGGCCAGTAGGGAGAGGATTCCGGCGATTTCGCCGATCTCGGACTGGGCCGTCCGCACCGCTGCGGGCAGGCCGACCGGCTTGACGTCGGAGTATCGCAGAAGTTTGATGCGTAGGCCGCGGGCCGACAGGGCCTCGGTGGTCCGGAGGGCGTCGGCGGCCGCCGCGCTGCTGCTGCTGTCGCCGTTGCTGTCACCGTCCGGGATCACGGCGAGCCACGTGCCGGTGGGAGCGGCGGTGGCCTGGAACGGTGCGATCGGGGACCAGGAGACCCGGTACCGCAGCCGGTCCGACTCCGTACCGCCGCTGCGGCCGCGCCACCAGGCGGAGAGCGTCGCCAGGGCGGGGCCGATCGTGTCGGGGTCGGCGGGTTCTCCTGGCTGGGCGTCGGCCAGGACCTTCGTCAGGGCATTGAGGTCCATGTTCTCGACGGCCTGCCAGAACCGGGTCTCGTCCGCGTCGCGCTGAGGGACACCGGGCGCCACGTCCTCCAGCCAGTAGCGTCGACGCTGAAATGCGTAGGTCGGCAGGTCGAGGTGTTCGGCGGAGGTGGGGCTGGGGGCTTCGAGGACGGTCGTCCAGTCGACGCCAGTCCCGCGGACGTATGCGGCGGACAGCGCTGTCAGGACGCTCGTCGCGTCGTCATTGTCGCGAGCGCGCAGAGACGGGATAAACGCCACCTGTTCCGGGTCGTTCACGCATTGCGGGCCCATCGCCGACAACACCGCGTCGGGGCCCAGCTCAAGAAATGTCGACACGCCTGCGCTGGCCAAAACCCGGACCGCATCGGCGAACAACACCGGCCGTCGCACGTGGCGCACCCAGTACTCCGGATCGCACACCAGACTCGGATCGGCGACCTCACCAGTCACCGCCGAGACCAGGCCGATCTGTGGCTCGTGGTACTCCAGTCGGCGCGCGACCGCCTCGAAGTCGGCCAGCATCGGCTCCATGAGGGCCGAGTGGAACGCGTGCGACACCACCAGAGATCGAGTCCTGATGCCCTGCTCGCTCAGTGCCGCGACCACCTGCTGCACCGGCTCGGCCGCGCCGGACAGCACCACCGAGGCAGGGCCGTTCACCGCAGCCACGTCCACACCCGGAACCAGCAACGGCGACACCGTCTCCAGCCCCGCAGCCACCGACACCATCACGCCGCCATCCGGCAACGCCTGCATCAGCCGACCACGCGCCGCCACCAACGCCGCGGCATCCGGCAGTGACAACACCCCGGCGATGTGCGCCGCAGTCAGCTCGCCCAAGGAATGACCACCGACGAACTCCGGGCGCACGCCCCAACCCTCAACCAGCCGGAACAGCGCTACCTCAACGGCAAACAACCCAGCCTGAGCAAACACTGTCTGGGCCAAGACCTCGGAATCAGTACCGAATACGGCCTCTGCGACCGACCGATCCACATGACCAATGAGCTCCGCGTCCAAGGCCGCACACACCGCATCAAACGACTCGCGGAACATCGCAAACCGCTCATACAGCCGCCGCGCCATGCCCGGACGCTGACTCCCCTGGCCCGTGAACAGCACCGCCAGCCGGCCTGAGGTCACCACCTCACCGGTGATCGCCGACTCGGACGACTCGCCTCGGGCCAGCGCCTCCAGCGCGTCGAGTGCCTGGCCGCGGTCGGCCGCCAGCACCACCGCGCGGTCGGACAGTGCAGCCCGGTCCCGCACCAGCGCCGATGCGACCTGGTCCAACGGAAGCTCAGCACGCTCGGTCAGAAACGACGCCAACGCCCCGGCCTGCCCCGCCAAGCCAGACCGGCCCCGACCTGACACCACCACCGGCACCGGCACCGATATCGGCTGACCAGCAGGCGCCAGTTCCAGCTCGCGCGCAGGCCCCAACTCCCGCTCGCGCTCCGGCTCGCGCACAGTCGCCAGCTCCAGCACTGGCTCGCGCGCAAGCACCGGCTCCGGCCCCAGTTCCGGCTCGCGCGCAGGCACCGGCTCCGGCACCGGCACAGGCACCGGCTCCAGCTCCGGCTCCAGCTCGCGCGCAGGCACCAGCTCCAGCTCGCGCGCAGGCTCCAGCTCCAGCTCCGGCACGCGCGCAAGCACCGGCACCGGCACCGGAGCCTGCTCCACAATCACATGCGCGTTCGTCCCACTGACCCCGAACGCCGACACCGCGGCCCGCCGCGGCCGTTCCAGCTCCGGCCACGCCCGCGGCTCGGCCAGCAGTTCCACCGCCCCGGACGCCCAGTCCACGAAGGGGCTGGGCTCGTCCACGTGCAGCGTCTTCGGCAACAGCCCGTGCCGCATCGCCATGACCATCTTGATGATGCCGGCGACCCCCGCCGCAGCCTGTGCGTGCCCGATGTTCGACTTCACCGATCCCAGCCACAGCGGTTCGGCACCGTCGCGACCCTGGCCATAGGTCGCCAGCAGCGCCTGCGCCTCGATGGGGTCGCCCAGCATCGTGCCGGTGCCGTGGGCCTCGACCGCGTCCACGTCGGCGGAGCCCAGACCCGCGTCGGCCAGCGCTGCCCCGATCACTCGCTGCTGTGCCAAGCCGTTCGGCGCGGTCAGGCCGTTGGATGCGCCGTCCTGGTTGATCGCCGAGCCGCGGACCACGCCCCAGATGCGGCGTCCGTTGCGCACTGCGTCCGACAGCCGCTCCAGCAACAGCACGCCGGCGCCCTCGGACCAACCGGTACCGTCCGCCGACGCCGAGAACGACTTACACCGGCCGTCAGGAGACAGCCCCCGCTGCCGCGAGAAGCCGACGAACGCCTCGGGCGTCGCCATCACCGTCACCCCGCCGGCCAACGCCAGCGAAGACTCCCCGCTGCGCAACGACTGGGCCGCCAAGTGCAGCCCCACCAGGGCCGAGGAACACGCGGTGTCGATCGTCACCGCCGGGCCCTCCAGCCCGAGGAAGTACGCCACCCGGCCGGACACGACGCTGCCCACGCCACCACTCATCAGGTAGCCCTCGACGTCGTCGGGGACCTTGTCAACCCGGCTGGTGTAGTCGTGGTTGACCAGGCCGGTGAAGACACCGACGGGTGCGCCGCGCAGCGTGCCCGGATCCACCCCGGCCCGCTCCAGAGCCTCCCAGGACACCTCCAACATCAGGCGCTGCTGCGGATCCATCGCCAACGCCTCACGCGGGGAGATGCCGAAGAACCCGGCGTCGAACAAGTCCGCGTCATGCAGGAAACCGCCCGACCGCGCATACGACGTCCCCGGATGATCAGGGTCCGGATGATAGAGACCCTCCAGATCCCACCCCCGGTTCACCGGCCATCCCGAGATCCCGTCACCACCGGCGGCAACCAGGTCCCACAAGTCCTCCGGCGAGGTCACCCCGCCCGGGAACCGACACGCCATCCCCACGATCGCGATCGGCTCGGAGCCGGCGTCCCGGGCCACGCCGGCCACGCCGCGGGCCACCCCGGCGAGCCCGCCCGACGACTCGCCGAGCAACTCAGCGCGCACGAACCCGGCCAGCGCCAGCGGCGTCGGGTAGTCGAAGACGAGCGTCGCGGGCAGGGCGATCCCGGCGGCGTCCTGCAGCCGCGTCCGGAGCCGCACCCCGGCGAGCGAGTCGAAACCGAGGCTGCGGAAATCCCGCTCGGCGTCGACCGGTTCGCCGTGGCCGAGAACCGCGGCGGCTTCGGCCACCACCAGACGCAGCACTCGCTGATGCTGGTCGGCCGGGCTCAGATCGGCGATCTGCGCCGCCAAGGAGCCCGCAGGCATCCGGACCGCGTCCGGGCCCGCGGTCTGCGACCCGGCCTGCGACCCGGTGGGCGTCGCGACGACGGCGGCGACACCGGAAGCGGGCTCGGCGGGGTCCAGCCAGTAGCGCCGGTGCTGGAACGCGTAGGTGGGCAGCCCCTCGATCCGCGCCGGGACGGAGCGGCCGAACAGCACATCCCAGTCCACTGCGATGCCCCGGCAGTGCAGCCGGGCCGCGGCCGTCACCACGCCGACCGCCTCGTCGTCCGGCCGGTGCAGCGAGGGGACGAAGCAGAGCGCTGATCCGGTCTGGCCGTCCAGGGCCTGCTCGGCCAGCGCCGTGAGAACGCCGCCCGGGCCGAGCTCCACGAACGTGGTCGTGTTCTCGGCGTGCAGGGTCCGGATCACGTCGAGGAACCGCACCGTGCCGCGAACCTGTCGGGCCCAGTGGTCGGGGGAACAGAGCTGCTCCGGCGTCGCGACGTCGCCGGTGAGTCCGGACACGACGGGAATGGTCGGCGGACTGAGCGTCAGCCCGGCGACGATCGCCCGGAACCGCTCGATCATCCCGTCCATGTGCGGGGAGTGGAAGGCGTGGCTGACCCGGAGCGGCCGGCTGCGGTGGCCGCGCGCGGCGAGGTCCGCGACGGCTTCGGCGACCGCGTCGGCGTCGCCGGCCAGGACCACGGACTCCGGGCCGTTGACCGCCGCGACGGCCACCGAACCGGGGGCCGCGGCGACGTACCGCGCCACCTCGTCCGCCCCGGCCTGCACCGCGACCATCACCCCGGCGCCGGGCATGGCCTGCATCAGCCGGCCGCGCGCGGCCACCATCGCCGCGGCGTCGTCCAGCGACAGCACGCCCGCGACGTGGGCCGCGGTCACCTCGCCGACGGAGTGCCCGGCCAGGATGCCGGGCCGCACGCCCCAGGACTCGTACAAGCGGTAGAGAGCGGTCTCGGTCGCGAAGAGCGCGGACTGGGCATAGACGGTGGAGTCCAGCAGCGCGGCCGCGTCGGAGCCTTCCGAGGTGAACACGACGTCTCGGAGCGGAAGGCTCACGTGGTCAGCGAGCCGGCTGTCGACCGCGGCGCAGACCTCGTCGAACGCGGCCCGGAAGACCGGGAAGCGCTCGGACAGCTCGCGGCCCATACCAGGACGCTGACTCCCCTGGCCGGTGAACAGGAACGCCGGCTCGCCGGAGCGCCGAGCGTCGCGGACCGCGTCCGGCGGCAGCGGCGCGCCGCCGGCCAGGGCGTCCAGGCCGGCGAGGAACCGGTCGCGGTCGCCGTCCGGGGCGACGACCGCCGCCCGGTGCGGGAACATCGTGCGGGAGGTCAGCAGGGCGTGCGCGATGTCGGGATCGCGCACGTCGGGACGGCTTCGCGCGAACGCCGCCAGGCGGGCCGCCTGGTCGCGGACCGCTTCGGCGCTCGCTGCGGACAGCAGCCAGGGCAGTGCGGCACCGGTCGCGACAGGCGCGTCGGCGAGGGCGGCGACGGCCGCGATGGCCGCGTTCTGTGCGGGCTGCCGAGTGGCAGTTCCGACAGGCGTGTCGGCGACGGCCGCGACCGCCGCGCTCTGTGCGGGCTGCGGGGTGGCGGGCTGCGGGGTGGCGGGCTGCACGACCACCTCATCAGGGGCCTGTTCGATGATCACGTGCGCGTTGGTCCCGCTGATCCCGAACCCCGACACCCCGGCCCGGCGGGGCCGGCCCAGGTCCGGCCACGGCCGTTCCTCGGTCAACAGCCCGACCGCGCCGGAGGCCCAGTCCACGTGCCGCGTCGGCTCGCCGACATGCAGGGTGCGCGGAAGCACGCCGTGCCGCATCGCCATGACCGTCTTGATCACTCCGGCCACCCCGGCGGCGGCCTGGGTGTGCCCGATGTTCGACTTCACCGACCCCAGCCACAGCGGCTCGGCGCCGGGACGGTCCTGTCCGTAGGTGGCGATCAGCGCGTGGGCTTCGATGGGGTCGCCGAGGATCGTGCCGGTCCCGTGCGCCTCCACCGCGTCGACGTCGGCCGGGCCCAGGCCCGCGTTCGCCAGCGCCGCCCGGATCACCTGCTGCTGGGCCAGTTCGTTCGGTGCCGTCAGGCCGTTCGACGCGCCGTCGGAGTTCACGGCCGAGCCGCGGACGACACCCCAGACGCGGTGGCCGTTGCGCACCGCGTCGGACAGCCGCTCCAACAGCAGGACCCCGACGCCCTCGGCCCAGCCGGTGCCGTCGGCCGACGCCGAGAACGACTTGCACCGGCCGTCCGGGGCCAGGCCACGCTGGCGGGAGAAGTCGACGAACGCGTCCGTTCCGGTCATGACCGTGACGCCGCCGGCCAGGGCCAGGCTCGACTCGCCCGAGCGCAGCGACTGCGCCGCCAGATGGATCGTCACCAGCGACGACGAGCACGCGGTGTCCAGGGTGAGTGCCGGGCCGCGCAGGCCGAGGAAATAGGCGACGCGCCCGGACACGACGGCGGTGGACCCGCCGGTGATGCGGTTGCCCTCCACGAGGTCCGGCGACTCGTGCAGCCGCAGCGCGTAGTCCTGGACGTTGACGCCGGCGAAGACCCCGACAGCGCTGCCGCGCAGCGTCGTCGGGTCGATGCCGGCGTGTTCGACGGCCTCCCAGGAGGCTTCGAGCAGCAGGCGCTGCTGCGGATCCATCGCCAGCGCTTCGCGGGGCGAGATGCCGAAGAAGCCGGCGTCGAACCCCGCGGGGTCGGCGAGGAAGGCGCCTCGGCGGGAGTAGGTCGTCCCGAGGTGGTCGGGGTCCGGGTGGTGGACGTGCTCCAAGTCCCAGCCGCGGTCGTCGGGGAAGTCGGTGACCGCGTCGACGCCGGCGGCGACGAGTTCCCACAGCTGCTGGGGGTCGGCCACGCCGGCGGGGAAGCGGCAGGCCATGCCGACGATGGCGATCGGTTCGTCGGCGGCGGGGGTTCCAGGGG
>NZ_JAACYW010000332.1 GCF_015356825.1 Catenulispora rubra | reverse complement strand
AGCGGAGGGGATCCCCGTGTTCCGTCATGCGATCCGCCAGAAGTGCCCTGGCGACCGATTATCCAGCCTAGCCAGCATCGAAGAGCTTTCCGACGAAGCCGACCGTTTTCTGCACCAGTGCTACACCGAACTGGACCGCACCGCCGAACTCCCCGCCCGCCGCCGCGCCGTGGCCGCCGCCATCCGCGCGGACGCGACCTACGACCACACCTTCGCCGAACTCGAATACGGCGCCCGAGTCGCGTGGCGCAACTCCTCCCGCTGCATCGGCCGCCTCTACTGGCAGTCCCTCAGGTTGCGCGACCGGCGCGCGACCGACAGGCCCCTGCGAATCGCCGAGGAGTGCGTGGGCCACCTGCGCGAAGCCACGAACGACGGCCGCATCCGGCCCACCATCACGGTTTTCGCGCCGGACCGCCCCGACCGACCGGGCCCGCGCATCCGCAACGAACAGCTGATCCGCTACGCCGGATACCGCGTCGACGACGGCGCCCCGCCAGAGCGTGACAAGGCATTGCCGCCGCCGCGCGCACGGCCCACCACGCAACCCGGCGCACAACCCGGCGCACAACCCGGCATACAACCCGGCGCACGGCCCACCTCACGAACCAGCACCGTCGGCGACCCGCGCAACATCGCCCTGACCGACAGCGTCCGCGCCCTCGGCTGGTACGGCCACGGCACCGCCTTCGACATCCTCCCGCTGGTCATCGAAGCCCAGGGCTACCGGCCCTACGTCCACGTCCTCCCGCAGGACTGCGTCCTGGAGGTCCCGCTGTCCCATCCGCGCCACCCCTGGTTCGCCGACCTCGGCATCCGCTGGCACGCCGTGCCCGTGATCAGCGACATGTGCCTGGAGATCGGCGGCCTGCACTACTCCTGCGCGCCGTTCAACGGCTGGTACATGGGCACCGAGATCGGCTCCCGCAACCTCGCCGACGCCGACCGCTACGACCTGCTCCCGACCGTCGCGGCCAACCTCGGCCTGGACACCACCACCGACCGCACGCTCTGGCGCGACCTGGCCCTGGTCGAGCTGAACGTCGCCGTCCTCCACTCCTACGAACAAGCCGGCGTCACGATGGCCGACCACCACACCGAGGCGCACCGGTTCCTGAAACACGTGGCCAAGGAGGAACGCGCCGGACGGGTCTGCCCGGCCGAGTGGTCGTGGATCGTGCCACCCTTGTCCGGCGGAGCCACGGCGGTGTTCCACCGGTACTACGACGAGGCGGACGTCCGGCCGAACTTCGTCCGGCACGGCCCCTGAACGTCGCGGCCGCTGAAACTCACGGCCCTGAAAGAACCGGGCAACCCCGCCCCCGCCCCGCCGCGTTAGCAGGGGTGGCGCCTGCCCGGGCGCCCTAACAACGACGGGGGGCGAAGGTGCGAGAACCGGACGGTTTCCGGGAGTTCCTCGCGGCGCGCCAGTCAACTCTCCTGCGCGCCGCGTGGCTCCTGACCGGAGACGCGCATCTGGCGGAGGACCTGCTGCAGACGGCCCTGGTCAAGGTGCTGCCGCGGTGGGAGCGGCTGGCGCGCGACGGGGCGGTCGAGGCCTACCTGCGCAAGACCATGGTCACCACCGCCACGTCCTGGTGGCGCCGGAAGTGGCACGGCGAGGTGCCCTCGGGTCACCTCCCCGGGATGTCGGCAGGGCGCGCGTCGTCGTGGGAGCCGGTGAACGGGACCCTGACGTCCGACGGCGGATTCGAAGCCGTGGACGACCGCTCCGTGCTCGGCGCCGCGCTCCGTTCGCTGCCGCCGCGGCAACGCGCCGTCGTCATGCTGCGCTACTACCTCGACATGTCCGAGGCCGAGACCGCGGCGCTGCTGGGCTGCAGCAACGGCACCGTGAAGAGTCAGAGCTCGAAGGCGCTCGCCACCCTGCGCACCCGGCTGTCCCGAACCCAGCGAGCCCAGGAGGCCTCGGTATGACTTCTGAGAACGACTTCGAGGACGAACGCGGCGTGCCCGAAGACGAGCACGCCGTGCCCCAGGACGACCAGGTACGCGACCTGCTCGCGGCCGGCCTGCCCGACTTCCCCACCACCGTGGCGCTCGGCGACCGCGCGCTGGCCGGCGCCGCCCGCCGGCGCGCGCGGGCCCGGACGTTCGGCGGCGTCGGGGCGATCGCCGTGGCCGCCGGCTGCGCGTTGGCGGTCGCACCGCTGGCCGGGTGGGGCGGTCACAGGCCCGGGACCGCCAACGTCGGCAGCGCCGTCGCCGCGCCCGGGACGTCCTCGACGTCCTCAACGGCCCCACCCCCGTCGTCGCCCTCGCCTTCGTCGCGGACCTCGGACGCCGTCCTGTCGCCACCGTCGCGGCCCTCCACGACGCAGAGTGTCCAGCCTTGGACCAACACGCCGAAGCAGCAGGCCGCCGATCGCGTGGGCACCGCGCTGCAGAACGGCCACGACAACTCCTACATGGGAGTCCTCCTCGTCAACGACGACAACCCGATCCTCGTCTATCGCAAGCCGGACACCGATCCGACGCTGGAACACGCCGCGATCCAGGCCGCGTACCCGTTCAGCGTGGTGTTCCGCGACAGCGTCCTGGACGCCTCCGAGCAGTGGTACCTGGGGCACCGGCTGAACCAGGACACGGCGTACTGGAAGAGCCAGGGCGTGACGTTCGGCACCGGGCTCCAGAACGACGGCACGATCACCATCTTCGCCTCCGACCCCGGCACCGTCGTGCCGCTGCTGGAAGCGCACTACGGCTACGACGGGAAGGTGTTCGTGGGGCGGCAGTGGAACCTCACGCCGGAGCCCCCGCCGAGCTCAGGCAGCTCCAGCGGCAGCTAGCGGCGACCGGCGACCGGTGGCAGCGACCGGCGGAGGCTGGCAGCGGCCAGAGACGACCAGCGTCGCCTACAGGTACAACCCCGTCCCCGTGTCGTTCCCGCTGGACGCCACCGGCTCGCTCCCGTCCCGCGCCGCGATCAGCTCGGCCAGCGTCAGCCCGCCGATCGCCGTCCCGGCGCCGCCCCCGCCGCGCCCCAGGCGCGCCGCGGTGACCCGCGCCGGGTCGGTCCCCTCGCGCTCCAGCCAGGCCAGCGCCTCGGCGCGGGGGAGCGGGCCGACCTCGATCTGCGCCAGGCAGCGCCCCGGCCTTATCACCGCCGGGTGCAGGCTGGCCAGGTTCTCGTTCGTGGTGATCGCGACCAGGACGTCGCGGCCCTGGCCGAGCAGGCCGTCGGTGAGGTTCAGCAGCCGGGACAGGGCCTGGCCGCTGGTGGCCTTGGCCTCGCCGCGGATCAGCTCGTCGCAGTCCTCGAGCAGCAGCAGGCGCCAGCGGCGGCGGTTCTCCTCGTCCTCGCCGTGCCCGTGGTACTCCACGCCCATCGCCACCTCCATGAGGTAGCCGGGGGAGGAGAACAGCGCGTCGGGGTCCAGGACGTAGTCGACCTGGCACCAGTCGCGCCACTCGCGCGCCAGGGTGCGCAGCGCGGTGGTCTTGCCGGTGCCCGGGGCGCCGTGCAGCAGGATCATGCGGCCGGCGGCCTCGCTGCGGCGGACCGCCATCAGCTTGTCCATCGCGGTGGCGGCCGAGGCCGAGTAGTTCTTGCGGACGGCTTCCCACGGTTCGGCCGTGATGGTGCGCACGGTGCGGTAGGGGCCGCGCTGAGGTGCGGCGTACCAGAAGCCGACGGAGACCTTCTCCTCCTCCGGCTCCTCCTCGGCCGCCACACCGTCGGTGGCCTGGTCGAGGATCTTGGTGGCCAGCTCGGGGGTCTCGGCGACCACGGTCACCTCGCCGCCGCCGCTGGACCAGCGCACCGAGCGCGCGGTCCAGCCGGGGCCGGCGGTCAGGCAGGACTCGCGCTTGTCCTCCACCACCGAGCGCAGGACCTCGCCCTCGGCCGGGACCAGCGTCGCGTCCTCGCGCAGGGCGTCCAGACGGGCGTGCCGGGCGTGCGGCTGGATGCCCGTGGTGAACGGCGTGAGCAGCAGCGCGTCCACGACGTCGTAGGGCGTGTCGGAGTCGTCGATCGTCACCCGGAAGGGCAGCCGGTCCCCGGGGTCGCCGGCCGGGCGCTTGTCGGTCGCCGGGTGCTTGTCCTGGGCGGGTGTCTCCTTCGGCGGTGTCTCCTTGCCCGGTGTCTCTTTGCCGGGAGTCTCCTTGCCCGGAGTCTCCTTGGTCTTGTCGTCGGGGACTGGGGCCGGTCGCGTGGCAGGCCCCTGAGGGCGCTGGCGGGGCAGCGTCATGTCCTGATGATCCCGCCCCGGGACGTCCGGCCACAACACGTTTGTCGAGGTTCATGCGTGATGGGCGTGCCGCGAGGGTGGTTTTACCCGCACTTTGCCGAGCCGGGGACCGGTCCCGGAAACGCCGAAGATACGATGACCGACCATGAGCTCGCCCGATCACCACTCACCTTGGGGGACGCCCCAGTCACCGTCCGGCCCCGCCGGTGGCGCGCAGCCGCCGTTCGGGCCGGGGCCGGAAGCCGCGCAACCGCCGTATCTCGCACCGCAGTCGTCGTCGCCGCAGGACCCCGGGCAGCCTGCGCCGCCGTCGATGATGTCCCCCTACGGGATGCCGCTGTCGGGCGGCGGTCCGGAGGGACCCGGCGGCTACGGCCCCGGCGGCGGCCCCGGAGGACCCGGCCGCAACCGCAGGACCCTGCTCATCTCGGCTCTGGCCGTGGTGGCCGTGGTCGGCATCGGCGGCACGGTGGCCTACCTGAGCCGCGACACCTCGAAGCCTGACAAGACATCGCTGGCCGGCGCCGGGGCCTCGGTGACCGGCAGCTCCAGCGGCGGCGACGGCTCGGCGGTCTTCGCCAACGGCGGCGGCAAGCCCGACGGCGACAGCATGGCGGCGGGCCCGTCGAGCAACGGCGCGCAGGGCGCGAACCTCCAGGGCTCCCCGACCTCGACCGTGGCCTCTGGCACCACGACCGGCGGCCAGCCGGGCCAGACCGGCACCTCGAACGGCGGCGGCACCACGACCCCCGGTGGCCACTCGACCACGTCGAGCCATCCGGGCAGCCCGGCGACCTCGACGCACGGCGCGCCGGCGCCGTCGAACCCGGCTCCCAGCACGCCGAAGTCGAGCGCTCCGGCCCCGACGGCCGCGCCGCCGAAGCCGAGCACCGCGGCCGCGCCGTCCAGCGACTGCACGTACCTGGACCTGCCGGCCTCGCAGATGCCCACCATCAAGGAGGGCTCGGGCAACGTCAACGCGGTCAAGGAACTCCAGTGTCTGCTCAAGAAGTCCGAGCTGGGGATCAAGCCGCTGGTGATCGACGGTTCCTGGGGCGCCGACACGCAGTCCGCGATGACCGCCTTCCAGAGCTGCAACAACTCCCCGACCGTGCACTCGCCCGGCGGCACACCGCCCTACCCGAAGCTGACCGTGGACGGCGTCGCCGGTCCGCAGACGTGGGCGGATCTGTACTTCTGGGACAACCAGTACTTCAACGGGACCGCGTACTACTGCAACGGCACGCGCTGATCGTCCCACGACAGCAAGTACTGATCGTCCACGACCGCAAGCGTTGATCGTCCGCGACAGCGCGCGCTGATTGTTTGGGGAAACTCCTCAGCGGCGCGGGTGACGGCATCCGCGCCGCGATGGTAGGCATGGTCCCGTGGGTGTGCCTCTGCTGATCTTCATAGGTTTCCTGCTGGTCCTCATGGCCGGCGGGATCGCCGCCAACGTCCGGCGCCGGCGGGCGCTCACTGCGATGGCCGCCGTCAAACGCTGGGACCTGGCCAAGAACGACCGGCAGCTGCCGGGCACGTTCGGCGGCCGGCCGTTCGCCTCCGGGCACGGCCGCGTCGCGCGGATCGCGTTGCGCGGCCGGCACGACGGCCGCGCGATCCTCGTGATCGACTACGAATTCAAGACCCCGGGCAGCGACGGCGACGACACGCACCACTATTGGGCCGCGTGCGTCGACGATTTGCCGGCGTCGTTGCCCGCGCTGGAGGTCGTGGCGCGCGCGTCGCGGGAGAACAAGGAGATCGGGCCCGGCGTCCTGGCCGGCGCCCCGGAGTTCGTTCGCAGTGACCCCGCCTTCGACCAGCGGTATCAGGTCACCGCCACGAATCATCAGCTGGCCGCCGACCTCCTGGACCCGAAGGTGCTGCGGCTGATCGCGTCCTGGCCGGACTTCTCCTGGCGGATCGAGGGAACCAGGTTGCTGACCTGGGGCAAGGGCACCGTGAAGCCGCACTGGGTGGAGACCTGTCTCAACATGTTGGTGGCGCTCGCCGAGGCCGTGCCGGAGGAGGTGTGGCGCACGGCGCGCGGCTGATCCTCCCCGGCCGTCCCGTTCGACCCGTCTGTCATGGGATGATCAGGTGTCATGACGGCTCAACACCTCCTTTTTCTGCTGGGCGTCCCGTTCTTCTCCGTCGTGGTGTCCGCGCTCGCCCGGCGTTTCGACCTCAGCGGTCCGCTCGTGCTGGTCGTCGTCGGGCTGCTGGTGTCGATCGCCCCGTTCATCCCGGACTACGACCTCGAGCCCGAGTTCGTGCTGATGATCCTGCTGCCCCCGCTGCTGTACCAGGCGGCTGTGGAGACGTCGGTGCCGTCGCTGCGCGAGAACTGGTCGGCGGTGTTGATCCTGTCGGTGGCGATGGTGCTGGTCACCACGCTGCTCACCGGGTTCGCGATGCACTGGCTGATCCCGGGGATGCCGCTGCCGGTGGCGTTCGTGCTCGGGGCGGTGCTCGGTCCACCCGACACGGTCGCGGCGATCTCGATCGCGAAACGCCTGGGACTGCCGCGCCGGACCGTCGACGTGCTGGTCGGCGAGGGGCTGTTCAACGACGCCACCGCGCTGACCGCGTTCCGGATCGCGCTGGCCGCCGCGGTGGGGGAGACCGTCACGCTCTTCGACGCGGTCGGGCGGTTCGTGCTCTCCGCCGCCGGGGGCATCGTGATCGGTGCGGTGGTGGCGATGGTGTGGGACCCGATCCGCTTCCGGATGCGCGATCCGCGCGCCGAGAGCGCGATCTCGCTGATACTGCCGTTCGTCGTCTACATCACGGCCGAGGCGGTGCACGTCTCCGGCGTGATGGGCGTCGTCATCCTCGGCCTCTACCTCGGCCATCGCCGTGTCCGCGCGGGATACGCGACACGGATGTTGGACACCGCGCTGTGGGACGTGATCGTCGAGATCCTGGAGGCCACGGTTTTCGCCTTGATCGGCCTGCAGCTGATCCCGATCCTGCGCGACGTGGACAACTGGGGAGCCTGGCAGCTGATCGGCTATGGGATGGCGGCCTTCGCAATCGTGGTGCTGGCGCGGTTCGGCGGGGTTTACACGTTCGGCTACATCGGCCGCTACCTGGTCCGGCATCTGCGCCGCAACGCGCCGCTCGCGCCGCCGCCACCCCAGACGCAGGCGCCGAGGATCCTGTTCGTGGTCGGCTGGGCCGGGATGCGCGGCGTGGTCTCGCTGGCCGCGGCGGCCGCGATCCCCTTGACCGACAACCACGGCGGACCGCTTCCGGACCGCGAACTGGTCCAGTTCCTCACGTTGTTCGTGGTGCTGGCGACGCTCATCGTGCAGGGCCTGACGTTGCCGCCGTTGATCCGCCGGCTCGGTGTCGAGGCCAAGGACGAGGTGAAGGAGGACGCCTTCGCGTACTGCAGCGCGATGGGGACGGCGGCCAACGCCGGCCTGTCGCGCCTGGACGAGTTGGAGGCGACCCTGCCGGACCCCGCCGTGGACCGCATGCGCGACCAGGCCCGGTGGCGCGGCGACAAGGCCAAGAAGTACGCGATGCAGGTCGCGTCCGGCGGCCCGAGCGCCAGCGCCGCAGCGGTCGAGGACGCGCGCCGGTCGATGCTGGACGCCGAACGCGCGGCGATCGAGCACCTGCGGGACATGCGAGAGATCAACGACGACGTGTACCGGCGGGTGCTGCACCAGCTGGACCTCGAAGAGGCGTACATGGAGCGGCGGTAGGTTCGGCGGCGGAAGCCGAAGCGCTGCGCCAACCGAGTGGCCGCGGGAACAACACGCCCATGTTTTTTCGCTGGACCTTGAAGAGACGTACATGGAGCGGCGGTAGGTTCGGCAGCCGAAGCCGAAGCCGAAGCCGAAGCCGAAGCCGAAGCCGAAGCCGAAGCGCTGCGCCAACCGAGTGACCCGCGGGAACAACACGCCCATGTTTTTTCGTAGCTCTGAAAAGGAGTCGTCGGGGAGCGCGGGGAGTCGCGGGCTGCAACGACAAAGGGCCGGGCGTCCGTTTTGCCCAGCCCCTGTCGGTCCGGGCAGGTCGGCGACGCAGGGCACTGACTCGGCGTCGTTTTCGAGGCGCGCGACCCCCCCGTCGGGCGAATCAGCGCCCGAGCACTCAGCGCCCGAGCATCATCGAGACCAGCTTGACCGCCACCAGCACGGTCGCCACCGCGAGATACCCCCGCAGCACGCCCAGCCCCACCCGCGTGCCGACCGAGAACCGGACCTGACCGAGCTGGTCCAGCGGCGGCGTCCGCCACTCGTCGCGGCCGGAGCGGTCGATGGTCTCGGCCACGTGGCCCGGGGCGCGGCGCGCTCGCAGGGCCCTGACACCCGTCCAGGCGCCGAAGGCCAGCGTGACGACGCAGCAGCCGCCGAGGATCGCCTCGATCTGCCCGGCGGTGATGTTCTGGTCCAGCACCGAGCCGGTCAGCACCAGCGACAGCGCCACCAGGACCGCGATCACCGTGCCGGTGAAGACCGTGGTCTTGCGGTTGTTGACCCAGGGCCCGAGGACTTCCTTGTCCACGCACAGCAGCAGCAGGTACACCGACGCCGAGGGCAGCAGCACGCCGGCCAGCGCCTGCACGCCGACCGTCAGCACGCCCTGCACGTGGTCGCTGGCCACCAGCACGATCACCGCGGCGAAGCCGATGATCCCGGCGTAGACCGCGTAGAAACCCTTGGCCTGCTTCACGCCGCGGTGCAGCGAGTGGTTGATCTTCAGGCAGTCGCCCATCGCGTAGGCCGTGGACAGCGAGACCGCGAAGGCGCCGATGATCGAGGCGTCCAGCAGCGCCACTGCGAACATGTCGCCGAGGACCCGGCCGCCGTAGACCGTCAGGCCGCGGGCCACGTCGGTGGCGTCGGTGAACGATCCGGTCAGGTGCGCCGCCGCCACCGCGCCCAGGCCGATGGTGGCCGCCGCGCCGACGATCACCACGACGATCCCCAGGCCCAGGTCGGCCTTCTCGTACTTCATGAAGCGCGGGGTGATGCGCTTGTCGATGACGTAGCTCTGTTGGAAGAACAGCTGCCAGGGCGCGACCGTGGTGCCGACGATGCCGATCACCACCAGCATCACGGTGGCCATCTGGCCCGAGCCGCCGGGCAGCACCGGGGTGATGAAGCCGTGCGTCATGGCGCCCGCGCTCGGGTGCGCCATGATCGAGATCGGGACCAGCAGCAGCGAGCCGACGCACAGGGTCAGCGCGATCCGCTCGAACCGCTGGAACGAGCCGCTCATCGCGGCCGCCACGATGATCAGCGCGGCCATGATGACCGAGGGTACCTTCGGCAGCCCGAGGTAGCTGGTCGCCAGCGTGATGCCGATGAACTCGGTGACTAGTGTCAGGGCATTGAGGATGAACAGGTCGATGACGCTGAACGCGCCCCAGAACTTCCCGAAGCGCTCGAAGATGAGGCGCGCGTGGCCGACGCCGGTGACCGCGCCGAGGCGCAGCACCATCTCCTGGTTCACGTACAGGACCGGGACCAGCAGCAACAGCGTCCACAGCAGCTTGGTGCCGTAGTCGTGGCCGGCCTGGCCGTAGGTGGCGAAGGCGCCGGCGTCGTTGTCGCCGACCATCACGATCAGCCCCGGGCCGACGATCGCCAGCAGGGTCTTGAGCTTGGCCGACAGGCCCGGACGGGTGTCGTGGTCGCCGAGCTTGATGGTGCCGAACGCACCTTTGATGTCGCCGACGTGCGCGTCGTCTAGGACTGCGCCGTGGCGGTGCGTGTCGCGGGCTTCGCTGTTCAGCGTGGCCGTGGTCATGGAACACCCCCTGCTGCCGGGTAGGAGCGGCTGGTCGGGAGGCACGCGTCCACCCCGCCGGAAGCGGTGGGGCCGGAGCCCCGGTGCGGCCGGGTGGTGGCAGAGAACTGATGCGGTTAACGCGCGCCGAGGGAAGGACAGTGGGCGGCTGGGTCGTACGCGATGCGGGGCCGATCGTGGCCCGACCTACTACCAGGTTTCATCGCTACCACCTCCCTGCCCGCCGTGGCGCCGCGGCGCCTGTGTCTCGCGCGGTTCCGCCCGAGTCGGGGCGGACCGGTCCTACTCGACACCTCGGGGAGGCTCACCAGGGAGGATCCCGACCGCCGCATACGAAACACGGCACGGCGCAAGACCAGTCCCGGCCACCTCTCTCGTCAGAGCTTCGGCACTTCACGGCGTAGCGTCAGCTGCGCAGCCACTTGGGATCACCCCTTAATCCGAGGAGATCTGTCCTGATCCGGAGGGTCTCTCGACCGATGGGATCAGTGGCCTTTGTCCGTGAAGACGCCTCACCGAACGAGGTGTCCTAACGCAAACAAAGGATCCTCTTGCCGTGTGGGACTGTCAACTCACCTCGTCACAGGTGGGTAACGATATGGATACGGCGGCAACCGGAATGAGGGGACGGAACGTTTCCGGGTATCAGGGTGTGGTCTGTTGTGGCCTGGCACGATCGCGGTTCGCGTCAGGACCGCCGGAGTCGTCCGGGGATTATTACAAACGGCGGGACCGCCGCCGTACCGGTGTCATCGGATGCCGCGCATAGCATGCAAGGGTGTTTAGAGAGCCGATGACCACAGCACGCCTGGTGCTGAAACCTTTGACAGAGTCCGACGCCCCCGAGATGGTCGAGGTGTTGGCCGCGCCGGAGCTCTACACCTTCATCGGCGGCGAGCCGCCCACCCCGGAAGCCCTGCGGGCGCGTTACGCGCGCCTGGCCGTCGGGCACTCTCCGGACGGTTCGCAGGAGTGGGTGAACTGGATCGCGCGGCGCGCCGAGGACGGCGTGGCGGTCGGCACCGTGCAGGCGACGGTGACCGACGGCGGCTGGCACGCGGACGTGGCCTGGGTCGTGGGTGCGGCGTGGCAGGGCCGCGGGTACGCGGTCGAGGCAGCGTCGGCGCTGGTGGCGTGGCTGCGGGAGCGCGGCGTGGCGGAGATCGGCGCGAACATCCATCCTGGGCACACGGCCTCGGCCCGGGTGGCCGAGCGGATCGGCCTGGCGCCGACCGGCGAGCTGGACGACGAGGGCGAACAGCTCTGGCGCGCGCAGGACGTGCCGGGGCGGACGACGGTGGACGAGGATCCCGAACGGACGGAGAAGACCCGGTGATCGAGCTGAAGACGCCGCAGGAGATCGAGAAGATGGCGGTCACCGGCCGGTTCGTCGGTGAGACGCTGGCCGAACTCGCCGAGCTGGCCCGGCCCGGCCTGAACCTGATGGACCTGGAGCAGCGCGCGCGGCGCCGGATCAAGGAGCGCGGCGCGGTGTCGTGCTACTGGGACTACGCGCCCTCGTTCGGCCGCGGCCCGTTCCGCAACGTCATCTGCCTGTCGGTGAACGACGCGGTCCTGCACGGCCTGCCGCACAAGTACACCCTGCGCGACAGCGACGTGCTGACCCTGGACTTCGCGGTCTCGATCGACGGCTGGGTCGCGGACTCGGCCCGCACGGTGATCGTCGGCACACCGCGCCCGGAGGACGTCCGCCTGGTGGAGTCCACCGGCGTCGCGCTGGAGGCGGGCATCGCCGCCGCAGTCGCGGGCGCCAAGCTGGGCGACATCTCGGCGGCGATCCAGGCGGTCGCGACGGAGTACGGCTACCCGGTCAACATGCAGTTCGGCGGCCACGGCCTCGGGCACACGATGCACGAGGACCCGCACGTCGCGAACGCCGGCCGCGCGGGCCGCGGCCTGGTGCTGCGTCCGGGGCTGACGCTGGCACTGGAGCCGTGGTGGTCGGCGACGTCGAACGAGATCTTCACCGACCCCGACGGCTGGACGCTGCGCTTTCAGGACGGGTCGCGCGGGTCGCATTCGGAGCACACGATTGCGATTACCGAGGATGGGGCTCGGGTGCTCACTCGGGTGGATTGAGTTTTTGGTTTGTGGTTTTTTCTGGTCGGCGCCGGCTTTGTCGGCGC
>NZ_JAACYW010000331.1 GCF_015356825.1 Catenulispora rubra | reverse complement strand
GCCGAGGCGTCCTCGGGCAGGTGCCGCACCGCCTCGCGGAACGTCACGCCGGACAGCCGGTCCAGGCGCGGGGTGACCCAGGCCGCGACCCAGGTCGGGTCCTTGTGCGCGATCTCGCGGAGCACCCAGCCGAGGGCCTTGCGGATGAAGAACTCGCGTTCCTCGACCATCGGGTCGGCGTAGCGGGTGAAGCGGACGAGGTCCGGTTTGCCTTCGCGGATCGCCGGGATCAGGGCCAGCAGGGCCGCGCGGCGGAGCCAGAAGTCGCCGTCGTCGGCCCACAGGTCCAGGGTGCGGGAGGTGCCTTCGCGGTCGCGCAGGACGATCCTGCCCGCGACGTCGCCGGAGATCGGGTCCACCAGGGACCACATCGGGGCGTCGCGGAGCATCAGGGTCAGGTCCTGGAGGTCCGCCGCGGTGAGGAGGCGGACGCCCTGCGCCAGGACGAACACCGAGGCCAGGCGCCGCTCGTAGATGTCGGTGTCCCACAGTGCCGCGGCCAGGCCGGCGACGTCGTCGTGGGTCGCGCGGCGGCCGCCGATCTCCTTGTACATGCCCTTCACCAGCTTGCGGAGGTCCGGCACCGGGACGCCCATGTGAGCGAACTCGCTCTTGTGGTACTGCTGGTCGTAGGTGGCGCGGGCGGCGGTGCCGAGGCCGTCCAGGTCGTGGTCGAACCCGGACACGAGGGCGGGGATCGGGGTGGTCGTCGCATCTGTCACGCCGTGAGCCTAACGATCGCGCGACCCGATCCGGCGGCATCCGCTGCGCCGTTCGGGCAGGATGGACGAACAGTGTTCACCGTCAGGAGGGACGACCATGCGGATCCGGACGCTGCTCGGCACGGCCACGGCGGCCACCGCGGCACTCGCGGCACTCGCGATGCTGGCCGGTTGCGGCGCCTCGAAAGGGTCCGGCGCCAGTACCGCGCAGAACTCCGCCGGGGTGGCGCAGACCAGCGCGTCGCCGACCACGTCGCCGACTACGCCTTCGACTCCAACGGCCCCGACGACATCCGCCGCCGGCACCTCGGCCCCCTCCGGCGGACCCTCCACCTCCAGCGCGCGCCTGGCCCCCGCACTGATCCAGTTGTCGGACCTCCCGGCGGGCTTCCGCTCCGAAGGCCTCACGCAACGCAACCTCCCCTCGATGATCAAGGGCTGTCCCGGCCTGGAAGTACTTCAGCAGTCGAACATCGCCGACCAGGCCCAGGCCGAGTGGACCAAGGGCGCCCTCGACGACTACGTGGACGAGGCGATCATCCAGCCGCAGGGCGAGAGCGCGGCAAGCCTCGTCGACAAGGCCTCCAGCGCGTTGACGGCCTGCGGCGCGGTGAAGGTCACCGAGGAGGGCCTGTCGGTCACCCTGCACGCCACCCCGCTGAACCTGCCGCAGGTCGGCGACGCCTCGCACGCCTGGCACACCTCGGCCAAGTTCGGCATCGCCTCGATGGAGATGAACGTCGTCCTGATCCGGCAGAACGACCTGGTCCTGCTGATCGCCCAGACCCGAGTCGACGGCCACACCAACGACGACCTCACGTTGTCGGCGTCCCAGGCCGCCGCCAAGCGCGCGGCGGACTTCCAGCTGAAGAAGTAAGTCCTACGATCAAGGCATGCCCTCCAAGCCCGAACCCAAGAAGCGGCCGCTGCATCTGATCGGCGACCCGCCGGCAGGCGTGCCGATCGACACCGAGTCGTTCTTCGGCCTGGACTCCATAGAGGACCCGCTGCAGCTGCTCTCGCGCAGCACCGAGTTGGCCGACGCCTTCCGCGCCTCGGCCAGCCGGGCCGAGAACTACCAGGCCGTGGCGGCGGCCAAGCTCACCGATCCGCGCCGCTTCGACCGGATGCCGGTGGCGGATCTGGCGCTGCTGACCGGGTGGACCGAGGAGTACGCGGCGAAGATGGCCGAGTTCGGCCGCACGCTGCTGGAAAAGGGCGCGCCCTGGGAGTGAGCCGGGTGCACGGCCCGCGCCGCCCCGCCGGCCGGTCGTGATCCCCATTGCATAGGCAATCTATATAGATGGACGATACAATCATGGACGTGGATCAGAACCCGGCCGCGGTGGGCGAACTCTTCGAGACCGTCACAGTACTGATGATGCGGCACGTGCCGGCCCCGGACGGGCTCAGCCTCACCGCCGCCGCCACCCTCGGCTCCCTGCAACGGCGCGGACCGCAGCGCATCACCTCGCTGGCCACCGCCCAGGGCGTGACCCAGCCCTCGATGACGCAGCTGCTGCGCCGCCTGGAGGACGCCGGCCTGGTGGCCCGGGTCGCCGACCCCACCGACGGCCGCGTAGTGCTCGTGGAGCTCACCGCCGCCGGGGACGAGACGCTGCGCACCCGGTGGATCACCCGCCTGGAACACCTCGACAAGGTGCTGCAGACGCTCACCGACGAGGAGCGGGCGACGCTGCAACGCGCCGCCGAGGAGGCCCTTCCGGTGGCGCAGAAGCTGGTCCACTCGCTCGCCGCACGCTACTGAGCGTTTCGGGCCCGGAGCGCTGTCTCCAAGGATGCCTCCTGTCGCCGAGGCGATCCCTGAGGGGTTCTCCCCCGGAGCAGGTTCGCCTGGCTACAGTGCTAGTCATGGCGAACTCGCTCCCGGTCCACAAGTTCACCCCCTCCGTCGGCGAATACGTCTGGACCTTCGGCGGCGCGCCGCCGCTGGCCCGGGTCAAGCCCGGCGACACCCTGGAGCTGTTCACCGAGGACTGCTTCGCCGGCCGCGTGCGCTCGGAGAAGGACCTGGTCACCGAGGTCTGCGAGTTCCCGTTCCTCAACCCGCAGACCGGGCCGTTCTACGTCGAGGGCGCCGAACCCGGTGACACGCTGGCGATCCACTTCGTGTCCATCGAGCCGGCCCGCGACTGGGCCGCGTCGACCACCGTCCCGCTGTTCGGCGCCCTGACTTCCACGCACACCACCGCCACGCTCCAGCCGCCGCTGCCGGAGCGGGTCTGGATCTGGCAGCTGGACCGCGAGCGCCGCACCGCGCTGTTCCGGGCCAAGGACAGCGACATCGAGGTCGAACTGCCGATGGATCCGATGCACGGGACCGTCGGCGTCGCCCCGGCCAACCTCGAAGTGCGCTCGGCGCTCGTGCCCGACGCCCACGGCGGCAACATGGACACCCCGGAGATGCGGGCCGGGGTCACGTGCTACCTCGGCGTGAACGTCGAGGGTGCGTTGTTCAGCCTCGGGGACGGCCACGCCCGGCAGGGTGAGGGCGAGACCTGCGGGGTGGCCGTGGAGACCGCGATGAACACGGTGGTGACCATCGAGCTGGTGAAGGGCGTGCCGACGCCGTGGCCCCGGCTGGAGTCGGACGCGTACATCATGACCGCGGGATCGGCGCGTCCCTTGGAGGACGCGTTCCGCATCGCGCAGGTCGATCTGGTGCAGTGGATCGCCCGCGACTACGGCCTGAGCGAGCTGGACGCGTACCAGCTGGTGACGCAGGGCGTGGAGTCGCCGCTGGCGAACGTGTGCGACACGAACTACACGTCGGTCGCCAAGATGCGCAAGGCGTTCCTGCCGTCGGGGACCTCGGCGTACGGGGTGCACGAGGTGCTGCGTCAGCGTGCTGCGACGTATCTGGCGGGCTGAGCCGCGGGCTGGAACATGTCGGAGTTGATCACGACAGCGCCGCGCAGACGTCGGTGACCTTGGTCTGGTGGAGGATCGCGACCTGGTGCGTCGGCGAGATCGCGATCACCTCGCCGCCGCTGAACACGTACTCGCCCGGCGCGTGGTACGGGTCGCCGGGCTTGATGCTGACCCCGAAGTTGTCCGGGATGGTCCACAGGCTCGAACCGTCCGGGAAGTTGTAGAGCGTGCCGACCCCGCTGAGGTCTTCGTCGACGGAGCCACCGGTCGCCGCGTTGGTGTACCGCGCGATGAGCGGCCCCCGGAAGTCGGTGCGTAGCGGGCTGCCATCCGGGTAGGTCGCGGAGATCCGCTGCTCCACCCCTTGCGTGGGGAAGTCGATCTTCAGCTCGAACGAGCAGTCCGTACCGGCTGGCTGGTCCAGCGACCCGTACGTCACAGGCGTCCAGCCGCTCGGGGTGGTGGCGTTTCCGGCGGCGGCCTCGGCCGACGCCGGAAGCCCTGCCACCACCAAGCCGACCGAGACCGCGACGCCGAGGATGCGCTTGCGCATGAGGGTTGTCCCTTCGTGTCGTTTTCTGTCGTCGCCGAACCGCGTCCGCGAAAGGTGCGGGACACGTCTTCACTCTGGAAGCCCCCGCGCGCCGGGGCGATCGATTCAGCCCACGCTGAAACGTGAGGACGAGATGCGGATCCACTTCACGCCCGACGACCTGCTGCGCATACGTTTCGCCGACGAGCCGGCGCCGTTGCTGGAACTGGCGATGGCGGTCGCGACGCTGCACCGCCCGGCCGCCGACCCGGTGTTCACCCGCTGGCGCCGGGAGGCGGCCCGCGGACTGCCGGGGCGTGCGCGTCCGCTGCTGGAGTTGATACCGCCGTGCGGGCGCGGCCCGCAGTTCGTGGACCCGGTGGTCCCCGACGTCCAGGAGGGCTTCGAGCAGGTGGCGGCAACCTCGGCGGGCCAGGTGCGCCGCGAGATGACGCGGGTCGCGGGCTTCGGCCTGCCGCCGACACCGTGGACGCGGCGGGTCGCGGCCCGGGACCGCGCGGCGTGGACCGAACTCGTGACCGGACTGCACGACGCGTATGACAGTGTGCTGACGGAACCGTGGCGGCGCCTGCGAGCCGGCTTCCACGCCGAGGTCGCCTGGCGCACCAGAGGCTGGGGCCGCCTCGGCCTCGGAGCCGGCCTGGAGTCCCTGCTGCCGGGCTCCCGCCTCGACGGCCTGGTCTGGCACCTGGCGCCGGAGAAGCACGCCGACTTCCACCTCGACGGCACCGGCCTGACCCTCTACCCGACGGCGGTGTGGAGCGGACTACCGCTGATCGCCACGGCCCCGGACGGCTCGAAGCTGCTCGTCTACCCGGCACTGACCCCGCTGCCCCTCCTGCCCGAGCCCCACGACGCCGACCCGCTCGGCACGCTGCTGGGCCGCACGCGCGCGCAGGTCCTGGAGGCCCTCGCGGAGCAACGGACGACGGGGAACCTCGCACAGGACCTGGGGATCAGCGCGGCCTCGGCGTCGCAGCACACGACGGCACTGCGGGAGGCCGGCCTGGTGGCGACGCGCCGGGAGGGGAAGGCAGCGTGGCACGGGTGCACGGCGCTGGGGGCGGAGTTGTTGCGGACGGGGGCTCGGTAGGTGCTGCGAGCGATCTGCGCTGGGCTAGCCCGCGGTGGCCTGGCAGTCGCCGGTTGGCAGGCATCTACGGCCGGCGGCGGTCGGCGGTCGGCGGTCGGCGGTAGCGAAGACTGCGGGTTCTGAATCGCGTGCGCTACATCTGTGCCCCCGGCGCCAGCAGCGGCAGCTCCGCCGTCGGCCCATCCTCGATCAGCCGCCACAAGCGGTCCGTGTCGAGGTGTTCCTCCACCGCGTCGCCGAGGCGGTCGAGTTGCTTCTCGCGCTCGGCGGCGAACGAGGTGTTCGGGTCCGGGGCGAAGCGTAGGCCGCACACGCGCGCGATCTCCGTCAGGTACGCGCGGCGGAAGCCGTCGCTCTCCAGTGCGCCGTGCCAGATCGTGCCCCACACCGTGCCGTGGCGGCAGCCTTCCAGTGCCGCGCCCGAAGTATCAGTGAACAGGGTTTCGCCGCCCTCGACCCGGACCTGGCCGTTGTGGATCTCGTAGCCGGCCACCGGTTCGCCGAGGCCGAGGCCGGTCGGGCGAGTCAGGGTCTTGATGGGGTCGAACACCGTGCGCACCGGCAGGAGTCCGAGTCCTGCGACAGTCCCGCGCCGCGACTCGACGTCGTCCTCGATCTCGGTGCCGAGCATCTGGTAGCCGCCGCAGATCCCCAGGATGGGGCGCCCCGCGGCCGCGCGCTTGGCCAGCGCCGATTCCAGGCCGCGCTCGCGCAGCCAGGCCAGGTCCGCGACGGTCGACTTCGTGCCCGGCAACACCACCAGGTCCGCCGACTCCACGGCCGAGGCCGACGCCGTGAACTCGACGTCCACGCCCGGCTCGATCGCCAGCGCGTCGACGTCGGTGAAGTTCGAGACCCGTGGGAAGCGCACCACCGCGACCCGCAATCGCGAGCCTCCGGCGCCGGCCGCACCAGCACCAGCCGCACCGGCCGCGTACGCCTCGATCGGCAGCGCGTCCTCCGCGTCCAGCCGGATCCCCGGCAGCCACGGCACCACGCCGAGCACCGGCCGTCCGGTGAACCCCTCGATCTGCCGCAGCCCCGGCGTCAACAGCGACGGATCGCCCCGGAACTTGTTGATGACGAACCCTGATATAAGCCTCTGATCCTCGGCGTCCAGCAACGCCACCGTCCCGTGGAACGCCGCGAACACCCCGCCCCGGTCGATGTCGCCGACCACCACCACCGGCATCCCCAGCGGCCGGGCCAGCCCCATGTTGACCAGGTCCCCGTCCCGCAGGTTGATCTCGGTCGGCGACCCGGCGCCCTCGCAGATCACCACGTCGAACCGCGACTTAAGGTCCTGATACGACGCCAGCACCGCCTCCCGCAACCGCGGCTTCAGGTCCTGGTACGACGTCGCCGACGCCTCCGCGAACACTTTCCCCAACAGCACGACCTGACTCGTCCGGTCGCTGCCCGGCTTGAGCAGCACCGGATTCATCGCCACTTCCGGCTCGACCCCGGCGGCCTGCGCCTGCATCACCTGCGCGCGCCCGATCTCCGCGCCGGATGTCGAAGTGCCGCCGGTCCCGACCACCATCGAGTTGTTCGACATGTTCTGCGCCTTGAAAGGCGCCACCCGCACGCCCTGCCGCGCCAACCACCGGCAGATCCCTGCGGTGAGCAAGCTCTTGCCGGCATCCGACGTCGTACCGGCCACGAGCAGCGAGCCCGTGCCACCAGAGCCGCCAGTGCCACCAGGGCCACCAGGGCCACCAGGGCCACCGACCCCACCGACCCCGACCCCACCCCCGGAAACGATCATCGGACCAGCTTAGCCGCGGCCCCGGTGAGCGCCGCGAGCACCTCCGGGTACTCCGCACCGGTCCGCACCGCGATCAGGCTCACCCGCCGCGGCCAGTCCTCCTTCAACGGCACCAGGACGACGCCCGCCGGCACCTGCGGCGGAACCCCGAGCGTCGGCAGCAGCGTCACCCCGAACCCGTTGGCGATCAACGCCAGCGCCGCGCTGAAGTCCGTCGCGCGGTACCGCCCGCGCGGCTGGTACCCGGCGTCCGCGCAGATGGCCGTCACCTGGTCGTGGCACGACAGCCCCTCGGCGGCCAGCACGAACGGGTCCTCGACCAGCTCCGTCAGCGAGATCTGGGCCGCCCCGGCCAACCGGTGCCCGGCCGGCACGGCGGCGTGGTAGACCTCCTCCAGCAACGGCAGGATCCTGATCCGCGGATCGCCGAGCAGCGGCCGGTTCGGCGCCGCCATGACCACCGCGACGTCGATCGAGCCGTCGATCAGGTGCGCGACCGAGTCCTCGCTCTCGGTGTCGGCGATCTCGAAGCCCCACTCCGGGTGCGCCTCGCGCAGCGCCTTCATCGCCGGGGCGATGACCGCCATGATCGCGGTCGGGAAGCCCGCGATGCGCACCGTCATCGGCGCCGGGGAGATGGCCCGCAGTTCGGACTGCGCACGCTCCAGTTGGGCGAACACCGCGTCGGCGTGCCCGACCAGGACGCGCGCCGCCTCGGTCAGCACCACGTTGCGTCCCCGTCGTTCCAGCAGTTCGCAGCCGGTACTCTTGCTCAGGACGGCCAGTTGCTGGGAGACCGCCGACGGCGTCAGGTACAGGGCTTCGGCTGCCGCCGAGACCGTGCCGTGGTCGGCCAGGGCGCGCAGCGTCCGCAGTTGGCGCACGTCGATCATGGGGCCTCCTCCATCGTTAAGGCCATCTTAACGGTTCCAAGCAAAATCATTCGCTAGTGCTGAACGATAGTGCGCCCGGACACTGGCGTCATGCGTAATCCCCGCCACATCGCTTTGGCCCTTGCGATCGTCGTGATCTGGGGCGTGAACTTCGTCGCCATCAGCCACGCCCTGGACGGATTCCCCCCGATTCTGCTGGCCACCCTGCGCTTCGCGCTCACCGGGACGGCGACCCTGTTCCTCCCGCGCCCGAAGGAGGTCCGCTGGTACTGGATCGCCGGTATCAGCACCTTCATGTTCTTCGGCCAGTACGTGCTGCTGTTCACCGGCATGGCGCACGGCATGCCGGACGGCCTGGCCTCGCTGGTGTTGCAGTCCCAGGCGCCGTTCACGGTCCTGGCCGCCGCGCTGCTGCTCGGGGAGCGGACCGGCCTGCGGCAGGCGCTGGGCATCGCGGCGGCGGTGGCCGGGCTCGGCGTCATCGGCGCCGGACGCGGCGGGAACGTGCCGCTGGGCTCGCTGCTGCTGGTGATCGGCGCGGGCGCGTCGTGGGCGCTGGGCTCGATCTGCAACCGCAAGGCCGGGGCCGGCAACGGGTTCGCGCTGATGGTTTGGGCCAGCCTGTACGCCACTCCCCCGCTCCTGGCCGTCTCGCTGCTGGCCGAGGGGCCGCACCGGATCGGGCACGCGTTCGCGCATCTGCACGCCGGGCCGGTGCTGGGGCTGCTGTACGTGGTGCTGCTGTCGACCTTCGTCGGCCTGGGGGCCTGGGTAATGCTGATCACCAAGTACCCGGCCTCGGCCGTCGCGCCGTACACGCTGGGCGTGCCGCCGATCGGGATCCTCGCGGCGCTGATCGCGAACGGCGAGCGGATGACCGCGCTGGAGATGGCCGGGTCGGTGGTGGTGCTGGGCGGGCTGGTCGCGATCGTGTGGCCGCGGCGCAAGCCGGCGGGTGCGCGGATCGCGCCGGAGCCGTCCGTGCCCGCCGCTAGAGTCGAGGAGTCCATACAGGCCGCGTAGCCGCGTAGTACAGGGGAAGGACCCTTGGCCGCACCGACCACCGAACCGCACGGCAACCTCGCCGTCGTCGAAGGCGTCCTGGAACGCATCACCTTCGCCAACGAGGAGACCGGCTACACCGTCGCCCGCGTCGACACCGGCCACGGCGCCGCGGACCTGCTGACGGTGGTCGGAGCGCTGCTCGGCGCGCAGCCCGGGGAGTCGCTGCGGCTGCGCGGCCGCTGGGGCTCGCACCCGCAGTACGGCCGGCAGTTCACCGTCGAGAACTACACGACGGTGCTGCCCGCGACCGTCGCGGGCATCCAGAAGTACCTCGGCTCCGGCCTGATCAAGGGCATCGGGCCCAAGACCGCCGAGAAGATCGTCGACCACTTCGGGGTGGACACCCTGGCGGTGATCGAGGAGGACCCGAAGCGCCTCATCGAGGTGCCGACCCTGGGTCCCAAGCGCACCAAGCTGATCGCCGCGGCCTGGGTCGAGCAGAAGGCCATCAAGGAGGTCATGGTCTTCCTGCAGTCGGTCGGCGTCACCACCTCGATCTCGGTGCGGATCTACAAGGAGTACGGCGACGCCTCGATCGACGTCGTGAAACAGGAGCCTTACAAACTCGCCTCCGACGTCTGGGGCATCGGCTTCAAGACCGCCGACGCGATCGCGGTCGCCGTCGGCATCCCGCACGACTCCCCGGAGCGGGTGAAGGCCGGCATCCAGTACGCGTTGTCGCAGAGCTCTGACGCGGGCAACTGCTACCTCCCGCGCCAGAAGCTGCTGGAGGAGTCGGTCAAGATCCTCGGCGTCGGCCTCGACCTGGCATCCCGGTGCCTGGACGAACTCGCCGAGGCCGAGGGCGTGGTCGCCGAGGACATCCCCGACCCGGACGGCTACGACCCCGACGAACCGATCCGCGCGATCTACCTGGTGCCCTTCCACCGCGCCGAGGTCTCGCTGGCCGCGCAGCTGCGCCGACTGCTGGAGGCGCCGGACGACCGCCTCGGCTCGTTCGCCTCCGTGGACTGGGACAAGGCCCTGGCCTGGCTGAAGGAGCGCACCGGCGCCGACCTCGCGCCGGAGCAGACCGCGGCGGTGCGGCAGGCCCTGACGTCGAAAGTCAGCGTCCTGACCGGCGGCCCGGGCTGCGGCAAGTCCTTCACCGTGCGCTCGATCATCGAGCTGGCGCAGGCCAAACGCGCGCGGGTGGTGTTGGCCGCGCCGACCGGCAAGGCGGCCAAGCGGCTGACCGAGCTGACCGGCGCCGAGGCGATGACCGTGCACCGGCTGCTGGAGCTCAAGCCCGGCGGCGACGCGGCGTACGACCGGGACCGGCCGCTGGAGGCCGACCTGGTGGTCGTGGACGAGGCCTCGATGCTGGACGTGCTGCTGGCCAACAAGCTGGCCAAGGCGGTGGCTCCCGGCGCGCACCTGCTGCTGGTCGGGGACGTGGACCAGCTGCCCTCGGTCGGCGCCGGCGAGGTGCTGCGCGACCTGCTGGCCGCGCCGCGGGTGCCGCGCGTGCGGCTGACGCAGGTGTTCCGGCAGGCACAGCAGTCCGGCGTGGTGGTGAACGCGCACCGGATCAACTCCGGGAAACCGTTGCAGCTGGAGGGTTTCAACGACTTCTTCCTGTTCGTCGAGGACGAGACCGAGGACGCCGCGCGGGTGGCCGTGGAGCTGGTCACGACGCGCATCCCGAAGCGCTTCGGCTTCGACCCGCGCCGCGACATCCAGGTCCTGACCCCGATGCACCGCGGTCCGGCCGGCGCCGGGACGCTGAACGGCCTGCTGCAGGAGACGCTGACGCCGGCGCAGCCCTCGCGGCCGGAGAAGCGGTTCGGCGGCCGCACGTTCCGGGTCGGCGACAAGGTGACGCAGATCAGGAACAACTACGACAAGGGCAAGAACGGGGTCTTCAACGGGACCGGCGGCGTCATCATGTCGATGGTGCCGGAGGAGCAGACGCTGGTCGTGCGGACCGACGAGGACGAGGACGTCACGTACGAGTTCGCCGAGCTCGACGAGTTGCAGCACTCGTACGCGATGACCGTGCACCGGTCGCAGGGCTCTGAGTACCCGGTGGTCGTGGTGCCGGTGACGATGAGCGCGTGGATGATGCTGCAGCGGAACCTGCTCTACACGGCGGTGACCCGGGCGAAGAAGCTGGTGGTGCTGGTCGGCTCGAAGCGCGCGCTGGCGCAGGCGATCCGGACGATGTCGGCGGGGAAGCGGTTCACCGGGTTGGACCATCGGCTGCGATGACAGAACTGATGTTGCGCTTCGACAGCAATAAGCCGCGCAAACTGAAGTACAACCTGGAGAAGGCCCGGCGGGCCGGCGCGTCGACGCTGCTGACCTTCGGCGGCGCCTACTCGAACCACATCCGGGCCGTCGCGGCGGCCGGGCGGGCCGAGGGGTTCAAGACCATCGGGGTCATCCGCGGCGAGCCGCACGAGACACTGAACGACTCGCTGGCGTTCGCGGTGTCGCAGGGCATGCACCTGCTGTATGTGGACCGGGAGACGTACCGGACCAAGAAATCCCACAACATGCGGCGGTTCCTGGAGAGCTGTTTCGGCGATTTCTACTTGATCCCGGAAGGCGGATCGAACCCGGCGGCCGTCAAGGGATGCGCGGAGCTGCCGGGCGACATCGCAGAACCCTTCGACGTGATCTGCTGCCCGGTCGGGACCGGCGGCACCCTCGCCGGGATCGCCGCCGGACTCGCGCCGGGACAGCGAGCGATCGGGTTCGCAGCACTGAAGGGCGGGTTCCTGACGAAGGAGGTCGCCGAACTGCAGCGGCAGACCTACCAGAAGGTCTTCGACAACTGGCACATCGAGGACGACTTCCACTTCGGCGGCTACGCGAAGGTGCCACCGGAACTGGACGCCTTCGCGGCGAAGCTCGGCGACGAACACGGCTTCGAGGCCGATCGGATCTATGTCGCGAAGATGCTGTACGGCATCACGCAGATGATCGAGGCCGGGAGGTTCGCGGCCAGCGCTCGCATTGTCGCGGTCATCACCACCGGGTGATGCCTGCCTCGGGCAGTGACGGCCCAGCCCGGCCGACCGTATCGTTCGTCGGGTCCGACCGGACCATGCGGGGTGTTGGTTCTGGGTCCCTCGCCGCGTCAGCGGGCGCAGCCAACCTGCCCGGTTTGGCGGTGTCAAGCCGGACGAGGCTGGACCACAGCAGCAGCGATGCGGCTTGA
>NZ_JAACYW010000330.1 GCF_015356825.1 Catenulispora rubra | reverse complement strand
GTCTTCGGGGGTGGGGCGTCAGTACTTCAGGACGCTGATGGGTACCGGTTCTGGTCGAGGTCCCGGTATTCGCGGCACTGTGACCGGCCAAAGGGCAAGGCGACACCCCAACATCTGTGCCCAAACAATCAGCGCAATCGGCCGAGGAGGCACGCGGGCAAGCTCCCATCGCTGTATGGAGTCACGGCTGACGCCGACACGTTCGCCCAACTCGGCCTGCGATATCCCCCAGGCCTTACGACGGCCCTTCAACGGCCAAGCCAACTGCCGCCGTACGAAGGTCTCCCACGTCTCCCCCGGACGCTGGCGCACACTGCGCAGCTCCTGGTCTTGTTCCACAAGTACCAGCCGCCGATCAAGCTCGCCGGACCACAGGATCAGATTCTTCAATGGTGGCTGGATCGCCCCGGTCTCCCACTCTGAGACCGCACGCCCCCTCACCGGCAACCCTTCGGCCAACGCATTCTGAGAAATCCCAGCGTTCAGCCGTGCCGTTCGTAAAGCATTGATGATTCCATCGAGACTCCGCTCCGCCACCCCGTCAACTTGCAGCGCCATCCATGCTCCTCATACGTTTTCTGTCATTCGCTCAGCTCCACGGCACCGAGATAGGTGCCCCCTCCCCAGGCGCAAAGTAGGAGAGGGGGCGGTGTCCCGGTGATCACGGCCCAGGGGGTAAGCCCGGTACAACAGCGGCCGTGAGCGGGGGCCGGGAGCCCTCCGGGTTCACGTCACCCGGAAGCGTGACGGGCGCGCCAAGCCGGAAAATCTCCACGGCGAGGATGCCGACAACGGCCGTCATGGCGGAGGCCCACGAGATCGACATGAGGGCCCAGAAGCGGTAACGAGACTCCTCGTACGTCCGCTCAGGCGGCAGCGGCTCACTCATCGGCGCTGCCCTCCTCTACGTCTTCGATCCTGCGAGCAAGGAAGATGGGCACGTCGCTGAAGCCTTCGGCGTTCGGGCAGTAGTCGGCCGTCTTGACCGAGACCCATTCGTTCACAGACGTGCACCGCTCGACGTTGCACCAGCGGCCGTCGATCCCGATCGCGTCCCCGGACAGCAGGTTGCCCAAGATCGCTTCCGGAAAGACCGTCAAGCCGACCGGCGGGGCCCCAGGATCTTGGGCCAGCATTGCCACGAGACGCGCCGGTGTCGGCCGCGCCTCCGTGTCGATTGCCTGATCAGTGCTCATACATGACAGGATGTAGCGGGCAGTGGTCGCGTCGATACAGCTACGGGGTTTTCAAAGGTATTCAGCCTATGGAGATGCGCATTGGAGAAGTGCTCCGGGCTGGCCGGGTGGCGGCGGGGCTTTCGCTCGACACGATGGCGCAGCGCGCGCACTTCTCTAAGCCCCACCTGAGCAACGTAGAGACCGGGAAGCGCCTCGCCTCGCCCGAGGTCATCGCAGCCTACGCGCACGTTCTAGGCGTTCCCGAGGAATCCCTCACGCGGCCCCTTCCTGATCCCCTAAGGAGGGCTCATGAGTGGCTGGTATCGGATTCACCTCAAACCATCGAACGACTGTCCGGCCGCCGCGTAGGGGCAGGGCTAGCGGCAGATGTCGAGACGCGGGTGATCGACCTTCGGCACCTAGACGACCATGTGGGCGGCGAAGATCTAGCCCCGGTTGTCGCGAAGGAACTAGACGACACGGCACAACTTGTGCGCGGAGCTTCCTTTACCGACCCCGTAGGGAGGCGGCTACTCACGTCCGTGGGTGAACTGTCACAACTCGCAGGATGGGTGGCATCGGACGCGGGGCTCTACGACCAAGCAGCGAGGCACTACCTGTCTGGCGTGTCGGCGGCCAACGAGGCCGGTGACCATCCGCTTGCGGCCAACCTCTTCTCGTCCCTGTCCTACCAGATGGCGAATGTTGGACGACCTGCTGATGCGCTTCTGTTGGCCCGGTCTGCCATGAAGGGGGCTGACGGAGCTACTCCCACGACGCGCGCCCTGCTCCTTGAGCGGGTGGCTTGGTCGGCCGCCAAGGCGCGGGACGCCGGCACTGCAATAAGGGTTCTGGATCAGGTGGATGACGTGTACGAGAACCGCTCCTCAGGAGATGCCGATCCCGAGTGGGTGTATTGGCTGAACCGGGACGAGATCTCGACCATGCGAGCCCGAGTGATGGTGGAACTAGGCAAGCCGTCCGAAGCCGAACCCCTGCTTGTCGGCGTCCTATCCCGCTACCCGGCCGAATCGTACCGGGAACAGTCCCTCTATTGGTCGTGGCTTGCGGAAGCGTATGCCAAGGCGGGAGAACTGGACCAGGGACGCGCGGCCCTGGGGAAGGCAGCTGACTACGCGGCCCGGGTCAACTCCTCGCGGACCGCTGACCGTCTCACGGTCGTGATGGGACTCCTCACCCCCTAGCCATAGCCGGGGCCTGGATGCTCGCGTAGTCCGGCAGCTTGACCGCTGGCGGACCCGCGAGCGGCCGGAGGAGTTCCACGGTCAACTCGGCGTGGTTGATCCTGAGTCCGCCGCCCACCGGGAACGACCCGAACGCGAGCTTGGTCCCGGCGTCCATCGTGAACGTGCGGGTGTAGGCCAGGGTCCACGTGTCGTGCTGGATGCCGGTGTACACCTCCGTCCCGTCCGCTTCGAAGATGCCTTCCCAGTCTTGGGCGTTGCCGCTGCCGGAGGTCTGGCAGGCGCTCACGCGGTACAGGCCGGAGGCGGTGATGGTCCATTCGCTGTCGCGGTCCCAGGTGAGGAACGGCGCCTCGGATACCGGGTTGGCTGTGTTCATCCGGACCCTGTTGAACTGGCCGGGCGTGAGGTCTTGGGTCAGGCTCGCGGCCCAGTAGTAGGCGGCACCGCCGATGGCGTCGAGCCGTTCGGCGAGGTCCTGCATCTGCGCGTCGCCCTCGGGCTCGTTGTCCGGTTCCGGGTAGGGCAGGCCGAGGTTCGGGGTGGTCTTCATGGCTGGTCTCCTCACACAGGCCACAGGATGCGGGTCATGGTGTTGCCGTGGATCGCCGAGCACTGCATCTCGGCGGCATAGCCGACGTCGTGGCCGAGCTTGTCCATGGCCTCTGCCGGGATGCGCATCTGAGACCACTCCGAAGTGCCGTCTTCGGTGATCAGGCACCACACGGTGTTCTGATTGATCCAGTAGCGCCCGTCCGTGGGCGAGAACCCGACCCGCAGCGTCCTGGTGTCGTCGGGGATCTGGTCGGAGAACACCTCCGAGTCAGAGTTCATCCGCTGGGCTACGGTCGCCATCGCCTCTCTCCCTTCTCTGCGCGGGGTCCGCGTCGGATACGGTCACGTCCATCACGCCGCCGCCAGTCGCGGTCAGGGGCAGCCGGATACCGATCACGCGGCCAGTCCACCCGGCCCCGGCCCCCTCGACGCGGACCATGTCGCCGAGTTCGAGGGCTGGGTTAGCCACCGCCGGCAGAACCTCGGTCCGGGTCAACCTGAGACAGCGGTCGAGCATCGCGCGCGCCGCCGAGGCCATGTGTTCGGGTGCTGTCAGGTACTCGGAGTAGTAGAACCGCGGCTTGGGACCGAAGGGCCCGTAGAAGTCCACGGGGGTGCCGGGGTACTCGTCCTGGCGGGCCGGAAGCCAGAAGAACAGGGCTTGCGGGGCGGCGTCGCCGGTGTATTGACCGTGCACCACCATGGCGTTGTACATCCGGTCCCTGCTGGCCTCCCGATCGCGGACCGTCAGGGTTCCGCCTTCCCCGGTACGGATGGTCGCGACCACCGGAGAGTTCGGGTCGTAGGGGTGCAGCACGCACAGTGTGCCGTTGTCGTCGACGAGCAGGCGGGACGTCGGGGTGATGCCGTCCGACAGGCGGCGCAGGTTCTCCCACCGGTCCCGGCCCCAGACCATCATGGGGTTGACGCGCTGGTCTGCCGGGAGGCCGGGGGCGATGTAGTGGGGCAGCAGCACGGGGGCGCCAAAGTACGGCGTCATCAGCTTGTCGAAGGCCTGGCGCAGCGTCGGCGCCGGGAAGGTCGGCGGCGCCCCTCCGGTGTCGTACAGGTCGCCCCAGGGGGTCTCGGTGTACAGGTGGCGCCAGTCGCGGATGAGCTGGGACAGGTCCACCGCGCGCACTTCGATGTAGCCCTCTGCGTAGTCGGTGCGCCATGCGCTGATCAGGTACCAGCCGAGGTCCACGACGTGTTCGGCGCCTGCGATCTCGATTCCGGCGTACACCTTGAGCCGCTGTCCGGCGCAGGACAGCGGGTGTGTGGAGTAGTCGGACTCCGGGACCCAGTTGTTCCCGGCCGCGTCGCGGATGGGCACGGTGATGACCACCTGGCGGCGCAGCAGGGCGGCGGTGTCGTCGAACGTGACGGTGCCGCTGATGATCGGGACGTCTGCCAGCTTGGCGCCGCCGCGCCAGGACTCGACGCGGGCCACTACGCGGTGGCTGGCGGCGATGGTCTCGGCCCATCCGGCCGGGGTGGGCCTCATGCCGGTCTCGCGTTCTGCGGCGGTGCGGCGATGGTCTGGGCCTGAAACTCGGTCGCGAACAGCCACGATCCGCCGTTGCCGGGCACCATCCGGGCCCGGGCGAAGTTGCCGACCGCGAGATAGACCGTGTCCAGGCTGGACGCGTCCTGAGTGCGCAGCAGTACGGACCCTGTCTTGAGGATGCGTTCGAGCTGGTCGCGGCCGTCGCGGTCGGCGGTGCGCAGGGTGATTGAGGTCGAGGGCCACAGGTGCGAGTCGAACACCACCACCGGGTCCGGCCGACCGGCCACGGACACCACGGACTGTCGGGCCTCGAACTCGACTGTGTCCCAGGCCTGCACGGTGACCGGCATGGTTTCGGTGGTGGCCAGCGAGGACAGCCAGCACCCTGAGGAGCAGGTGAGCGAGGTCCGCGACGGGACCAGCGGGTCCCACGACCCATCGGTGTAGTCCACGGTCAGGCCGTATTCCAGCTCGACGCCTAGCGGTGCCTCCCAGTCCCACACCGCGCCGCCGCGCGGGTCGGTGCCCGCGTAGATCCGGCCCCGGTCCTGCTGCCAGATGTTCCACTGCCGCAGCGGCTTAGGCAGGCTGCCTAGGACCACCTCGACGCGGACGCCGGGCGCGGGCGCGCACTGCGGCAGCAGCTCGATGTAGCCGAGCCCGGACAGCTCGATGGTCACCGGGCAGTCGGTGCGGACCAGCCCGGAGAGCTGGCGCCAGGTCGGCGACCGGCCGGGTAGGTCAGCCCACGATGACACAGTGCCGGCCAACTCGCGCCAGGACTCGAACATGCCCCCGAGGCGCGCCGCAGCTCGGGCGGTGTAGGCGGCCGACCATGCCGGGTAGCGGTGGGAGGCGGTGCCGTGTCCGGCCGCGTCCAGCGCGACCGGGACCGGCGGCGTCCCGTCGCCGAAGTCCAGCTCGACCGAGACCACGCCGGGCGCGTCGGACAGCTCGACCGTGAACGTCGCGGTCCGGGCCGCGACCACGGCCGACAGGGCAAGGACAGGCTCAGGCACTACACCCACCCGCCCCCGGCCAGCCGCGCGCCGTCAGCGCTCAGCGCGCTGCGCACGGTCGAGTTGATCCGCCCTTGCAGCTGGGACCCGTCGATCAGAACCGTGAGGTTCGTCGCCCCGCTGACCGCGCGCACCCGGCCAGACCGGGAGTCGGCCAGCCCGGCAGCGCGCGGCCCGGGGACCGGCGGTCCGGCCGCTGCGGGCCAGGCGAGCGCCGAGGCCGAAGGCAGCGAGAACGGCAAAATGCCCTTGATCTTGTCAAGCACACCGCCGCCCACCTTGCCGAGCCAACCCACCAACTTCTCTACGGCGGATGAGGCGGCGTCCACGGCGGACCTGACGCGGTCGAAGCCTGCTTGCAGCGGGTTGAGCTGGCTGAGGGTGTTGCCGAGCATCCCTTGCAGGGTGCGAAGCACCCCGTTGAGGACGGTCATCGCTGCGTCGTTGCCCTTCACCCACTCCACGGAGGACTTCAGCCCGCTGATCATCGGCTCGATCGAGTCGGCGGCCATGCTGAAGCCGTCAGCGAGGAACCCGATTGCGGTCGCGGTGGCTTCCAGGGCCGGTACGCCGTAGTCGATCATCAGGCTCATGAACTTCTCGGCGACCGGCATCAGCTTCTCGCCGAGTTCGGCGCGCAGATTGGCGAGCTTGGCTTGGAACTCCTGTTGCTGCTGGCCCAGCTCTCCGGTTGAGGCGGCGTACGCGCCCTGAACCGCGATGGTCTGCTCTTGCAGCATCGCCAGCCGGGCCTGTGCGTCGGACATGCCCTCGGCGCCGTTGGCGGCCTTCCAGGCTTCGACTGCTGATTTGGACAGGTCCAGGTTGAACTGACCGAGCCGCACCGACGAGCCGGACAGGGCAAGCGCCAGCTTGTCCACGGCCTCTTTGGTGGTGCCGCCGTAGACCGTGGCCAGGTCCGCGCCCAGCGTGATCAGGTCGTTGGACTTCTGGGCGATCTCGTCCATGGGCAACCCGGCCTGAGTCAGGGAGTTGCCGATGGTGGTCGCGAGGGTGGCGTATTCGGACTTTGCCAGGCCCACCGATTCCGCGGCTTGGGCCGCCCACTCGCGCATGGCGCCGGCATTCTCGCCGAAGGTCGCATCCAGGCCCTTATACGCCTGCTGAAGCTCCTTGGCTCCGTCGATCGAGCCCTTCAATACGGTCGCGACCATCGTTGCGCCGAGGGAGATAGCGGCGGTGATCCCGACCTTCTTGATGGTGGAAATCAGGCCGGTGAACTTCCCGTCCGCCTTGCCGACGCCGTCCGCGATCTTGTCGCCGACGTCCTTACCGGCCTTGCCGGTCTCGGACAGCTTCTCTGTGGTCTTGCTCGTGGCCGAGCTGATCTTGTCGGCGGCGGACGCGCCGGTGGACCCGGAAGACTCCAACGTCTTATCCAGGTCCTTATAGGCGTCGCCGGTCTCCTTCGCCGCCTTCTTCGCTCCGAGGGCATCGGCGATGATCTTGATGGACAGCAGGGCGCTCTTACCGGCCATGCTCACTCGCCTCCGCGATCTCGTCGAGCAGGACCCACATAGCGGCCCGCTCGTTGATGGTCAGGTATCGAACCTCGCGCGGGGAGATCCCGAACGCGCGCGCCAGGACCACCCGTTCCCTCACGCGAGCGGATCGGGGTCCGTCTCGTCCTCCGGGTCGGCGGCACGGGTGATGTCCAGGTGGCGGAACTTGATCCGGCGCCAGGCGTCGTCAGGGATCGAAGGGTCCGCGTCTTGCGCGACGACGACCGCGAGCGCGGCGGCCACGGACGTAGCGTGTTCGCCGTGCTCGGCCGGGGTGATCCCGACCAGCTGATAGGCCCGGTCCAGCTGTTCGGGTAGGGCCTCTCCGAAGTCGGCCACCCACCTGCGCGCCATTGCGTCGTCCTCTCCTCATGTTGTTTCAGCCCGCTGAGTACTCGTCGCAGAGGGCCCGAACAGTGGCTTCGAACTCGGCAGTCCATGCCGGTTCGAGGTCTACGGCGGCCTGCGCAATCCACGGGTTCGGGGCGATCGGGCCGCCCCGGTGGCGCTTCACATGGCCCCAGGGCTGGCGGTTCCAGCCCCAGTGAATAGCGGGCACATACGGGGCGGCCGTGCCACCGGCCAGCACGATCCCGCACATGCGGGACGTGATAGTCCGGATGCTCGTCGCGGCCTGCCCGGTGCCGCGCCCGGTGCGGTTGGGCACGGTGGCGCGGGCGCGGTCGGCGACCATGTCGGCCGAGGCGAGACGGGCCTCTTTCAGCCGCTCTTCGATCTCCTCGCCGCCGATGGCGTCGAGCGCCGCGAGCACCGAATCAAGGCCCTCCACCTCGTAGCGCGTGCCCATCGACTCAGCCCTTTGCCTTGGGTGCCGGCGCAGCCGCGGTTTCGGCCAGAGTGGTCGGTGTCCGCGTCGGGGTGCCGACCACCGGCCATTCGGCGTCTGATGTGATCCGCTGGTTGATCTCGCCGCCGATGAGCACGGCCTTGACCTGGCAGGAGCCTGACCAGGTAGGGCCGTTCTTGCGCGGCTTCCAGACGAATTCGATGACCTCGCCGTCATGGTCGAACGCGTAGTTCACGAACCCGTCAGCGTTCTCCCAGTCCTGAATGCCGGTGAAATTCAGGCTCCACGTGGTCTTGACCACGGCCGGGAGTTCGTCCCCGCACAGGGTCTCCACCGGGTCTGAGGTCTCGTCGAAGTCCGGTTCCAAGGTCACCTCAGTGGCCTGGCAAGACACCGTGAGGTCCGGGGATGCGGCCGGTCCGAAGGTCAGCACGCCTTCCTTCAGCCGGGAGTCGGTGATGCTCATACGTACACCTCGCACGTGATCTGATAGGCCATCGCCGGGTCCGGCGAGGACATGTAGTCGTTCGGAGGAACCCAAGACACGAAGGCGGCCGTGTTCCACTCGGCGGCGTCGTCGTCCTCCAGGACGTCAAGCACCTGCGACACCAGCTTGGCCAGCGGCCCGAACTCCACCCAGGTCCCGGGCATGCCGATGACCAGGACCTTGAACGTCGCCTTGATCCGGCCGCACAGCACCGCGTCGCGGTTGTCCAGGCGGGGCGGCTCGATCAGCACGCACGGCGCGACCAGGTTCCGGGGGTCGTAGATCACCGGCCGCTCAATGCGCTCATCGGCTCTGATCCTCTCGGCCAGGCCGGTGATCGCCTCCACGATGTCGTGCACCTAGCCCACCGCCCCCGGCGTCCATCCGCCGATGCGTAGCAGCCGCTCCACGTCGGGGTCCCAGCGGGCGACGAACACCGGCCCGGACATCTCGGAGAACGCGGCGATGCCGGTCGGGGAGTTGCGGCGGGCGAACAGGCGTTGCGCCCACATCATCAGGCCAGTCCGGATGTCGTCGGGCCAGTCCTCGCCGTCCGGCAGGGTCCGAATACGCGGTGAGGCGTCGGCGGCCAGGGCGTTGATCGCCTTGACCGCCTGCCGTATCCAGGTGCCGTCCGGCGTGCCCTCATCAGGGACCTCGATCCCGATGATGGCGCACACCTCCTCGACCGTGATCGACGTGAGCGCCACGGGTCACCCCTTGGCCTTCGTGCTGCCCCCGCCGCTGGGCGGCGCGTCGATGATCGGGACCAGCGCGGCCGGGTACGGCGTGTAGATGGCCGTGTATCCCATGTACGCCAGGTCCAGACCGAGCACGTCCGGCTTGACCGCCTGGAGGAACCGGCGGCCGTTCTCGTAGGACTCGACCATGGCCGCGTCACCGATGATGAACGTCTGCGCGGGGAACCGCTTGGACACGATCCACCGGAACGGCCCGTCCACCAGCCCGCGCTCAGGGTTCGACAGGTCAGCACGCGCCGTGGCGTTGGACGGGTCCAGCGCCGGGAACAGCGGGCGGCCGGTGGTGTCCGTCAGTCCGGCCAGCTGAACCCACCGATCCACCGACAGCCACACCGCCGTGGGGAACGCGTCCTGATCGTTGCCCAGGCTCTGATACACGTTCCCGGCCGCCTGCGCCAGGGCCTCGACGATCGTCCCGGCCTCGCCGTCCCACTCGACCTTGGTCCCGCCGCCGGTCCCCATCGCCGCCGTAACCAGCGTGGTCGCGGCCAGCGTCTCAGTGCGCAGGATGTAGATCGAGACGAAGTCCTGGATCAGCTCATTGAGCAGGGACGGGCTCGACCAGTCGATAGCCTGCTGCGAGATGTCCAGCGCCCCGGCCAGCGTGGACTTGGAGACGTCCTCCAGCAGCACCTTGTACTTCTGGGAGGCCACCTCAGACTTCTCAGTGGCCTGCGGGTCCACCTTGACGTGCTGGGTGATCTTCGGGCGGGAGAACTTCGCGCCGATCATCGGCATGGCACGGGAGTTGAAGGACTCCCACACCGGCCGCCGCCGCGAGGCGCGGCCCAGCAGCTCACCCACGATCTGCTGCGGCAGCAGGCCCGGGATGTCGGCGGTGACTTCGTCCTGGAGCGCGGCGCGGATCACGCCGTACTTCGCCCAGTCGCCCTCCCGCGCGCCGAGCGCGTAGGCGTGGAAGTAGTCACCGGCGGTGTACAGGTGCCCGTCCCGGCCGCGCGCCGCCGGGTACTTCCCGGGCCGCTCGGTCGCGGTGATCGCGGCCAGTGGGCCGCCCCGGGTGGTGGCGTCCTCCGGCAGCGGCGCGGCAGGCGGCGCGGCCGACGCTGCGACCGCTGCGGCCACCTCGGAGGCCACCAGCGCGCGCAGGGTGGCGTCGTCACCGGCCGGAGCCGGGCCTCCCACGGGCACCTCGGCCGGGGTCGGGGCGGGCTGATCGGTGGGGATCGTGGGTGCCGTCATGGCCTTGACTTCCTCTCGCTGCGGTGGGGCGCCCGCGCCGATGCTGGCGCGGGACGAATCGATGGCCGGAATGGTCACCAACGACACCTCACGCAGGGCCGCGCTCACGATGACCGTGGTGCCGTTCTCGTCTCGGACCTTGATCGGGATGATCCCGACGGACAGCCCATCAAGGATCTGATCCTCGACCAGCCCGGCCGCCTCGATGGCGGCCCGATGCCGACCGAGCCGGAACGCAGCGCGCGCCCCGGCCTGGTCGGCATCAAGGCTCGTCATCACGCCGAGCGGAGCGCCCGCGTCGTGGTCGCGGAGCAGTTTGACCCGGCCGACCTGGTGCGGTGGTGCCAGGCAGCCGGGAGCGAATCGGACTGTCTCGTACGGCCCCATGGGGTGACAGTCCACGTTGAAGGCCACGATCTCGCCGGACACAGTGCCGGCTGAATCCGCGGTGCGAACCTCGGCCTGATCAGGGCTCGAGTTTTCGGCCGCTGACACCGCGCCGGCTGTCGGCGCGGCCCAGGTCAGCGGGCTAGTGAGAGTGAGCGTCACCAGCTCGGGCATCACGCAGCCTCCTGACGTGCGGGCGGATCGTCTGCGGGCTGGCCAGTCGGCGCCGCCGGGGCTGACGGCGGCGCCGACCGCTTGGGGGGCGGGCCCGGCAGGCGCTCCAAGCGCCGCGCCTCGGCCCGGTCCATGACGTCCAGGTCCACGAGCGTCTTCGAACGCTGCGCCCGCTCGGCCGGATCGCCACGAAGGAAGTTGTCCAGGTCGAACGCCACGTTCTGACCACGCGGCGAGCCGTTGCGGTCCTCCATCGACAACCGGCCCGTGATCGCCTCCATGTACGGCGACAGGCACAGGTCTACGAAGTCGGACCGCTCGGCGGCCACGTTCGAGTACGTCATCGAGTCACCGGAGTGCACCGACATGTAGCGGGCAGGAATGCCCAACAGCCGCGCCAGCTGCTTCGCGGACTCCTCGCGGGCCTCCACAAGCTGAAGATCCGCCGCCGAGGACTGCGCCGAGTGGTACGACACGCCAGCGTTCAGATACGCCGTGGCGTGCGCCATCCGCGACTTCTCCCAGTCGTCCAACAGCTTGTCGATCTCGGTGCGCTCAAGGACGTACTGTCCCTCCTGCTTCAGGTAGCCGGTGGGAACCTCGGGAGAGGCGTAGCGGTTGGCCGCGACCTCCAGCGCGAGCGCGGTCAAGATCTCCAGGCGCCCATAGGCCAACAACCCGTCGTCGGGCCCCTCGAAACAGATCAGGTCGGCACGCGGTATCTTCCGGCCCTTGTAGAACGCGTATTCGGCGCTCACCTCATCGGTGCCGAACTCGCGGTCGAAGGAGACGTATTCGGGGTCCAGGACCCGGACGCGGTCCGGGAACCCGGAGAACGTCCGGTTGGTGACCTGCCACCAGGCATACGGATACAGCACCAGGTGCCGCACCGTGGCCGCCATGGTCCGGGCGTACGGCCGGTAGTCCTCCGGGTACGCCAGGAACCGGCCGGGCTCCATCCGGTCCTCACCCCGCCAGCGGGCCAGCGGGAACGACCCCACGGACCCGGCAATCAGGTTCACACCCCGGCGCACCGCAGGCACCTGCAGAGCCAGCTCACGCGAGAGCATCCCCGGCAGCGGCCCGCCGTACAACAGGCCGTTGGCCCCGTTCAGCGCGCGAGCGACCGCCGGGGCCAACTGGTGATCGTCCGGAGGAGACGCGTCGGCAGCCTCTACCGCATCGCGTCGCAGTCCTCGACGGAATCTGATCACATAGATAGCCTAACTATCTATCGCCATATCAACCCACTTCGCACCCATTTGGGCTAGAAGTGCGATCGTCGCTTGTTTCACGTTTCACGGAATCAGTCAACCCCCCTGAGTTTCCCCCTGTTGTCCGGAGGGGTTGAGCTCCTGGTCAGGGGGTGCTGATGGGTGTCAGGGCTCGTTGTGTTCGGGTGGGCTGAACGGGTGGCGGGGTCGGGGCCGCGTCGATGGCCGGCGGGG
>NZ_JAACYW010000033.1 GCF_015356825.1 Catenulispora rubra | reverse complement strand
ATCGTGAAGTCGCCCTCGGGACGCTACGCCACAGCCTTCGCCTCCCGCGGCAGCGCCTCCGCCGCCAAGAACCCCGCCCGCGCACGCCGGCTTCGCCAATGGTTTGATGGCCTCGCAGGGGGACGCAGTTCGGTTGTGCACCGCATGTCACGCTGGCGGCCGGCGGTTTTCGTGGACAAGACCACGCATAAGTCCGAGTCACTGCGCATGCGTTGCGTAGGCGGCAATCGTCGTGCGTGATGGGTGCCTTGAGGCCTCTGGCGGGCCTCCTCGACGAGGGGGCGACCCGCGCGTCCGACGGTTTGCCGGCGGCCCGCGACTGTTCGGCTTTGCATCCGCTGTTGCCTGCGCCGCGTTGTCTGCTGGCGGTGCTGCTTGTGGTCGCCGGGTTCTGGGTCCCTCGCCGCGTCATCGCCGTGAACGGAACCAGAACCAACACCCCGCGTGGTCCGGTCGGACGCGGCGAACCATGTGGTCAGCCTGGGCTCGTCCGCGTCTACGGGTGGCCGCTGACCGGTGTCCCGTTCATGTAGCACTGGCCGCCGCTGTAGCAGAAGAAGGCGTTGGGCGTCTGCGTCGTGTGGACGGGGTTCGGCTGGGGTGCGGCTCCGTCGCCGCTCGCGCTCAGGGTGCTGAGTCCGCTGATGCCGGCCACGATTGCCAACAGCAGCTGGAGCCCCGCCTCCGGGGTCCAGTTGCGCCAGTACGCGTAAAACGCGTGTACTGCCAGCGCGCCGGCGACCAGGAGTAGGGCCCAGCTGAAATAGTGCGTGGGTGGTCTCGGCGTGCGGCGGGATTCCCAGTCCAGTCCTTGTATCGCGTCGGCGAAGCCGCCCCATGCGAGTGCCACGAAGCAGACGGCGTCGACGGCCAGCACCGCTAGAAACCGCCGTATGCCGGAGGTGTGCGGCTTTGACGGCTCCGAAGACAGCAAGGACAAGGACATTGGCCAAGCATGACAGTGCCCTTCGACCATGGTCCATGGCGTCGGCGCAGACCAACCCCCTAGTGAGACCCCACATTTACCGAATCTTGACCGCCCGGGGGCTGACCGCTGCCATGGCACATGGCACGCTTCGGGCTGGCACTGCATCACTGTTCCTCGACAGTAGGGATCCCACGGCATGCGAACTGCCACGCGCCTGAGACTGCTCCCGATCGGAGCGGCCTGCGCGGCTTTGGCCATGGTTTTGGCGGGCCCGCAGGCGGCCGCCGACAACGCCGGAGCCACCCAACCCCACAACCGGCCGCACGCGGTCAAGTCTTCGACCACTGCTTCTACGGGACACATTCGGTCTTCTGCGGTGGGCGGTCCTCCCGGCAACCCCGATGGTGGCGTCGATGACCCGACCGCTGCCGACAATGAGTATTTCGCGGCGCGTAGTGCGCCCGGGATCGTGGCGCCTGGCGCGTATGGTGCGGCGTGGCAGCAGATTCAGTCGATGCCGCATTACGGGCCGACGTGGAAGTCTGTTACCACAGCGGCCTACAACTCCGACGATCCGCTGTACCGCGACTATGACTCCAACTCCTCCGGCGGTGCCGGGAATGTCACCGGTCGGATGACCGGTATGGCTGCGGACAATGCCGGGCACATCTACGCCGGCGGTGCGAACGGCGGCGTGTGGCGTTCCTCCACCGGTGGTGGGCAGTGGACGCCGATCTCTGAGGCGCTGCCCGCGGCCTCGACCGGGGACCTGGAGCTGGATGCGTCCGGTCGGCTGTGGTACGCCACCGGTGAGGCGAACACCGCCTCGGACACCTTCACCGGCTCCGGTGTGTATGTGCTCTCGCACCCGGTGCATGGGACGTTCTCCACGCACGACCGGGTCGGCGGCACCGAGTTGCAGTCCACGAGCATCCGCAAGATCCGCTTCATCGGTGGCACCGTCTACGCGGCCACCACCCGCGGCCTGTACTCGCATCCGTTGAGTGATCTGCACGGCGCGTGGAAGCTGGAGTTCGCGCCGAATCCGACGTACCTGCCCGGCGGGTCTCAGGCCACGGACCCGGCTGCACCGTACAAGAACATCGTCAACGACGTCACCGCGGACCCGACAGACCCGTCCAAGCTGATCGCTGCCATCGGCTGGCGCAGCGGTGACACCTACAACGGCTTCTACACCAAGTCCGGCGGTACCTGGACCCGGATCACGACCTCGCTCGGCGACCTGCCGACCGCGGCGGCGAATGTGGGTGCGGTGACGTTCGCGCGGTCTGTCGACGGCTCGAAGTTCTACGCCATCAACCAGGACCCGACGAAGATCTCCAGTGCGCAGTCCACGCTCGGCGGTGTCTACGTCTCCAACGGCACGCCGTTCGGCCCCTGGTCGCTGATCGCCGACTCGCCGAAGCTGGAGGCCTCCGGCTCGGCCGAGACCGGCGCCACCTACAACCCCGGCGTCCAGGCCTGGTACAACCAGTTCCTGCAGGTCGACCCCACCGACCCCAACCACGTCTACATGGGTCTGGAAGAGGTCTACGAGTCCCACGACGCCGGCGCCACCTGGAACACGGTCGGGCCGTACTGGAACTTCACCTACCCCTGCTGGTCGATCGACCCGACCAAGCAGACCGGCACCTGCTCCCCCACGACCCACTCCGACCAGCACGCGGTCGCGATCGGCAGCATGGGCGGCAAGGCCTACGTCGTGGTCGGTAACGACGGCGGCGTCTACAAGCGCCCCGTGGCCGGCGTGCTGGACTCCGGCGGCCACGCCGCCGACTGGCAGTCGCTCAACGACGGCACCATCGACACCCTGCAGTACTACTCGGTGGGCGTCGGCGCCGACCCGTCCGGCAAGGGCGTCGCGGTCTCCGGCGGCCTGCAGGACAACGGCCAGTCGATCCTGCGCAGCGGCCCCGCGGTCATGGGCTCCAACTTCGGCGGCGACGGCGGCGACACCCTCGTCGACCCGGCCAACGGCTGCAACATCGCCCAGGAGTACACCAACGAGAACATGTGGGTGACTAACGACTGCGGCCAGAACGTCTCCACCGATCCTTCGACGTCCACTGAGTACAACGTGCCGCCGAACGACGGCGTCAACGGCACCGCCCGCTTCACCGCGCCGTTCACCGCCGACATCAAGAACCCGAACACCTGGGTCGCCGGCGGCCAGCACGTCGCCGTCCAGACCAAGGGCTTCGCGATCCGCGCCACCTCGGACTGGACCGACGTCTACGACCTCGGCACCGGCCACCTCTCCTCAGCCGTCGCCTCCTCCGGCGGCAAGATCTACGCGGCGTGGTGCGGCGGCGGCTGCAACAGCGTCGGCTTCAGCCGCGGCATCGCGGTCGGCAACGCCGACGGCACCGGCTGGCACCAGCTGACCCTGCCCACCGACGGCACCTCGCTGCCCAACCGCTACCTGTCCTCCATCGCCATCGACCCCAGCGACGCCAACCACGTCTACGTCGCGGTCAGCGGCTTCTCCCGGAAGTGGACCGAAGGCCCCGGCGCGGACTTCGGCCACATCTTCGAAAGCCACGACGGCGGCACCACCTGGAAGGACATCTCGGCGAACCTGCCCGACGTCCCGGCCGACTCCATCCAGATCCTGCCGCACGGCGGCATCGCGCTGGCCACCGACCTGGGCGTGTTCTACGAGGGCGCGCACTCCTCCTGCTGGAGCATCCTGGGCAACGGTCTGCCGACCAACGCCACGCTGCAACTGCAGCTCGGCCCGGACGGAAACCTGTACGCGGCCACGCACGGACGCGGGATCTGGAAGATCCGGGTGCCTTCCGGGGGCCAGAACCAGCAGTGATCTGTATCAACTGAGCAAAGCAGCGTTAGCTGAGCAAGGCGATGTCGGCTGAACAAGGCGATATCGCCGGAGCCACAAGGTGCGGCGTCCTCTTCGGGAGGGCGCCGCACCTTCTGCTTTGCCTGCTCTGCCTCTATCCGCGCCTCACGCAAAGAACTTCGCCAGCACCGGGCCGATGACGTCCGGGCTGACCTCGTGCGTCTGCCCGTCGAGCGTCAGCCGCTCGGCGTCCGAGCAAGCCTCGGCGATGAGCCCCGCCGGGTCGCGCAGGAAGTCCGGGCTCGCGCCGCCGTCCATGGCGAGGACCGGCACGGTGATCGTGGCGAGCAGTTCGGTCGGCACCGCGCCGCCCGCGGGGTAGCCCAGGACCGCGTTGTCGTACGTCAGGGACTTGGCGACGGCCGTGAACATCGGCCACACCGGCGACTGGCGCATCCCCGCGACCTGGTCCTCCGGCAGGCCGACCAGCGCCATGAACAGGGCCGGCATGTCGTCGACGCGGCCCTCGTCGAGCGCCTGGTGCAGGTCGGTGGTGTACGCCAGGGCGGCGGCGCGGTGCCAGTCCTGGGTCACGTACGGCGCCTCGTAGCAGGCCGCCTTGGTCACGCCGATGCCCGCGGCGGCGGCCCGCAGCGTGAGGGCGCCGCCGGAGGAGAAGCCGGCGAGGCCGGCCTGTCCCCCGGCGGCCCGGATCAGGGCCGCGATGTCCTCGACCTCGCGCTCGGGCGCGTACGCCTCGGCGTCGCCGCTCTCGCCCCGGCCGCGGCGGTCGTAGGTGTAGACGGTGAACTCCGGGGCCAGTTGCTCGGCGATGCCGCCGCTCGGGCCGAACGCGCGGTGGCACAGCGCGCCGTCGACGATGATCACGGCGGGGCCGTCGCCGGTCTTGGTGTAGGCGATGGGGGTGCCGTCAGCCGAGGTCACGGTGCTGGTCATGGGATGGTTCCTTTCAGGAGGGCGGGTCGTCGTCAGGTTGGACGACGGCCGGCCCCGGAACTCATCGGTCCCGCACGGACTCGGCGATTCCGTCAGGAAGACGGGGCCTGCGTCGGCGTCAGCGTCACCGACCCGCCCGGAACCCCGACCTTGCTGATCACCTGCGGCAGCCCGAGCAGCCCCGCGAAGTCGTTCTGCACGACCAGGTTGACCACCAGCGCGGCGCCCTGCGGAGCCACCGGCTTGGCGGTCAGCCGGACCACGTTCTTCGAGCCGCCGATCACCTTCGTCTGCGGGTCCGTCAACAGCGCCGACCACGGCTGGTTCCGGACGTAGTCCAGGCCGCTGCCGACCGCCTTGGTGAACCCGGTGGCGAACCCCTGCGCGGCCGACGCGCTGGGAGCGGCGGCGCAGATCTCCTCGCGGATGTCGGACGTGCCGGTCGCGGTGACGCCGAAGGCGATCGCCGAGATGCCGCTGTTGTTGATCTGCTTGGCGTCGGTGTTCACGTATGCGATCAGGGTCGAGCCCAGGCAGTCGGCCAGCGAACCCACCATGGCGTCGCCGGACAGCGGTTTGGACTGCGCCGGCAGCGCGGCAGCCAGGTCGGAGGTCGCGGAGCCGTAGGCGATGCTCGACTTCGACACCCAGATCACGTTCAGCCAGCCGGTCATCCCCGGCCCGATGCCGTTCGCGTCCAGCTTGGTCAGGTCCATCTGGTGGTTGTCCTGGAAGACCCACGCGGTGACCCCGCCGCCGCGGTCCGACTTGTGGTAGCCCCAGGCGGCGAGCTTCGTGCCGATCGCCGTCGGGTCGAAGGACCCGTACAGGACCCCGACCTGGTCCGGCGGCAGGCCCAGGCTGATCGCGCTGGTCGCGGTGGTCGAGTCGAAGCCGGTCAGCGGGGGCAGGACCGAGGCGTACTGCGTCAGCTGGTCCGAGCCGGTGCCGACGAGGCGGCCGAAGGGGCCGTTCGACGCCGGGGTGGTGCCGCCGTTGAGCTTGGCCAGCTGCGCGGTGTCGCCGAACTCGATGGAGCCGCTGGTCTGCGCGGTGTCGTGGACGTTCTTGAGCGCGTCCGCGAACGCGCCCGAACCGCCTCCGCCGCCGCCTCCCCCGGACGACCCGCTGCTCGAGCACGCCGCCGCCGAACCCATCGCCACCGCCAGCGCCGAGACGGCCGCGGCCGCTCTGGCGAACCGCCGTGTGCGCCCAGCCATCATCCATCCCCCTTGACAGTCTCAGCCCCCTGGCACGGCGCCGTAGGACTGCGCGGCGACCCGGACGAACGACCGGACCAGCGGATCGTCCCGCGCGTCGGACCATGCGACGACCAGCACGCTCGGCGGCGCGTCGGCCAGCGGCACGAAGGTGAGGCCTTCGGGCAGCACCCCGACCCGCGGCGCCAGTCCGATCGTGCCGTTCCACAGGACGGCTTGCAAGCACTCGTGCACGGTCCGCACCACCGGGCCCTCGCGCGGCGGGCCGGCCGGCGTGGTGGCGTTCCAGAAGGCGCGCCAGATCGGGTCGGCGGTCTCCGGGAAGCGGAACCAGCGCCGGTCGGCGAGCTCGGCCAGACGCAGGACCTCGCGGTCGGCCAGCGGGTCGTCGGTGCGCAGCACGGCGCCGACCGGATCGACCCGGAGCCGGCGGACGCCGATACCGGTCTCGTCGAAGGGCGCGTAGGTGAGCACGACGTCCACCTGGCCGGCGCGCAGGCCGGAGGTCGGGTCGGTGAAGTCGGCCTCGCGGATGTGGACGTCCACGTGCGGATGGCGCTCGCGGAAGGCCTTCACGAGATGGGCCGCGGCCGGGTCGGCGGCGTCGGACAGCATGCCGACGGTCAGGGTCGCGGCCCCGGCCGACGCCGCGACCTTGGCCTGCAACCGGTCGGCCTGGTCGAGCAGCGCGCGGGCATCGCGGTAGAACCAGGCGCCGGTCTCGGTGAGCACGACACCGGACGGCGAGCGCTCGAACAGCGCCACGCCGAGGTCGGTCTCCAGCTGCCGGATGGCGCGGCTCAGCGGCGGCTGCGTCATGTGCAGCCGGCGCGCCGCCCGCCCGAAGTGCAGCTCCTCGGCGACGGCGGCGAAGTAGCGGAGCGAGCGCAGTTCCATGTCCATCACAGGCGACGATACCCGCGCGGTATCGCCCGTGCCGGATCGGACTTGGACGCCCCTCCCGCGCCGGTGTTGCACTCGAAGCATGGCTGACTACCCCTTCCCCGACCCCGTCGTCGAGACCTCCGGCGCCCAGGAAATCGCCCGCGACCTGGTCGTCCTGCCCAACCACGACGTGGACCTGGTGCCGAACATCGGCGTGATCGGCGGCACGCACTCGGTCCTGGTGGTGGACACCGGGCTCGGGCCGCGCAACGCGCGCGACGTCCTGGACTTCGCCCGCGACTACGCCAAGGGCCGCAAGCTCTACCTGACCACCACGCACTTCCACCCGGAGCACGCCTTCGGCGCGCAGGCGTTCGCCGACGAGGCGACGTACGTGGTCAACCGCGCACAGGCTGACGACCTGTCGCAGAAGGGCGCGGGCTACCTGGCGATGTTCACGCAGCTCGGCGCCCCGGTCGCGCGCGAGCTCGACGGCACGGAGCTCCCGACGCCGGACGTCGTCTTCGACGACGGCTACGCCCTGGACCTCGGCGGCCGCACCGTGCACCTGCGCCCGACCGGCCGCGCGCACAGCCGCGGCGACCAGATCGTGACGGTCCCGGACGCCGGCGTGCTGTTCACCGGCGACCTCGCCGAGGCCGGCCAGTTCGCCATCTTCCCGTGGTTCCCCCCGCACGACACCGACGTGTCCGGACTGCGCTGGATCCGCGTGATGGAGGGCCTGGCCGCCGAGCAGCACCGCGTGGTGGTCCCCGGCCACGGCGCGATCGGCGACGCGGCGCTGCTCGCCGAGGTCCGCGACTACCTCAGGGAGCTGCGCGACGAGACCTGGCGCCGCCGGGACGCAGCGGTGGCCGAGGAGACGGTGGTCGAGGAGGTCAGGGCGCTGATGGTGGAGCGGCATCCGGAGTGGCGGATGCGGGAGTGGATCGAGCGCGGGGTCGGGTGCTTGTGCGCGGAGCATGCAGCGGGGGACTCGGCGGAGGGCCGCTGGTAACGTACGCCGCCGTCCCGGTGTGAGCCGCCTCCGGATGGAGATCACCTCATCCAGGGACCCACCCCGCCGACCGGCGGCCGCCCCACCGCCAGGAGGCCCGCGTGCTCGCGCTCACGGTGATCGTCGTGATCGGCGCCTGCGTGCTGGCCAGCGGCATCGTGGGCAACCGCCTCGGCGTCGCACCGCCGGTGTTGATGCTGGCCGCCGGGGTGCTGGTGGGCTTCGTGCCACGGCTGCGGGGGGTGAACCTGCCGCCGGACACCGTGCTGCTGGTCTTCCTGCCGGCGCTGCTCTACTGGGAGAGCCTCAACGCCTCGCTGCGCTGGATCCGGCGCACCCTGCGCGGGCTGGTGCTGATGACCACGCTGCTCGTGATCGTCACGGCGGCGATGGTGGCGGTGGTCGCGCACGCGTTCGGCGTCCCGTGGGGCCCGGCCTGGATCCTCGGCGGGGCGCTGGCGCCGACGGATGCCACCGCGGTCGCGGCGCTGGGCCGGGTGCTGCCGCGGCAGGCGATGAACCTGCTGCAGGCCGAGAGCCTGATCAACGACGGGACGGCGCTGGTCGTCTACGCCGTGGCGGTGTCGGTCACGGTCGGGACCGAGCACTTCAGCGCCGTGCACGTCGGCTGGCTCCTGATCCGCTCCTACGTCGGCGGGGCCGCGGCCGGCGTCGCGGTCGCGTTCGTCGGCGGCCAGCTCCGCGCGCGCCTGACGGACCCGCTGCTGGAGAACGTCGCGATCCTCCTCATCCCCTTCACCGCCTTCCTCCTCGCCGAGGCGGTCCAGGCCTCCGGCGTGCTGGCGGTGGTGGCGTGCGGGCTGATCATGGGCCAGCTCGGGCCGAAGGTCGGCACCCCGGCGGTCCGGCTGCTGTCCCAGGGCTTCTGGACGATCGGCACCTACGTCCTCAACGGCGCCCTGTTCGTCCTGGTCGGCCTGCAGTCCCAGTCCGCGGTCCGCAACCTGACCAGCTTCGACCTGGCGCGGGCGCTGTCCCTGGTGGCGGCGGTGTGCGGGATCCTGATCGCGGTCCGCATGGCCTTCCAGTTCATCGTCATCTACGTCATCCGGGCCCTGGACCGCCGCCCCTCCCAGCAGGCCCGCCGGGTCAGCCACGGCTTCCGGGTGATCACCGGCCTGGCGGGCTTCCGCGGCGCGGTCTCGCTGGCCGCCGCGCTCGCCGTCCCGAACACCCTGGACAACGGCCTGCCGCTGCCCGACCGCGACGTCATCGTGTTCGTCACGGCCGGCGTCATCGCGGCCCTGATGCTCCAGTCCTTCGCGCTGCCGCCGGTGGTCCGCTGGGTCAATCTCCCGGAGGACACGGTCATCGACTCCGAACGCCGCATGGCCAACCGCACGGCCTCCGAGGAGGCCCTGGCGGCGATGCCCCACATCGCCGCGGCCCTGGGCACCGCCCCGGAGATCGTGGACATGACGCGCCGCGAGTACGAGAAACGCATGCGCGTCATCCAGGCCGGCAACCCCGACGACGACTCGGACGACATCGACGACGACGCGGCCGAGCGCCTCCGCCAGTTCGACGAGCAGTACCGCGTGCTGCGCCTGGCGCTGCTGGACTCCAAGCGCGCCACGGTGCTGCGGCTGCGGCACGAGCACCAGATCGACGACGCGGTGGTGCGGCAGATCCAGGCGCGGCTGGACATCGAGGAGGTGCGGCTCAGTCAGACGCAGATTGTGGAGTGAGGCAGATTGTCGAGTGAGGCAGAGCCGGTTGCTCGTCGAGTGAGGCCGGGGCGGCAGCCCTGTTCGGCGCCGAATCAGCGACCTGGTCCGGCCGAGCGATGCCGACCAGTACCGAGACGCCGCTACTCCAGCTCCAACCGCGGCCGCCGCGCCGCACCGAGCTCGCCTCGGGCACCGGCCACCGCCTCGCCGAGCTGCCGCGCCAGGCTGGGCACGGTCGTCGTCGCGAGGTAGAGGTCGGCTCCGGCGTCGAGCAGCCGTCGCACCGGACTCGGGTAGCTGATGCCGAGCTCCGGATCGTCGAGTTCGGCGATGACGACGCGCGCCGACGGGAACATCCCGCGCAGGTTGGCCAGCAGCTTCAGGCTGATCGCGGGGATGAGGAGCACATCGGCGGTCTTGGGCGCGTCCCACATGTCCAGGACGATGTAGTTGTCGCCGAGCTCGGCGGAGAGCTTGCTCCGTGCGGCGTCGGAGAGTTTCATCGCGGTGGCGACGACTGTCACGCCCTCGGCAGCGCTTGTGCCCGAATCACCTGCGTCCGAGGCGGGGCGGGCCCGGATGACCGTGCCCTCCAACGGGGCGTGCCCGGCGGCGGTGATCGTCGCGACCGGCTCGCCAGCGCGCGTGATCTCCAGCGTGCCACCGGGTGCCAGGCCCGCGATGAGGTTCGCGATGTCGGTGGGTAACCGGGAGAGATCCACTTGTGCCCGTTGCCGGTCTTTCATGGCCATCAATCTACCCATGCGGCCGCGCCCGCCTACATCAGCCGCTCGCCTCCATCAACCGCTCGCTGACCTCCCACAGGCGCGTCGCAGCATCCTGATCGACGGCGTACGGCAGCACGCCGACACTGTCCAGCGGTCCGTCCAACGCCGCCAGTTCCTCGGCGGTGATGACCGGGCTGATGTCGGCGTCCTCGCAGTACACGCCGCCCAGGCCGTCCAGCGCCGGGCTGGTCGCGCACCACACCGTGGTCGCGGCGCCCTGCTCGACGGTCTTCACCTGGCGGCCGGTGTTCAGGACGCGGCGGCCGTCGACGTCCACGACCCCGGCGGCGCGCAGCGCGTCGTCGTCGAGGTGCCGGGTCAGGGCCGTGTCGAGGATCGCGCCGGGGTGCACGGCGAAGGCGCGGATGCCCTCGGCGCGGCCGCGCCGGTCGAGCTCGACGGCGAACAGGGAGTTGGCGGTCTTGGACTGGCCGTAGGCCAGGAACGGCTCATACGTCCGGTGCTCGAAGTTCAGGTCCTCGAACACCACCGACGAGTACCGGTGACCACGGGACGACAGCGCGACCACGCGCGCCCCACCAGCCGCGGCAAGCGCCGGCCACAACCGCGTGGTCAGCCGGAAGTGCCCGAGGTGGTTGACGGCGAACTGCAGCTCGTTGCCGCGCGCGTCCCGGGTCAGCGGCGTGGCCATGACGCCGGCGTTGTTGATCAGCAGGTGCAGCGGACGGCCCTCGGCGAGGAAGCGCTCGGCGAAGGCGTCGACGGACGCGGGCTCGACCAGGTCGAGCTCCTCGACCCGCACGCCGTCGAGATCCTTCAAGGCCGCCCGGGCACCCTCAGTGTTCCGGGCCGGCACGACGACCTGCGCGCCCGCATCCCGAAGAGTACGAACGGTGGCCAGCCCGATGCCGCCGTAGCCGCCGGTGACGATCGCGGTCTTGCCGGTGAGGTCGATGCCCTTGATCACTTCGTCAGCCGTGGAGGTGGAGCCGAAGCCGGACGGGAGGGGGCGTTGCGGGGTGGTGGTCGTGGTTTGCGTCATGGTGTGCGGTCCCTTCTGGTGGTGCCTTCAGGACCACGGTAAGTCGGTGGCGATGTACGATGAATACTTGTGAGTTCGCAAAACTTGCGCGAGAGTTCACCAGCTGCCCCCGACGGCCCCGCCGACGACCCCCTCGGCGACGCCCTCGCGATCGCCGACGCCCGCGCCGCGATGTCCGGCGGCTTCGCCGCAGGCGGCCCCTGGGCCCTCCGGCTGCACGCTCCCGACCGGCTGAAGGTGAACTGCGTCGTGCGCGGCGGCTGCCTGCTGGTGCGCTCGGACACCGGCGAACAGGTTCAGCTGGCGGCGGGCGACGTGATCGTCTCCGACGGCGCGCTGCCGTACATCATGTGCAGCGACCCGGGCGTCACCCCGATGGCAGGCGGCCAACTCCCCGTCGACCCGCGCACGGGCCTGCGGACCATCGGCGACGGCGCGGACGTCCTGTGCGTCGCAGGCCACGTCGACCTGAACCGCGACGGCGGCAGCCTCCTGCGCGACGCCCTGCCCCCGCTGGTCCACGTCCGCGGCGACGCGCCCGAGGCAGCCACCCTCCGCCGCCTGACCGAGCAGCTCCTCGACGAGATGACCGGCCGGCGCCCGGGCGCGACAGTGGCGATGGACCACATCGCCCAACTGCTGTTCCTGCAGGTCCTCCGCATCAGCCTCGCCGACACCACGAGCCTCCCACCCGGCTGGCTCCGCGGCCTCGCCGACGAACGCATCGCCCCGGCACTGCGACTGATGCACGGCGAGCCCGCGCGGCCCTGGCAGCTGGAGGAACTGGCGCGTGCGGCATCGCTGTCGCGGACAGCGTTCGCGGTGAGGTTCCGCGAAACCGTGGGCGTTCCACCCCTGACATACCTGCTCACCTGGCGCATGAACCTGGCCGCGCGAGCCCTGCGGCGCGACGGGACGCCGGTCGCGGTGCTGGCGCGCGAGGTCGGGTACGGGTCGGAGAGTGCGTTCAGCAACGCGTTCAAGCGCGCGATGGGGACTTCGCCGCGGAACTACCGGCACTCGCTTGGGGTGGCGGCGGCGACCGCAGGCGGGTAACAGGGCGCCGAGCCGCGGAAGCACGCGGCCCGGCGCCCTCTACCACCGACGAAAACGCCCCGAGGTCAGGCGTTCATGAACTCGTCGATGCGGAGCGGCCGGTTGGTGATGCGGACATCGCCGAGCCAGCCGTTGTGGATCTGGTTGATGCTGCCGTTGTACTCGTAGCCGCCGAGGAGCCAGGAGTGGTTCAGCGTCGTGATGCCGATGGCCGGGGTCGCGGGGTTGCGGCCCTCTTCGCAGCCGTTGACGTACATGCGGTTCACCTTGCCGTCGTTGACCATCGCGACGTGCCACCACTCGCCCAGGGGCAGCAGGTGGCTCCAGGTGGTCGAGGCGCCGGGCTGGTTCAGCGGGTAGACGTTCCACTGGAGCTCGGAGCCGCCGGACAGGCTCAGGGTCGCGATGGGCTCCTGCGGGTCCGTGTTGCCGCCGGACTTGCCGGCCTCGCTGGCGATGCCCCAGCGGCTGAGCAGGCCGCTCCAGGCGCTCTGCGAGGAGTCCCAGTTCGCGGGCAGCTTGAAGAACGCCTCGAAGGTGTAGCCGTGCTGGAAGGTCTCGGCGTTCAGCGGGGCGTTGGGGACCGTCTGCAGCCAGGCGCCCTGGACCGGGTGGCCCTGGCCGGCGAAGCGCAGCGAGCCGTGGCTCGGCTGGTCCGGGTGGAACTCGGAGGTGGACCAGCTCAGGGGCGTGCCCGTGGTGCCGGGGACGTTCTCCTTCACCAGGTCGTTGCCCTTGCCGGACAGGTCGCGGATGACCTGCTGGTCGCCGACCGCCGAGCCGTCGGCGCCGCCGCCGTCGAAGCGCCAGTAGGCCAGGGTGCCGCGGATCAGCATCTTGTTCGCCGGGCGCGCAGGACGTGTCGGGACCGGCGCGAAACCCTTGAACCGCTGGTCGAAGTCGACCGACATGGAGAAGCGGTCGACCGAGGAGGTCAGCTCGATCTCCTGCCCGGCGAGCTCGTTCACCTCGCTGGTGGGCAGGCTGCGGAAGAACGGCGAGAACGTCGACACGTCGATCGTGTTGCGCCGCATGTCGAAGCGGTACGTGCGGATCATCGCCGAGCCGCCGTAGTAGCGGTCCTGGTAGTTCGTGATGTGCACGTGCACGTCGTTGCCCGCGGTGTTGCTCAGCGTCGTGGACCCGGGCGGCCAGTAGTGGCCGTTGAGGGTCAGGAACACCTGGTCGTGGTTCTTGATCAGGCCGTCCCAGAGCTGCTGCCCGTAGTCCGACAGGTAGGCGGTGCCGCCGTCGTCGGCGTAGGCGATCTCGTGCGTGGTGACGATCACCGGCAGCGTCGGGTGGTCGGCGATCACCTGGTTGGCCCAGGCGAACCCGGCCGGCGACAGCCGCCAGTCCAGGCCCAGCAGCAGCCAGTCGCGGCCGCCGCCGCGGAAGACGTGGAAGGTGTTGTAGCCGTCGGGGCTCGAGCCGCCGTAGGTCTTGGACTTGGCCGCGCGGTCCTTGGTGAACGTGGCCGAGTACGGCGTGGCGCCGCGCTGGTCGGTGCCGTGCACGTCGTGGTTGCCGGCGACGACGCTGTAGGCGACCTTCTTGCGGTCCAGCATCTCGAACACCGAACCGGCGGCGGCGAACTCGCCCGCCTGCCCGTTCTGCGTGATGTCGCCGAGGTGCGCCATGAAGACGATGTTCGCGTCCTCATCGCCGCTGAGGATGTAGCGGAACGACGCCTCCATCGGCGCCGGGTGGATGCGGTCCTCGTCGAACATGTACTGCGTGTCCGGCATGACGACCAGCGTGAACACCGGGTTGTCGGGGTCCGGGTCCCAGTGGGCGCCCGGGGCGCTCGTGTCGATCTTCGTGATGTCGTAGACGCCCGCTCCGCCGTGCTTGGCGTCGGTCGAAGCGCCGGCGGCACCGGCGGCACCGGCGGCGTCACCGGTCGCGGCCGAGGCGGACGCGGCCGGCCCGAACACGGTGGCGCCGGACGCCAGCGCGGTCGCGCCGGCGCCCAGCAGCCCCGCGTTGCGCAGGAAGGACCGCCGGCCGGTCGCAGCCGGGCCGGCGGAGTCGAAGTCGGCGGTGCGGGGACACTGGCAGTGAGCGTCTTCGTGCTCGTGGTTCATAACGGCTCCGTGGGGTGAGGATTCCGCCGGTACCGTATGCGCCGCGCCGCGTCCGGCGAGGATCTCTCGAACCAAGGCCGGTCGAACATCGGTGGAACGCGTTAGTTGCGCGGCCTCACAAAAGCGGCCGCACGCACTCCGCGAACGTGTAAGCCTCCTCCAAGTGCGGATACCCGGACAGCACGAACTCCTCGATCCCCGCGTCCTGGTACTCCCGGATCCGCTCGGCCACCTCCTCGTGGCTCCCGACCAGCGCCGTCCCCGCGCCGCCGCGCACCAGCCCGATCCCGGCCCACAGGTTCGGCGCCACCAGCAGCCGCGAGCGGTCGCCGCCGTGCAGGGCCAGCATGCGGCGCTGCCCCTCCGACTCCAGCGCGCGCAACCGCTGCTGGCCGGCGGCGACGGTCGCGTCGTCGAGCCCGGCGATGAGCCGGTCGGCAGCTCGCCACGCCTCCTCGGACGTGTCCCGGCTCAGCACGTGGATCCGCAGCCCGAAGCGGAGTTCGCGCCCGAGCTTCGCCGCGCGCTCGCGCACCCGCTCGACCTTCTCGGCCACCTGCGGCACCGGCTCGCCCCACGTCAGGTACGTGTCCGCGTGCTTGGCCGCGACGTCCAGCGCCGGATCCGACGAGCCACCGAAATAGATCCGCGGCGTCGGCACGGGTGGTTCGCGCAGCTGGCCGCCGCGGATCTCGTGGTAGCCGCCGAGGTAGTCGAACGGCTTGCCGGACCACGCCGCGCGCACGACGTCCAGGAACTCCTCGGCGCGGTCGTAGCGCTGGTCGTGGTCCAGCACGTCGCCGTACCCGCGCTGCTCGGCGTCGCTGCCGCCGGTGACGACGTTCAGCAGCAGCCGCCCCTCGGACAGCCGCTGGAACGTCGCCGCCATCTGCGCCGCCAGCACCGGGCTCACCAGCCCCGGCCGGAACGCCACCAGGAACCGCAGCCGCCGGGTCGCGGCGATCAGCGCGGCGGTCACGATCCACGCGTCCTCACAGTGCGCCCCGGTCGGGGTGAGGACGCCGTCGAACCCGAGATCGTCGGCGGCCCGCGCGAGCTGTGTCAGATAGGCCAAGGTCGCCGGACGCGTGCCGGCCGGAGCGGGACCCGGATCGGCATGAGAACGGTCGGAACCGTCGGGCACCGGCAGCGGCCCCGAAGCCCCGCCGATCCCGGCGCCGTGCACCGACGAGCTCAGCTGTCGTGCGTCCCCGCCAGTAGGCAGAAACCAGTGAAAGTTCATAACCTCGCGCCGCCGCTCAGGAGTTGCTGGCCGGGAGCCCGGGCGGGTTCACCAACGACGTCGGCACCGCCTCGCTGCTGAGGTTCCACGCCGCCAGCCACTTGCCGTAGTCGCCGTTCTGAATCAGATAATTGATGGCGTCGGCGAGCGGCTTGGCCAGCCCACTGTCCTTCTTCGTCGTCGCCGCGATCAGGCCCTGCAACGTCGCACCGGCCCCCGAGTACTCGCCGGCGATCCGCACCGGGTTCGGCGTCTTCGCCTTCGCCGTCACGTCGTACGCGACCTCGGGGTTCGGCCCGAGGAAGATGTCGATCTTCCCCGACGCCAGCGCCAGCGACACCCCGTTGGCGTCCGGGTAGTACTTGATGGACACGTCCTTGCCCTCGCCGCGCAGCTTGGTCTGCCACTCCAGCAGGATCTTCTCCTGGTTGGTCCCGGACGAGACCGCGACCGTCTTGCCGGCCAGCGTGTGGTAGTCGCCGCCGAACGTCCACGTGCTCGACTTCAACGTCTCGAACCCGAGGTTGTCGTCGCGATAGCTGGCGAAGTCGTACTTCTGCTTGCGCTGCTCGGTGTCGGTGATGTTGGAGAACCCGACCGCGTCCTTGCCGCTGTCGATCCCCACGAACATGTTGTCCCACGTGGCGTTGTCGAGCGTCGGCTTGAGCCCGAGCACCGCGGCGACGAGCCGGCCCAGGTCCGGCTCGGAGCCGGTGAGGGTCTTCTGGTCGCTCCCGACGAAGGCCAGCGGCGCCGATCCGGCCGGCAGCGCCCCGATGGCGATCTTGAGCGTGCCGCCGTCGCGGATCGCCGCCGGAAGCTCGGCACGGATCGAGTCCTGCTGCGCGACGGTCAGGTCGGTCTCGGTGGCGGCGCCGTTGGACACCGCGCCGACCTGGACCACCGTCGATCCGGCGGCGGCCGGGGCGCTCGGGGTCTTCGAGCCCGAGGCACTGCTGGAGCACGCCGACGCCAGCAACGCCACAGTGAATATCGGCACGGCAAATCTGAGTGTCTTGCCAGTCATGGATGTATCTCCAATACAGAAAGCTGTTAAAGGACCTTGCTCAGAAACTCACGAGTCCGCGGATGCCGGGGCCGCTCCAGCACTTCCTCCGGCGACCCCTCCTCGACGATCCGGCCGCCGTCCATGAACACGACCCGGTCCGCGGCCTCCCGCGCGAACCCGATCTCGTGTGTGACCACGATCAGCGTCGTCCCGGTCCCGGCCAGATCCTTCATCGCGGCCAGCACCTCGCCGACCAGCTCCGGATCCAGTGCCGAGGTCGGCTCGTCGAACAGGACCACCCCGGGCCGCAGCGCCAGCGCCCGCGCGATCGCGACCCGCTGCTGCTGCCCGCCCGACAACTGCGACGGATAGGCGTCGGCCTTCTCGGCCAGCCCCACCGAGGCCAGCAGCTCCAGGGCGCGCTTCCGCGCCTCGGCCTTCGTCGCCCGGCCGGTCGCCACCGGTGCCGCGGCGACGTTCTCCACCACCGTCAGATGCGGGAACAGGTTGAAGTCCTGGAACACGAACCCGATGTCAGCCCGCTGAGCCAGGATCGCGCGCTCGCTGAGCTCCTTCAGCCGGGTCCCGTGCTGCCGCACCCCGATCAGGACACCGTTCACCGACACGTGTCCGGCGTCCAGCTTCTCCAGGTGGTTGATGGCCCGCAGCAGCGTCGACTTCCCCGCCCCGGATGGGCCGATGATGACCGTGACGTGCCCCGGGCACACCGTCAGATCGACGTCGTCGAGCACCTTGTGCGCCCCGAACGACTTGCTGGCTCCGCGGACCTCCACCGCGGCGGCGAGCGCGCTCATCGCTCCCCCGCCCGCAGCCGACGCTCGATCCAGTACTGCGCCGCCGACACCAGGCTGGTCAGGATCACGTACCAGGCCGTCGCGACCAGCAGCAGCGGCACCACGTCGCCGGGATAGGTGCTGCTCATCGTCTGCACCTGCCCGAACAGGTCCAGCAGCGAGACGTAGAACACCAGCGACGTGCCCTTGATCAGCCCGATCAGTTGGTTGACATACGCCGGCACGATCGCCCGCAGCGCCTGCGGCAGCACGATCCGCCGGAACTGGTACCACCGCGGCAGCCCGAGCGCCGCCGCAGCCTCCCGCTGCCCGCGTCCCACCGACAGGATCCCGCCGCGCACCACCTCGGCGGCGTAGGCGGCCTCGTTCAGGCTCAGCCCGATCGTCGCCACCACGAGTTCCGTGGCCAGCTTGTTCTCGTCGAAGCGGAAGAAGCTCGGCCCGAACGGCACGCCCAGGCTCAGCGTCTTGTAGAGCGCGCTGAAGTTGAACAGGATCAGCAGCACCACGATCAGCGGCACCGAGCGGAACAGCCAGATGTAGACCCAGCTGATCGTCCGCAACACCGGATTGTGCGACAACCGCGCCAGCGCCAGCACCACGCCGAAGAGCAGCCCGAGCACCGCCGACAGCGCGGTGACCTCCAGCGTGACCCACAGGCCGCGCAGGATGACCGGCCGCGCGAACCAGTAGCCGAACCGGCCCCACTGGTAGAAGGGGTTGGTGGCCAGGCCGTGGACGAACTGCGCGGCCAGTACGAGGACTGCGATGGTCGCGATCCACCGGCCGGGATGGCGTAGCGGGATCACGCGCTGCGTGCTCAGTTCCAGGTGCGGTCGCTCAGCGATCCCGACGCCCTCAGCGGGTTCTGCGGAGATGCTCATCAGAAGCCCGGATCCGGGTTGACCTGCGAGGTCTTCACCTCGGTGTCGGGGACGCCCCACTTGGCGAAGATCTTCGCGTAGCTGCCGTCGGCGATCAGCGCGTTCACCGCGTCGGACAGCGGCTTGGTCAGCGGCGAGCCCTTGGCCGTCACCACACCGACCGGTGTGGTGCTGATCTGGCCGAGGAACTTCGTGTTCGGCACGTGCAGCGCGTCGTACTTCACGCTCAGCGTCGGGCCGAACAGCACGTCGATCTTCCCGTTGGCCAGGCCCAGGAAGATCGGGGCGCTGTCGGAGAAGTACTGGACCTGGTACGGCTTCTTGCCGGCCGCAGAGCACTGCGACGCACCGTTGGTGAGGATCTGCTGGAACGTCGAGCCGGGGCTGGTCGCGACGGTGTAGCCGCACAGGTCCGCCAGGGTGCTGATCTTGTCCGCGGACACGCTCGACGCGCCGAGGAACGACTGGCCGTCGGTGAGGTACGTGGCGAAGTCCACGATCTGCTCGCGGGCCTTGGTGACGCCGAAGTTGCCCCAGCCGACGTCGAACTTGCCGTTCTGGGTGCCCGGGATGATGGTCTGGAACGTGCCGTACTGGGTGTCCCAGGTGACGCCGAGCTTCTTGGCGATGGCGTTGCGCAGGTCGACGTCCAGGCCGACCTCCTTGCCTGCGGCGTCCACGCCGTCGTGCGGCAGCCCGGACAGGCCGGTGGGCTGCGTGGTCCCCAGCAGCAGCGTGCCGCGAGAGGCGACGGATGCCGGCAGTTCGGACTTCAGCTTGGGATCGGTCTGCACGCCGGAGACCACGTCCTGGGTCGGGAGCGACGCCGAAGCGCTGCCCGCGGCCGCGACCGGCGCGCCGGCGACCGGCTTGGAGGTCGAGCCGCAGGCCGTGGCCAGCAGGACAGTGGCTGCCGCCAGCGCTGTGCCGACAAAAGCGGCAAGGGGCGATCGACGGCCTGGACGGCCGGGGGTCGTCACGGAAGTGGTCCCTTCGGGATGGAATATGAGGGGTGAAAGTCAGAGATCTGATGCCGGAGTGGATGCCGGAGTGGATCAGAGGACTGCGGACAGGAAGGCCCGCGCGCGCTCGTTGCCCGGCCGGTCCAGCACGTCGGAGGGCGCGCCGGACTCGACGATCCGGCCGCCGTCCAGGAACACCGCCTGATCGGCGACCTCCCGGGCGAACCCGATCTCGTGGGTGACGATGATCATCGTCATGCCGCCGACCGCGAGGTCCCGGATCACGCCCAGCACCTCGCCGACCAGCTCGGGGTCCAGCGCCGAGGTCGGCTCGTCGAACAGCAGCAGCCGCGGCTCCATCGCCAGCGCCCGCGCGATGGCCACGCGCTGCTGCTGGCCGCCGGACAGCTCGCGGGGGTAGGCGCCTTCCCGGCCGGCCAGGCCGACCCGGGCCAGCAGTTCCCCCGCCTTGGAAGCCGCCTCGGACTTCGGCACGCCGCGCACCGCCACCGGCGCCTCGACGAGGTTTTCCAGCACCGTGAGATGCGGGAACAGGTTGAACTGCTGGAAGACCATGCCGACCTGGGTGCGCTGCCGGGTGATCTCGCGGGCCGGCAGTTCGTGCAGCCGGCCGTCGCGGTAGCGGTAGCCGACGACCTCGCCGGCCACCTCGACGAAGCCGGCGTCCGGCCGCTCCAGGTGGTTCACGCAGCGCAGCAGGGTGGACTTGCCCGAGCCCGACGGGCCGAGCAACACCGTCACCGAGCCCTCGGCGACGTCCAGGTCGACGCCGTCGAGCACGCGGTGCGCGCCGAAGCTCTTCCGCAGACCCCTGACCCGGACCAGGGGCCGCGCCCCGTCGGCGGTCACGACCCGCTCCCGGTGGCCCCGGTAGCTCCGGTGCCTCCGGTGGCTCCGGTGGCCAGTCCGCCCCGGCCGAACAACGGCAGGTTGCGCCGGAACAACGTGCCGAAGCCGTCACCGCGCCGGTTCGTCCCGCGTGCGTAGCGCCGTTCGACGAAGTACTGCCCGATGGACAGCAGGGTCGTCAAGACGATGTACCACAGCGTCGCGACCAGCAGCAGCGGGATGATCTGGAAGTTCTCGTTGTAGATGAGCTGCGAGGAGTACAGCAGGTCCTGCACCGCGATGACGCTGACGATCGAGGTCGCCTTCAGCATCCCGATCAGCAGGTTGCCCGAGGCCGGCACGATCGCCGGCATCGCCTGCGGCAGCACGATCCGCCGGAAGATCCGGCCGCGGCCCAGGCCCAGCGCCTGCGCGGCCTCGACCTGGCCGGCCGGGACGGCCAGGATGCCGCCGCGGACGATCTCGGCGGAGAACGCGGCGACGTCCAGGCTCAGTGCGACGAACGCGGCCAGGATCCCGCCGAACAGGTGCGCGGTCTTGAAGGTGGCGAACTCCGGACCGAACGGGATCCCCAGCGACAGCTTGGGGTACAGCGACGCGAGCTCGTACCAGAAGAGCAGCTGGACCAGCATCGGCACCGAGCGGATGAGCCAGACGAAGCCGAACCCGAGGGACTTCAGGATCGGGTTCTTCGACAGCCGCGCGGCGGCCACCGCGGTGCCCAGGAGGTAGCCGGTGACCAGGACCGCGGCGGTCAGCCAGATCGTGAGCTCCAGGCCGTGCAGGATGGAGTGCTCGAAGAAGTAGCCGCGGACCACGGGCCATTGGAAGCGTTTGTTGGTCACCAGCGTGTGGACCAGCATCGCGGCCAGCACCAGCAGCAGCGCGGCCGAGACCCACAGGCCCGGGCGGCGCGGTGCCACCAGGCGGGCCGCCAGCAGGTGTTCGTCGGCGGGAATCGGATCGTCGGCAGGAGCGGACAGGAGCGGTATCCGCTCCGTTACGTCAGTCATGGTGAGTGCCTTCGAGGCGGGTCGGGACGAGACAGGACGGCCGGTCAGCGGACCGGAGCGTCACCCGGACACAGCGCACTGTTGACACGCAGCAGGTCGACATGGCGCCGGATGACCCGGAGCTGGGAATACAAAGACTGCATACGGGCCACACCTCGCTTCGTCAAGACCATGCCTATCGAACTACTGGAGATTGGGTACGGTCATCAGCATGCCAACAAAGCCCACTGATCCGTCAGCCCCGTCTCACGTTCTGGACGATCCGGCCCGCGCCTCGCTGCTCGGCGCGCACGCGCGGTTCGCCGAATCGGTCGGCGCGGTGCTCCGCTACCACCCGGACGTCTCGATCTTCGTCTCGCTGCCGCCGAACCCCGGCGAGCAGGACTGGCGCGACGCCGCCAAGCTGCTCGGCCCCGGCGGCGTGCTGCCCACCGGCGGCAACGAACCGTCCACGCCACCGGGTTGGGAGCAGGTGATGCGGATCCCCGGCGTCCAGATGACCGGCGAGGACTTCTTCGGCGCGGCCGATCCCGACGTCGTCCGGCTCGGCGCCGACGACGTTCCGGAGATGACCGCGCTGGTCGAGCACGCCAACCCCGGGCCGTTCCGGCCGCGGACCGTCGAGCTGGGCACCTATCTGGGCCTGCGGCACGAGGGGCGGCTGATCGCGATGGCCGGCGAGCGCCTGCACCCGCCGGGCTGGACCGAGATCAGCGCGGTGTGCACGCGCGCCGACTTCCGCGGGCAGGGGCTGGCCACGCGTCTGGTGCACGCGGTGGCGCACGGGATCCGCGAACGCGGCGAGATCCCGTTCCTGCACACCAGCGCCGAGAACCACACCGCGATCCGGCTGTACGAGCAGCTCGGATTCGTGCTGCGCCGGCACGTGGTGTTCGGCGCCTACCAGGTGCCCGTCCACGATGCGGACTGAGAACGACGATCTTCTTGACGAACTCAGGACGTGCTCTACTATCCCCAGTATCTCAATAGGGATTCCGACCAGAACAGCGAGGGAGGTGAAGGCGTTGCCCACCGCCACCGGCTATTACTCGCGGCGCCACATCGACCTGCAGCGCATCGCCAGCGCCCTGTGTCCCGCGCACCGGCGCGTCTGAACGAGCTCTTCCCCGCCTCACCTGCACCAGCCCGCGCCTACGGCGCCCGGGGCGATTCCTTGTTCTCCATCCCTCTCTTCACGTGCACCCCGCGCGTCCCGCCCGGCCGCCGTCCCATCACGACGGCGGCCCGACCACCGCGGCGCACCGGTGCGCAGAAAGCGATTCCGCATGTCCCCAGACCTCCCCTCCTTGATCCACCTGGCCGTCGCCCTGGACGGCGCGGGCTGGCACCCGGCCGCCTGGCGCGAGCCGGACGCCCGCCCCGACGAGCTGTTCCGCGGCCGCTACTGGACCGACCTGGTCGCCGAGGCCGAGGAGGGCCTGCTCGACTTCGTCACCATCGAGGACTCCTTCGGGCAGCAGAGCACTGACTTCAACGACGTCGACGACCGCGTCGACCAGGTCCGGGGCCGTCTGGACGCGGTGCTGACCGCGGCCCGGACGGCACCGGCGACCTCGCACGTCGGGATCGTGCCGACCGTCGTGGCCACCCACTCCGAGCCGTTCCACCTGTCGAAGGCGATCGCCACGCTGGACTACGCCTCGATCGGCCGGGCCGGTCTGCGGATCCAGATATCGGCCAAGCCGTACGAGTTCGCGCTGTTCGGGCGCCGCACCACCGAGCCGGTCCGGCTGGCCGACATCGACACCGATGAGGTCCAGGCGCAGATAGCGGAACGTTTCAGCGAGGCCGGCGACTATGTCGAGGTACTGCGACGCCTGTGGGACAGCTGGGAGGACGACGCCGAGATCCGCGACGCCGCCACCGGCCGCTTCGTCGACCGGGACAAGCTGCACCACATCGACTTCGAGGGCGACTGGTTCGACGTGCGGGGCCCGTCGATCACCCCGCGCCCGCCGCAGGGCCAGCCGATCGTCACGGCCCTGGGCCACGCGACCATCCCCTACCAGCTCATCGCGCGCTCCGCCGACGTCGGCTTCGTCACCCCGCACGACCGGGCGGGCGCGGCCGCGATCGTCGCGGAGATCCGGCGCGAGCAGGAGTCCGTCGGCCGCGCGTCGGACACCCTGCACGTGTTCGGCGATCTCGTGGTCTTCCTCGACGAGAGCACCCAGGCCGCCGAGGAGCGCCGGGCGCGCCTGGACGAGCTGGCCGGCACGCCGTTCACCAGCGACGCGCACATCTTCGCCGGGACGCCGTCGGAGCTCGCCGATCTGCTGGCCGACTGGCGGCACGCCGGGCTCACCGGCTACCGGCTGCGCCCGGCCACGCTGCCGCACGATCTGACGCAGATCACCCGCAGTCTGGTGCCGGAACTCCAGGCCCGCGGCCTGTTCCGCACCGCGTATCAGACCACGACGTTGCGCGGGCACCTGGGCCTTTCGCGCCCCGCCAACCGCTACGCCGCAGCCGCCTCCGATCCCGCGCTGGCCGCGGTCTAGCGAAGCAGAGAAAGAGCTTAAGCATGAGCAAGCCCGTGAAGCAGATCCATCTGGCCGCGCACTTCCCCGGCGTCAACAACACCACGGTGTGGAGCGACCCGGCCGCCGGCAGCCACATCGATTTCGCCTCGTTCAAACACTTCGTGCAGACCGCCGAGCGCGCGAAGTTCGACTTCTTCTTCCTGGCCGAGGGTCTGCGGCTGCGCGAGCAGGGCGAGCAGATCTACGACCTGGACGTGGTCGGGCGCCCGGACACCTTCACGGTGCTCTCGGCGCTGGCCGCCGTCACCGACCGGATCGGCCTGACCGGGACCATCAACTCCACGTTCAACGAGCCCTACGAGGTGGCGCGGCAGTTCGCGTCGCTGGACCACCTGTCCGAGGGGCGCGCGGCGTGGAACGTCGTGACCTCGTGGGACGCCTTCACCGGCGAGAACTTCCGGCGCGGCGGCTACCTCGCCGAGGAGGACCGGTACGACCGCGCGCAGACGTTCCTGCGCACGGCGTGGGAGCTGTTCGACTCCTGGGACGGCTACCGGATCGAGGCGGACAAGGAATCAGGGGTCTTCCTCTCCGACCCGAAGGCCGGCACCTTCGAGCACCGGGACCGGCACTTCGACATAGCCGGGCGGTTCAACGTGCCGACCTCGCCGCAGGAGCGGCCGGTCATCTTCCAGGCCGGCGACTCCGACGGCGGCCGGGAGTTCGCCGCGGCCGCCGCCGACGCGATCTTCGGGCGGCACAGCCAGCTGGAGCCGGGCAAGGCGTTCTACGCCGACGTCAAGGGCCGGCTGGCGAAGTACGGCCGCACGCATGAGGACCTGCTGATCCTGCCCGCGGCGACGTTCGTGCTCGGCGACACCGACGCCGAGGCCGCGGAGCTGGCGGTCGAGGTGCGGCGCGCGCAGGTCAGCGGGCAGACCGCGATCAAGTTCCTGGAGCAGCTGTGGAACCGGGACCTGAGCGCGTACGACCCCGACGGGCCCCTGCCGGAGATCGATCCCGATGTCAGCGGCGATTCGATCTCCAAGGGCCGGGCCGCGGACCGGATGTACCGGGACCGGATCGCCGCCGCACGTGAGTACCGGGAGGAGGCCGAGACCAAGGGGCTGTCGATCAGGGAGCTGATGATCGAGAAGACCTCGCGGCAGTCGTTCATCGGGTCGGCCGAGACCGTCGCGACGCAGATCGACGAGCTGGTGCAGGCCGACGCGGCGGACGGGTTCATCCTGGTGCCGCACATCACGCCGGGTGGGTTCGACACGTTCGCCGACACCGTGGTGCCGCTGCTGCAGGAGCGGGGGCGGTTCCGTACGGAGTACGAGGGCACGACGCTGCGCGAGCACTTGGGGTTGGCCAAGCCGCGCAAGACTCCGTCGGCGGCTGTGGGTTCTGCGGCGACGGAAGTTGTCGCGGCGGAGGCCGGTGTGGTGGGAGCGGGCGCGGCGGGAGCCGGTCGATGAAGTTCCTGACCATCTCGCTGATCGTGCACGCCCCGGATCCGACCACCGGCGTGCAGGCCTCGGCGAACGAGCGGTTCCGGCAGGTCGTCGACGCCGCGGTGCTCGCCGAGGAGCTGGGCTTCGACGGGTTCGGCGTCGGCGAGCGGCACGAGCGGCCGTTCATCTCCTCCTCGCCGACGGTCGTGCTGAGCCACATCGCGGCGAAGACCAGCCGGATCAAGCTCTTCACCGCGGTCACGACGCTGAGCCTGCTGGATCCGGTCCGTGCGTATGAGGACTATGCGACGCTCGACCACCTGTCGGGGGGCAGGCTGGAGCTGATCATCGGTAAGGGCAATGGCTCGGCGCAACGCGAGCTCTTTCACGTGACCCCCGAAGACCAGTGGGAGCGCAACGCCGAGGCGTATGAACTGTTCCGGCGGATCTGGCGCCAGGACAAGGTGACGGCCACGCCGAAGTTCCGGCCGGCGCTCACCGACGCCGAGGTCTGGCCGCGGCCGTTCCAGCAGCCGATCCGGGTCTGGCACGGCAGCGCGACGTCGAAGGAGTCGGTCGACCTCGCCGCGCACTACGGCGACCCGCTCTTCTCGGCGAACGTGACGAACCCGATCGAGCCCTACGCCGAGCTGATCCGCTACTACCGCGAACGCTGGGCGTTCCACGGCCACGACCCGGCGAAGGCCGCGGTCGGCGCCGGAACCGCCGGCTTCTACGCGGCGGCGACGTCGCAGGAGGCGCTGCGCGGCTACGCGCCGGTGTTCGCCGGGCATCTGGCGATGTGCAAGCGGCTGGGCGTCGAGCCGGTGTTCCCGACCCTGGAGGACTTCGTGACGCGCAGCTCCGCGCTGATCGGGAGCCCGCAGCAGATCCTGGAGAAGGTGCACCGGTACCACGAGCAGTTCGGGCACACGGTCATGCACCTGCAGGCCGAGCCCTCGGGCCTGAGCGCCGCCGAGCACCGGGCCTCGCTGGAGCGGTTCCAGGCGGAGATCGCGCCGGTGCTGCGGCGGGAGATCCCCGACCCGCCGTGGGACTGGGACGCCCGGCCGGACGCCGACGCGGCTTCCGTCGCACCGGCCGCGGACCCGACCGCCGACGCCCGCGCCGCTTTCCTCGCCGACGCCGCGCCCGGAATCCCGGCAGCCGCCGCAACGGTCGGCCCCGCCGCCGAGCCGTCCTCCCTCTGGCCGCCGCACCTCGTCCCGTCCCCCCAAGGAGCCTGATCCCGATGTCCACCACTCCCCTCGGCGTCCTGGACCTGGTCCCGATCAGCTCCGGATCCACCGCCTCCGAGGCGTTGCGCAACAGCATCGACCTCGCCAAGCAGACCGAGAGCTTCGGCTACGCGCGCTACTGGTTCGCCGAGCACCACCTCAATCCCGGTGTGGCCGGCACCAGTCCCGCCGTCGTGCTCGCCCTCACCGCCGCCGCGACCTCGACCATCCGGCTCGGCTCCGGCGCCGTGCTGCTCGGCCACCGGACGCCGCTGAACACCGTCGAGGAGTTCGGCCTGCTCGACGCCGCCTTCCCGGGGCGCTTCGACCTCGGGCTCGGCCGCTCCGGCGGCAGCCGCACGCCCGGCACGTCGCCGCAGCCCGCGCTGGTCGGCCCGGCGTCCGTCGTCGACGGCCACACCGCCAACGGCCTGCGCATCCCGCCGCGCTTCGACTTCGCGCCGCTGCTGAAGTCGCCGCGCTTCGCGCTGCACAAGGTCCTGCTCCAGCAGCCGGGCGCCCAGACCCCCGAGTACGTGGACCAGATCGCCGACATCCTCGCGCTGCTGGCCGGCACCTACGTCGACGGCAACGGCCAGGAGGCGCACGTCGTGCCCGGCGAGGGCGCCGACGTGCAGATCTGGATCCTGGGCAGCAGCGGCGGGGCCAGCGCCGAGGTGGCCGGCGGCAACGGGCTGCGCTTCGCGACCAACTACCACGTGAGCCCGGCGACCGTGCTGGAGGCGGCCGAGGGCTACCGCGCCGCGTTCAAGCCCTCGGACGAGCTCGACCAGCCGCACATCGCCGTCTCGGCCGACGTCGTCGTGGCCGAAAGCGCGGAGCAGGCGCGGGAACTGGCCGCCGGCTACGGCCCGTGGGTGCGCAGCATCCGCACCGCCGAGGGCGCGATCCAGTTCCCGACGCCGCGGGAGGCGCGCGCCCTGCCCTGGAGCGAGGCCGACCGCGAGCTGGTCGCCGACCGGGTCGAGACCCAGTTCGTCGGGACCGCGGCGCAGGTCGCGGACCAGCTGGAGGTGCTGCGCGACGCGGTCGGCGCGGACGAGCTGATCGTCACCACCATCACCCACGACCACGCCGACCGCGTCGCCTCCTACCGGCTGCTGGCCGAGGAGTGGGCGAGACGGGAGAACCGATGACTGTCCAGGACCTCACCACCGCCGCCTCCCACCATCCCAAGGAACTGCGACGCGTCTACGGCGCGTTCCCGACCGGCGTGACCGCGATAGCCGCCCTCGTGGACGGCGTCCCGGTGGGCTTGGCCGCGAGCTCGTTCAACACGGTGTCGCTGGCGCCCGCGCTGGTCTCGGTGTGCGCCGACGTCCGCTCGACGACCTGGCCGCTGCTGCGCACGCTGCCGCGCCTCGGCATCAGCGTCCTGGGCGCGCACCAGGAGACGGCGGTCCGCCAACTGTCGTCGAAGAGCGGGGACCGCTTCGCTTCGCTGGACTACCGCACGAGCGCGGACGGCGCGGTCTTCGTCGAGGGCGCGAGCGCCTGGCTGGAGTGCGAGATCGAGTCCGTGCACCCGGGCGGGGACCACGACATCATCCTGTTCCGGGTCCTCGACCTGGACGCCGACGGGACGGTGCCCCCGTTGGTCTTCCACGCCAGCAAGTTCCAGCGCCTGGCCACCTGACGGCCATGAGGCCATGAGGCCATGAGCCCGGGCGGCACTCCTCGGGGGAGGTGCCGCCCGGCTTGTTCACCTTCTTCACTCCTCGCCGGTCACTCCGCGTCGGCGACGATCGACCCGACCCGTTCTCCCAGGCCCGGATCGCGTCGGACCAGGATCACCGCGTAGACCAGCGCCAGCACCAACATGCCGAGCGCCAGGTACGGGAACCAGTCGTACGGCGTGGCCTGCCCCGGCTTGGCCAGGTAGTACAGCGGCACGACGATCGCCGCGGCCCCGATCAGCGGCAGCACCGCATGCTTGACGACGTGGAACTCCTCGCGCCGGTACTTGCGGTAGTAGAACGGCAGCGCGAGGTTCGAGGCCAGATACACCAGCAGGATCAGAATGGTGCCCATGGTCGAGGACTCGCCGAAGAAGTTCACCGGGTTCATCGTCCCCTTGCCGCCGATGATGTGCAGCAGGCCCCAGCCGCCGATGATCAGCATGCCCGCCGAGACGAAGACGACGATCGCGTTCAGCGGCGTGCGCCGCGCCGGGTGCACGCGGCCGAGGAAGGCCGGCAACAGGCGCTCACGTCCGGCGTTGAACAGCAGGCGGGTCTGGGAGTTCGTGCCGGAGATGAGCGAGCCGAGGGTGGAGGTCAGGCCCGCGATGTACGCGAAGAAGGCCAGGATGCCCAGCGTCCCGTGCGCGACGTCTATGAACGGCACATCGGAGGCACCGACCTTGTCGACGTCGTACCCGAAGCCGGTGACGGTGGCATAGGCGAAGACCACGTATCCCACCGACATGATCCCGATGGAGGAGAACACGGCCCGCCCGACATTGCGGCGCGGATTGTCGGTCTCCTCGGCGAGCGCCGCGGAGTTCTCCCACCCGACGAACATGTAGATCGCCAGCGGGAAGCCCTCGGCGAGCCCTGACATGCCGCCCTTGACGTGACTCGGTTCGAAGGGCTTGAGCGACAGGTGCGCCCCGTGCTTGGCGATGGTCCACACCGACACCACGACCAGCACCAGCATCTCTATGGCGAAGAAGTACCCGGCGAGCTTGGTGGAGACCCCGACGCCCCGGATCATCAGCAGCACCGCGAGCCCGGTGAGCACGACCGTGAACAGGATCCACGGCACGTTCCAGTGGAAGTAGTAGTGCAGCGTGTTCTCCAGGAACCCGCCGGAGATCGCGATGACCGACGATATCGCGATGATGTACCCGGCGGTGATGAGCAGCGCGGTGGTGACCGCACTGGTCGGCCCAAAAGTCTTGCCCACGAACGTGATGAACCCGCCGGCCGAGGGATGCGCCCGCGAGAACTGCGCCAGCGTGTTCCCCAGCAGCGCGACGGTGATCCCGGCGACGACGATGGTCAGCGGCGAGGCCACCCCGGCCGTGGTGGCCAGCAGCCCGAACCCGAAGTAGAAGCTCATCGCCGGCCCGATGTTGGCCATGGTGGAACTGGCGATGTCGAGCAAACCCAGCGAACCGCCGCGCAGGCGGTCACCACCCGGCTCGGACTCGGCGGCCGACGGCGCGGGCGCGGTGGACGGGGGATCCATGGTGGACATGGCTGCTCCTCGACGGCAGGCGGATGAGGGGGATTCAGAGCGGGGCCGCGGTCTTGCCGAGAAATTAGCTCACAGGGAGCAGATAAACAAGGGGTAATGGGTCGGCGTGAGCAAATATCGGCGGCGCCGGGTCGCGTGCGGGCAGCTTCCGGCGCCGGGCAAGGGCTCGGCGGGCCGCGCGGGGCGAATCGGCAGCGGGCGGACCGCCAAGACCGGGCGATGGTGCTTCAACGACGTGTCATCACCATCGCACGGCATTGTCGCCGAAAAGATGCCCGCCAGACAACCGATCACCCTTTGTCACAAAAAAACATCGACCGCAGAAATGGAATCACTATTGCCCCACACTGGACCCGAGTAATGTGTGGAAGACACGTCTCGAGGGGGGACAGTGATCCACTGGCGCGGCCGGGTCGGCGCGAAGACGTCCGAGTTCACCGATTCCCTACAGCAGCTCGAGAGCCAGGCGATCGATCATCTCAGGAGCGCGCCGACGCCTTATGATCGCTCGCTGCTCGCCGTCGCATCCGAAGTTCCGGAAGAGGAATTCGAAGCCTGGTTCGACGGAACGCGCAAACCCGAAGATATCCAGAGACTGATGCGCGTGGCCAAGGCACTGACGAATCTGTCGGGGCAAGGCAATGTGCCGCCCGATGAAGAGGAATGGCGACGGCTGCTCACCGCCAAGCGCACCAAGAGGGACGCCGACGGCAACCCGGTACCGACGCGGAGCCGCAGAATGCGGATCGCGCTGCGCACCGCCACGGGTGTGCTCGTGATGACGGCATTAGGGAACCTCGTCGTCGCCATGGTCGCGCCCGGCGACTCGCTCTTGTCGCAGAAGTTCTGGCACACCTCGTCCAGCACCGGCTCCGACCACGCGGCACCGTCTTCGCCGGCCAAGCCGGCGCCGGAGACTCTCGAGGCGACCGCCGGGTGGTGCTGCCGCGTGGCCGTCGTCACGTCTTCCGTCGGCTACTACGTGCCGGGGTCGGCGGCCGACCTGACGGCGGCCGTGACGCACCGGACAAGTCTGACCCCGGCCGGCGTGGCCATCGTGGAGATCCCGTTGCAGACCACCGGGATCGACGCGATCACCGTCAGCGCGCCACAGGTCATCATGCGCAGCCGGAAACCTAACGTCACGACCGGCGTGATCGGGATCCTCGCGCTCGGCGGCCAGGGCAGCGGGACGGTCAGCCAGTACGAGACGGACCTCGACTCCGCAGCACCGGTGACCGTGCCGTTCTCCCCCGGCGGCGGGCAGAACTCGGCGGGCGGTCCGCCGCAGTACTACTACGTCACCAACACCAACCCGGCGGTCCTGCTGCTTGCCGTCCGCGATTCCGGCTGCGACTGCACCTTCGACGTCAAGGTGAGCTGGCAGACGGACGGCCATGAGGCCTCGGAGGTGCTGACGGACAACGGCCGGGACTTCCACATCGTCGGCTCGGCCGGCCTGCCCTGGTACACCGGCGGCGTCTACGGCACGACCTTCACCCGGGTGACGTCGCCGACCTTCCCGGCGGACTGGGCTCATTGAGGGGAACCGCCATGGTGCGTATCAGTGGGTTAAGAGGGCGGACTCTGGCCGCGGGCCTGACCGTCGTCGCCCTCGCGGCCGCAGCCGTCGCCATCGTCGTCACCGGCCACTCCGCGGGACGCGGGACGTCCGGGCCTGCTTCGGGCAGCGAGAAACCGGCCACCGTGGCCGCGGTGTCGACGACGATCTCGCCGAGCACTGTCGCCCGGGCCACCGCCAACGGCACGGTCGCCGCCCTGACCTACAGCCCGGACGGCAAGACGCTGGCCGACATCCTGAACAACGACAAGGTCGAACTACGCGATGCCGCCACCGGCACGGTGAGCGCGACGCTGGAACCCGCCCCTCAAAACCCACAGCCCATCAACGCCCTCGCCCTGGCGTTCAGCCCCGACGGCCGGACCCTCGCCGTGGGCTACCAGCAGACGGAGGCCCGAGAAGAAGTCACCGAGATCGGGTTCGTGGATCCCGCCACGCGCACGGTGACCGGCTCCTTCCCGCTGACCACCAACGGAGTGCGAAGCCTCGCGTACAGCCCAGACGGAAAGACCTTGGCCGTCGCCGGCCTGAAGAACTTCGTGCTGATGGACACGGCGACCCACGCCTCGGTCTACGTCGCGGACGACCAAGCCGAGTTCGGGGGAGACGCCCGGTTCGTGACCTACTCCGGCAACGGCACGACCCTGGCGGTGGCCGACAACAACGGCGTGGCCAAGCTCTGGGATGTCCGCTCGATGCGGATCACCAGGACCCTCACGATCGTCCCGACGCTGCCGAACGGGACCACAGGCCTGAACGCCTACGTGTCCTCGGCATCGTTCGACTCCGACGGATCGCATCTCCTTCTCGCCGGGCAGATCACCGAGTACCCGTCGTTCGGCTCCAGCGCGGACACCACCAGCAACTATCCAGTCACCTACCCCGCGGCCTGGCTGTGGGACTCGTCGACCGAGACCTTCACCGAGCTGGGAGTGAACCTGTCCGACAGCAACCGGAACAACTACCTGGGCACGTTCAGCCCGGCCGGCAACCTGATGGCGGTGGCCAACGAAGACGAAGGCCTCGCGTTGCTGGATCCGCACACCCGGAAGACGGCTGCCTTCCTCTACCCGCAGGCCGGTACCGCGGTGTCCTCGATCGCGTTCAGCCCGAACGGCCGGTTCCTGGCCCTGACCACGCCGGAGCCGGCCTTGACGGGATCCGGCGGTGCCGCGAACACCAGCCTCATCGAGCTGTGGAGCATTTACAGCATCGAGCGCCTCGTGCCCACCCCGTGCGCCGGGAACACCGGGAATACCGAGAGCGCCAAGAGCGCGACGAGTCCCGCGCTGGCCTACTCGGTCGGCTCCGCGGTGTATCTGCGCTGCGGCGACGACGCCCCGTCCAGCCTGGCGCCCGCCCTCGCCGGCGATCACCCGGTCACCGACCTGGTGTGGTCGCCGGACGGGACCCAGCTGGCCTGGCTGACCTCGGACGCGGTCGAGGTGTTCCAGCCCGCGTCCCATGTCCTGCGGGTCTTCGGCTGCCCGGGCTGCGCCGGCATCGCGTTCGTCGGCGGGCACGCGGCCTCGGTGGCCGCCGCGGACGCCGGGGGCCAGCAGGGCACTGCGACGCCGCGCCTGATCGTGTTCCCGGCCTCCGGTCTCGGCGCACCCGCGTCCCGGCCGGTCACCGGCATCCCCTCCATCGGAATCGACACCGACTTCCTGCTGCTGGGGGCGGTCTCGCCGACCGGACTCGTGGTCTCGTACGGGAACGCGGGCGGGAGCGACGGGGGCGGACCCCAAGTGCTGTACCGCGTCAACGCCGAGTTCCAGGCGACCGAACTGGGCAACGCAGACCTCAGCCGCTCGACACCCCAGACTCAGAGCCAGATCGACGGCGCCCTGCGCCTCTACGGCAGCGACCCCACCGGCCGCCGGCTGGCCTTCTCGCAGTACCTCAGGGCCGGCGCGTGCGGCGGCATGGAGACCGCCGTCGTCGTGGACGCCACCACCGGCGCGGTCGCCCTGCCGCAGGTGCCGACCGGCGGCGGCCCATACGGATACTGGACCGAAGGACTCTGGTTCGATACGTCGGGCACCGCGTACGCGTCGCTGACGCCGAACGCGTCGAGCTGCCCGGGCGCCATACCGAACCAGCCCACCCCGAGCCCCTCGGCCTCAGCCTCGGCCTCAGCCTCGGCGAGCATCGCGCCGATCGTGTGCCGACTTCAGTCAGGGCACTGGGTCAGCATCGGCACCGGCATCCTGCAGGCCGACTATGGACCGGACGGCTGGGTGGCCCAGCGCGTCGGCACGGTGGACGTTTACAGCCGGACGGCGACCATGACCTCGACAACGTTGGTGCACGGCGCGCAGACCGTCACCACCTTGCCGGCGACGGATGACGTCGTGTGGGCGCCGGCGGGAGGTTAGACCCCGCCTGCCCCGCTATGCGCCTTCACCGCCCCCACCGCAGCGTCCAACCGCCCCAGCTCCAGCGCGGCGAGCAAATCAGCATGATGCTTGTTCCGCTCCTGCAGCAGCTCCGCCGCCGGCACCGCCGCCAACAAACACAGCCGCCCGAGCAGATCCGCCACTTCCTCGCCGGCCATCCCGTTCCCCAGCGCCTCGGCCAACCCGAGATGGAAGCACGTCTCCAAGCGCAGCAGCTCCGCATGGTCGTCCGCGGCGTTCATCTCGTCGACCACGGCCAGCAGCCCGGAATCCCAGTCCGGCGGCAGCTCGTCCGCCGAGCGCGCGACCAGCCCGCACTCCAGCAGCAGATGGAAGTCCTCCAGTGACGCCGCCTGCTCCTCGTCGCGGAAGGCCGCGGCGATCTCGTCCCAGTTCGACGCGACGAACGTGCCGCCGACGCGCCCGCGCCGGCGGTCCAGCAGGCCGTCCTGGCACATCGTCTCCAGGGCGCGGCGCACCGTCATCTCGCTCATGCCGAGTTCCTCGGCGATGACGCCGGTGTCCGGCAGGCGCTCGCCGGGAGCGAGCACCCCGAGTCGCACCCGCAGTGCTATCCGGGAGCGGATCAGCTCGGCGCCGGTCTGCTGCCGGACCGGGAGCCGGGCGGTGGTCGCGCCGCGGGCCGGCGCCGCCGAGGCCGGCGCCGGGTAGGGCCCGAACTTACCCGCAGAGTTCGCCACGCTAGACACTCTAAATCGCGGGGCGAGCGGTAGCCGCGCAGGTCGAAACGCTCACTCATTCCTCATAACCGTCGGCGACGACCGCCCCGACCCGCTCGCCCAGCGCCGGGTCGCGCCGCGTCAGCACGACCGCGTACGCCACCGAGGCGACCAGCAGGGCGAGCGAGACATACGGGAACCAACTGTACGGCGCGGGCTGCCCCGGCTTCACCAGGAAGTACAGCGGCACGACGATCACCGCCGCGCCGAGCGCCGGCAGCACGACGTGCCGTACCACCCGGAACTCCGTGGGCCGGTACCTGCGGTAGTAGAACGGCAGCGCGACGTTCGCCGCCAGGTACACCAGCAGGATCAGGATCGATCCCATCGACGAGGCCTCGGCGAAGAACACGGTGGCGTCCATCGGTCCCCCGTGCCCTGCTCCCCCGCCGCCTCCGATCAGGTGCCCCAGCCCCCAGCCGCCGATGATCACCAACGCGGCGGCGATGAACGTGAGGATGGCGTTCGTCGGCGTGCGCCGCGTCGGGTGCACGTACCCCAGGAACGCCGGGAACAGCCGCTCCCGCCCGGCGTTGAACAGCAGCCGGGTCTGCGAGTTGGCGCCGGCAATGAGCGAGCCGACCGTCGAGGTGAGCCCCGCGAGGTACGCCAGGAACGCCAGAACCCCCAGCGTCCCGCGTGCCACCACGATGAACGGCACGTCCGCCGCACCGACCTTGTGCACGTCGTATCCGAACCCGGTGACCGTCGCGTACGCGAACAGCACGTAGCTCAGCGACATCACCGCGACCGAGGAGAACACCGCACGCCCCACGTCCCGCCGCGGATTCTCGCTCTCCTCGGCCAGCGCCGCCGAGTTCTCCCACCCGATGAACAGGTACACCGCCAGCGGGAAACCCTCAGCAAGCCCCGACATCCCGCCCTTGATGTGGCTGGGCAGAAACGGCGCCGCCGACAGATGGCCGCCGTGCTTGACGATCGCCGCGACCGACACCACGAGCAGCATGACCAACTCGACCGCGAAGAAGAACCCTGCGACCTTCGTCGACAGCACGATCCCGCGCACGATCAGCGCCGCCGAGGCCGCGGTCAGTACCAGCGTCCACACCACCCACGGCGGACTCCACCCCGCGTAGAACTCCAGCGTGGTGGCCAGGAACCCGCCGGACACCGCGATCACCGCCGAGATCCCGATGATGTAGCCGAGCGCGGCCAGCAGCGCGGTCGCCACGGCGCTCGCACCGCCGAACGTGGTCCCGACAAAGGTGATGAAGCTGCCCGCGGAGGGATGCGCACGCGAGAACTGCGCCAGCGTGTTCCCCAGCAGCGCGACGGCGACGCCGGCCGCGATGATCGTCAGCGGCGAGGCGACGCCGGAGGCCGTGGCCAGGAACCCGAAGCTGAAGTAGAAGCTCATCGCCGGCCCGATGTTGGCCATCGTCGACCCGGCGATGTCCAGCAGCCCCAAAGCGCCGCCGCGCAGGCGCTGCTGCTCCAGCCGGGCCCGGACGGGAGGCGGCGGCGAGACTACGGACATGCGCGGCTCCTCGCCGGCTGTGGGGGTCGTCTGTCTTCGGTGGTGGGCTGGCGTCGGCGGTGGGCTGGCGTCGGCGGTGGTCACTGGTGGCCGCGAAAATAGTTCGTGGCGAGCAGTTCGGCAAGTAGCCCCAGCCGAGACGCCCTCGCGTGACCGCCGGGGACCCCCTCGCGGGCCTGTCACGCAGCGCCCCGCTCGGCGCCCGGGCTTTGTTTCATCGCCGGGTCGAACACCGAGCCCGCCATCGCCCCGGCGCCCGACCGCCGTTCTCCCCGCAGGCCAGCGTTTCCACTCGATGATCCACGAGTTCCGTTGAATGAACGTGATATTTCGTGGAGCTGTCAGAGTCTTGCAATCACCTGTCGCCCTTGCAACGATGTGCCGTGCGATCCACCCCACAAGGCACATCCACCAATCGCCCTGGAGGACGCATGAGTGTCATCGGACACCGCATCTCCGCCCCACCCCTGCGCAGACGGCTGACCGCGCTGGCCACGGCCGCGGCGAGCGCCGTCGCCGGCATGACCCTGCTGGTCGGCGCCGGGCCCGCGCACGCCATGAACGGCCCCGGCACGCCGCCGTACTGGGCCCAGTCCCCCTTCAGCGTGCCCAGCGGCACCGGCGTGAGCCTGCCGTTCACCGAGTACGAGGCCGAGGCCTCGACCAACACCGGCTCCCTGCTCGGCCCCAGCTTCGCCCAGGGCACCGTCGCCAGCGAGGCCTCCGGCCGGGAGGCCGTGCAGCTGACCGGGTCCGGCCAGTACGTGCAGTTCACGCTGTCCAGCGCCGCCAACGCCATCGACGTGCACTACAACCTCAACCAGGGCGCGTCCGGCTCGCTGTCGGTGTACGTCAACGGCACCAAGCAGAGCAAGGAGCTCTCGCTCACCTCGGCGTACAGCTACATCAGCACCGGCGGCATCACCGGCAGCAAGACGCACAAGTTCTTCGACGACGCGCGGATGATGTTCGGCCAGACCCTGCCGCAGGGCACGGTCGTGAAGCTGCAGGTCGACTCGACCGACACCGCGGTGCCCTACACGATCGACGTCGCGGACTTCTGGAACGCCCCGGCGGCGGCGACCCAGCCGTCCGGCTCGATATCCGTGACCAGCGAGGGCGCCGACCCCACCGGCGCCGCCGACTCCAGCAACGCCTTCAACACCGCGATCACCGCCGCGAACAACGCGAACACCTCGGTGTGGATCCCGCCGGGCACCTACCTGGTGAACAACGCGATCCAGACCCAGAAGGCGACGATCGCCGGGGCCGGCAACTGGTACTCGCAGATCAAGACGAACATGTTCATCCACAACAGCTCGTCGGTCTCCGGGCCGGTGAACCTCAGCGGCTTCGCGATCCTCGGCAACACCGTCGGACGCCATGACGACAGCTCGGCGAACGGCATCGACGGCTCGCTGGGCAGCGGCTTCACCGTGAACGGGCTGTGGATCCAGGACACCAACGTCGGGTTCTGGCTCCAGTACGGCAACAGCAACGGCACCGTCGAGAACAGCGTGATCGAGTCCACGGACGCCGACGGGCTGAACTTCAACGGCAACGCCACGAACAACACCGTGAAGAACAACTTCATCCGCGGCACCGGCGACGACGGGCTGGCGATCTGGTCCTACCCGACCGCCGACTCCGGCATCACGTTCAGCAACAACACGATCGTGGCGCCCACGCTGGCGAACGGGATCGCCGACTACGGCGGCTCCAACAACACCATCTCCAACAACGTGATCGCCGACGACAACGCGTTGGGCAGCGGCCTGGCCATCTCCAACGAGGCGTTCCTCCAGCCGTTCTCCCCGTTGTCCGGGACCATCACCGTCTCCGGCAACTACCTGATCCGGGCCGGCGCGTACAACCCGAACTGGAGCCACGTGATGGGCGCCGTCCAGTTCGACCCGTACAACTCGGACTTCAGCAACGTCACGATCAACTACAGCGGCGGCGCGATCCTGGACAGCCCTTATGAGGCCTTCGAGATCGTCGGCGGCGACGGCACCGGCCACCTCGCCAACGGCCTGAACATCAGCAACGTGAACGTGCAGAACACCGGCACCACGGTGTTCCAGGCCGAGACCGGCGGCGCGGCGAGCGTGAGCGGCGTGACCGCGAGCGGGATCGGCGTCGCGGGCACCTACAACAACAGCTACCCGGGCAACGTCGCGGGCGCCTACACCTTCAACCTCGGCAGCGGGAACTCCGGCTGGAGCACCACCCCGGTGCTCACCACGTTCCCGGACCCGGTGCAGCCCGGCGCCCTGCACGCCACGCCGAGCAGCCTGAACTTCGGCGACGTGAACTCCGGCTCGACCAGCGCGCCGCAGTCGGTGACCATCAACAACCCGGGCACCAGCGCCGCGGCGCTGTCCGGGATCAGCGCCACCGGGCCGTTCACGCAGACCAACAACTGCGGCGGCTCGCTGGCCGCCGGCGCCTCCTGCACCGCGCAGGTGACGTTCAAGCCGACCACCGGCGGCAATGCCACCGGCACGCTGACCGTCTCGACCAGCGCTCCCGGCGGGCCGCTGAGCGTCGCGCTGTCCGGGCGCGGCATCACCTCCTCGACCAACCTGGCGCAGGGGCAGCCGGCCACCGCGAGCAGCACGCAGACCTCGTTCGTGGCGTCCAATGTGACCGACGGCAACACCAGCAGCTACTGGGAGAGCCAGGACGGCGCGGGCTACCCGCAGACCATCACGGTGGACCTGGGCTCGACGCAGCCGATCGGCTCGACGACGCTGAACCTGCCGCCGTCCTCGGCGTGGAACACCCGCACCGAGACGCTGTCCGTGCTGGGCAGCACCGACGGGACGAACTACAGCCAGATCGTCGGCTCGGCCGGGTACACGTTCAACCCGTCGTCCGGCAACACGGTCACCATCGCGCTGCCGTCCGGGACCAGCGCCCGGTACGTGCGGCTGAGCTTCACCGCCAACACCGGCTGGAGCGCGGCGCAGCTGTCCGAGTTCCAGATCTTCCCCGGCGGCTCCTCGACCGGCAACCCCAGCGCCCTGACGGCGAGCCCGTCGAGCGTGTCGTTCGGCAACCAGGCGGTCGGCTCGACCAGCGGCGCGCAGACCGTGACGGTGACCAACCCGGGCAGCGTCGCGGCGGCCGTCTCCTCGGTCGGCGTCACGGGACCGTTCGCACAGACCAACAACTGCGGCAGCTCCCTGGCCGCCGGCGCCTCCTGTGCGGTCCAGGTGACCTTCACCCCGACCGCGTCCGGCGCCGCGAACGGCACCCTGTCGGTGGCCAGCAACGCCCCCAGCAGCCCCCTGACGGTGGCGCTGTCGGGCACCGGCACCACCAGCGGCAACGCCAACCTGGCGCTGAACCAGCCGGCGACCGCGAGCGGCACCACGCAGAACTACGGGCCCGCCAACGCGGTCGACGGCAACACCAGCTCCTACTGGGAGAGCACCGACAACGCCTTCCCGCAGTGGTTCCAGGTGGACCTCGGCGCCTCGCACAGCGTCAGCCGCGTCGTGATGGACCTCCCGCCGTCCTCGGCGTGGGGCACCCGCACGCAGACGATCCTGATCCAGGGCAGCACCGACGGCACGAACTACACGACGCTCGCGCCGTCGGCGGGCTACACCTTCGACCCCGGCACGGGGAACACGGCGAGCGCCACGTTCACGGCCGCGAACGTGCGGTACGTGAAGCTGACGTTCACCGCGAACACCGGCTGGCCGGCCGGTCAGCTCTCGGAATTGGAGGTGTTCTCACAGTAGATCGACAGCTGCGCTTTTCTGAATGTTGACGCTAGTGGGGTCCGGTCGGCGGTTCGCCGGCCGGGCCTCGCTGCTTTCCGGTTTCCGGGCTAAGCCGCGGCGTATCGGCGTGCCAGCAAGGCGAACGCGGCCTTCAGCTCCGGCGGCCCGACGACCTCGACGTCGGCGTCGAACACGCCGATCGCCGCGGCCAGTGCGGGCCAGGACCACGATCCCAGCACGAGTCGGCAGCGTTCCGAGTCCAGCTCCTCGACGACGGCGTCGTGGGCGAAGGGGGCGAACGGGGCCACGGCGGCGATCGGCGCGTGGAGGATCACTTCGCCGCGGCAGGGCCAGCCGCCGACGCCGCCTGTGCCGTCGGTACCGCCAGCGCCGCCTGTACCGTCATTGCCCTGGAACCGGCTGGTGACGAACGCGGCCACGTCGCCGCCTGGCACCTCGCGCGGGGTGAAGCGCGGGCCGTTCGGGGTGCGCGGGCTGATGTGGTCGGCGCGGAAGACGCGCCAGTCGTCGCGGTCGAGGTCCCACGCCACAAGGTACCAGCGGCCGCCGCGTGTCACGAGGTGGTGCGGCTCGGCCTTTCGTGGGGCGTCGGCGTAGTCGAAGCGCAGCACCTCGCGGGCGTGGACCGCAGCGCTGAGCGTCATCAGCACTTCCACGCCGACCGCGGCCGCCGCCGTGCCGATCGCCGTCACCTGGAACATGTCGACCCGCCGCCGCAGCCGCGAAGGCATCACCTGCCGCACGGTGTTCAGCGCGCGCATCGCGGCCTCCTCCATCCCGCCGCCGCCGACCACCGCGCTTTGCAATGCGGCGGCCAGCGCGACGGCCTGGTCGTCGTCGAACAGCAGCGGCGGCAGCTCCGACCCGGCGCCCAGCCGGTAGCCGCCGTCCGGCCCCTTCACCGTCGCGATCGGATACCCGAGCTCCCGCAGCCGGTCGACGTCGCGCCGCACCGTCCGCGCACTCACCTCCAACCGCGAGGCCAGGTCCGCACCCGGCCAATCCCGGCGCGCCTGCAACAGGGACAACAGGGACAACAACCGTGCGGAGGTCTTCGGCATGTCTTCCATCATGCCGCGAGTAGAGGACACAACCTGGCCGCTACTGCTGCAAAAGTTCCTGCCATGAGCATCAAATCCACAACCCACGTCAATTTCCGCGGCGACGCCCGAGCAGCGCTGGAGTTCTACCGCGACGTCTTCGACGGCGAACTGACCGTCATCACCTACGGCGCCATGCACGCCGCCCAGACCCCCGAGGAGGCAGAACTGATCATGTGGGGCCAGGTCACAGCCCCCAGCGGCTTCGCCATCATGGCCTTCGACGTCCCGGCCGACCGCCCCTACGACAAGGGCGTCACCCCCTTCTTCGAGTCCGTCCGCGGCGAGACCGTCGACGACGTGACCTCGGTCTGGGAGAAGCTGGCCGACGGCGCCACCATCCTGCAGAAGCTGGAGCCCTCGCCATGGGCCCCGGCCTACGGAATGCTCACCGACCGGTTCGGCGTCACGTGGGTGGTCGACGTCGCCGCCGGCGGCGCGCCCGCAGAGTGATCTGAGGAAGAAACTTAGAGCATTGACATGCGCCCTGAGCCCCACCATGCTCGAACGCAGCCAAGGGGGTTCAGGCCATGTCCAGGTGCAGCCAGGCTCTCGCCGCTTCAGGGATCATCATCATGGGGTCCCTCCTCGCAGCGTGTTCGTCGTCGGCGAGTCACCAACAGTCTGCGGTCTCGTGGGCGGAGCACTACAACGACATCCATGACCTGACAGCCCACAGCAACCTCGTGGTCGCAGGCTCCTTCACCGCGGTCGCGAAGCAGACGACGTCGGGCGATAGCCCGTCCACAGATTTCACGTTCGCCGTCTCGAAAGTACTCGCCGACAAGGCGAAGACCACCGTGGCGGGTTCGGCCATCACGATCCACCAGACCGGTGGATCGATGTCGGACGGCACGCCGGTCTCGACGGAGGATGACCCGCTGTTCAAGGTCGGCGAGGCGACGGTGCTCTTCCTCCATCAATACTCGCCGGGCCACTTCTACGTGGTCGGCGGCCCGAACGGCAGGTTCGAGACTCCCGGCGCGAACGCCAAGAGCGCGGGCGTCGCCGCGGTGAAGCCGTTCAACTCGGAGACCGTGCAGTTCACCGGCAGCGTCGACCAGCTCGCTGCCGAGGTCGCCAAGCCGTAGGCACCGCCTCCGGCGACGTGATGCGGCGCACAGTATCCTGGCTCTCCAACGGGCCGCCGCGTACGGGGCCGGCCGCCGAGGTGGAGGTTCGCATGTCTGAGAACGGCCAGCGTCAGGACGGTGTCGAAGGGGTCGGGCACTGGCTGCCGACCACCATCGACACGTCCGTGGCGCACATCGCTCGGGTATACGACTTCTTCCTCGGTGGCAAGGACAACTTCCCGGCGGACCGCGAGGCCGCGGCGCGGATCCTCAAGGGGAACCCGGGGATGCGCGACACGTGTCGGGAGCAGCGCGAGTACCTGCGGCGCGCGGTCCGCTTCCTCGCCGAGTCCGGCATCCGGCAGTTCATCGACATCGGGACCGGCCTGCCGACGCAGGAGAACACCCACGAGGTAGCGCAGAAGGTGTCCCCGGACTCCCGGGTCGCCTACATAGACAACGACCCGATCGTGCTGGCGCATGCCAGGGTCCTGATGGCCGACCAGGACCACGGCCGCACCGTCTTCATCCACGCCGACGCCCGCGAGCCCGGCAAGCTCCTGGCCGACCCGACGCTGACCGACGTCATCGACTTCACCCGGCCGGTGGCGGTCCTGCTGATCGGGATCCTGCACTTCATGCCGGACAACGAGAACCCCGCCGAGCTCATCAGCACCCTGCTCGACGCCGTGCCCGAAGGCAGCTACCTGGCGATCAGCCACGGCACGCCGGACTTCGCCCCGGAGATCGGGGACGCCGTGCAGGCCGCGTATCAGGCCTCGTCGATGCCGTGCCGGGTGCGGACCTCGACCGAGGTCATGACCCTGCTCCGCGGCGTGGAGCTGGTGGAGCCGGGCCTGGTACTGCTGGCCGAGTGGCGTCCCGACGGCCCGGTCCCCGAGGACCGCCAGGAGATCACCTACGCCGCAGTCGGCCGCAAGCGCGCCTAAGGCCTGTCGTAAAACCGGTCGCCAGGAGCCCCAGCCGCTCCGATACCGTGCAGCCATGGCAGATTTCGTTCTGGTCGCAGGAGCCCGGCTCGGCGCGTGGGCCTGGGACGACGTGACGCCCCACCTGCGCGCGGCCGGCCACGGCGCGCACCCGCTGACCTTGTCCGGCCTGGCGGAGAAGCAGGGCGTCCCGGCCGGGCAACAGACCCACGTCCAGGACATCGTCGACCTGGTCGAGGGTGAGGACCTGCACGACGTGGTCCTGGTCGGCCACAGCTACTCCGGCATCCCGGTCGGCCAGGCTGCGGAACGGATCGGCGACCGGCTGGCCCGCGTCGTCTTCGTCGACTCCGCGGTCCCCGTCGACGGCGAGCCGTTCGTCTCGATCATGCCGGACGGCGGCACGGCACTGAAGGCGACGCTCGCCGAGAACGCCGGTTTCTGGCCAGTCATGCCGGCCGCGAACTTCGAGGAACACGATCTCACCGAGGAGCAGATCGCCCGGATCGTGGCCGGCGCGACGCCGCACCCGGGCGCCACCCTGACCGAGCCCGCCGTGCTGGCACGCTCGGTCGCCAACCTCCCGGCGACCTACGTCAAATGCTTCCCCGAAGACGAGCTCGACGAGGACCTGGCCGAGCTGATCACCCGCGGGAACTGGCAGCTGGTCGAGCTGGACACCGGCCACTGGCCGATGTTCTCCAAGCCGCGCGAGCTGGCGCAGATCCTCCTCGACGCAGCCCTTTGACGTTCCCACTGCACGCCCCGTGAATATGGGGCCCGCAGACATCGTACGGAGGCATCAGCGGCAGTACGGTCCGGTCACCCCAACGGTGAACGGGAGGTTTCGCAATGCCCCGCACGTCCCGCACCCGCACACTCTGCACCCCCACACCCCGAACGTCCGGCCGCCGCCGCGGCGCCCTGGCCTCGCTCGCAGCCGCACTCCTGACCCTGGCCGCCTCAGCCCTGACCCTCTCCCCCTCCGGCGCCTCGCCCGCGCACGCCGCCTCATCCCTGAATCAGGTCACGAACTTCGGGTCCAACCCGGGCAACCTGGCGATGTACAGCTACGTCCCGCAAAGTCTGCCGCAGGGCGCCCCGCTGGTCGTGGCCCTGCACGGCTGCACGCAGACCGCCACCGACTACTACGGCCACTCCGGCTGGTCACAGTTCGCCGACCAGTGGGGCTTCACGGTGGTGTTCCCGCAGACCTCCAGCGCGAACAACTCACTGTCCTGCTTCAGCTGGTTCGACTCGACGAAGGACACGCGCGGCAACGGCGAAGCCGCGTCCGTCGCGGCGATGGTGTCGTACGCCGAGAGCCACTACGGCTCGGATCCGCACCGGATCTACGTCACCGGACTGTCCGCCGGCGCCGGGCTCACCGCCGACCTGCTCGCCGACTATCCGGACGTGTTCGCCGGCGGGGCGATCGACTCCGGGCTGCCGGCACAGTGCGCGACGACGCAGTCCGCCGCTTCGTCGTGTCAGAACAGTAGCCAGAACCTCACGCCGGCACAGTGGGGCGACAAGGTCCGCAACTCAGACCCCGGATACAACGGGCCGTGGCCGCGCGTCGCGATCTGGCAGGGGTCCGCGGACTACACGGTCTATCCGGTCAACGCCACCGAGCTGCGCGACCAGTGGACCAACGCGTGGGGCATCGGCCAGACCGCGTCGAGCACGCAGACCTTGAGCGGCGGGACCACGGAATCGGTGTACAACGACGGCAACGGGAAACCGGCCGTCGAGATGTACTCGATCAGCGGGATGGGACACGGGCTGGCGGTTGACCCGGGTTCCGGGACCGCGCAGTGCGGGTCCACCGGCGCGTACTTCCTGAGCTACATCTGCTCGACGTACTACACGGCGACGTTCTGGGGGCTGAACTCTGGGACGCCTCCCACATCGACGCCTTCGACCACGCCCTCGACGACACCGCCGACCACGCCTTCGACTACGCCTTCCACGCCACCGACATCCTCTGCGCCAGCCGCGTGCTTCACGGCGAACAACTACGCGCAGACCGTCGCCGGCCGCGCCTACCAATCCGGCGGCTACACCTACGCCGACGGCTCCAACCAGAACATGGGCCTGTGGAACGTCTTCGTCACCCACACCCTGAAGGAGACCAGCCCGGGCTACTACGTCATCGCCGACAGCGGCTGTTAGCGCTTTTTTGCCACGCCGCGACAGGATCCGGCGTCGCCATGGACTCTTCCGCGCAACGACTCTATGTTCTCAAGGCCCCGATATTACCCCACAGTACGATCTTGGGAGCAAATCATGCCACGAAGACTCCAGCGACTCACCCGGATCCTCGCCGCGGCGGGCCTCACCGCGGCCGGCCTGACGGCCACCTCGCTGACCGCCGCCCCGGGCGCGTCCGCCGACACCGGCCTGCGCGACGTGCTCGTGGTCGGCAACAGCCAGGCCGGCACGGTCAGCGTGATCGACGGCCACACCTTCGCCAACCTCGGCTCGATCAACGTCATCCCGGACCTGTCGCAGCGCATGTTCGAGATCTACATCAACCCGATCTGGCTGGCCGGCTACGAAATCGTGCGCGCGGTCGAGGGCGGCGACCGCTACGTCGACGACGCCACGGTCTCCCCCGACGGCCGCACGCTCTACGTCTCGCGCGGCAACCTGGACGACGTCGCCGCCTTCGACCTGACCACGCACGCCGAGCTCTGGCACACCCGGCTCGACGGCTTCCACGCCGACCACGCCGCGCTCTCCCCCGACGGCACCCGCTACGTCGTGTCCGCGACCACCGCGCAGGAGGCGGAAGTCTTCAACACCGCGACCGGGACCGTCGTGGGCACGTTCGCCACCGGCACCTACCCGCACCAGAACGACTACAGCGCCGACGGCAAGTACATCTACAACTCCAGCATCGGCACCGTCTCGCTGCCGCAGTCCCTGGAGTGGGCCAAGGGCTCGTTCCAGCTGACCAAGGTGGACGCCAGCACGCTGCAGGTCGTGAAGACCTGGACGTTCCCGCACGGGATCCGCCCGAACGAGATCGCGCCCGACGGCCACACGTTCTACGCGGACCTGTCGTACCTGAACGGCTTCGTGAAGTACGACCTGAACACCTCGAAGATCCTGAACACGGTCCAGATGCCGTACGCCAGCGGCGGAACGACGATGAAGCCGGACGACTACCCGAAGAACTCGGCCCACCACGGGCTCGCACTGAACGGCGACGGATCAAAGCTCTGCGACGTCGGCACCATCGACGACTACACCGCGATCGTCTCCACCTCGGACCTGAGCACCAGCGGCATGGTGAACTACCCCAGCGGCGCGCTGCCGTACTGGGGCCAGACCAGTGCCGACGGCCAGTACTGCTTCGTCTCGCTGAGCCACCTCGGCCAGGTGTCAGTGGTCGACTACGCCACCGCGACGGAGGTCGCACGCGTGCCGGTCGGCACGTTCCCGCAGCGTGAGCGGATCTCGCAGATGGCGCCGGCTGCGGTCAGCGCGCTGGATCCGGCTGCGGGCTGAACACATCCGCTGCTGAACGAGAAACCCACGCTCGCTCAGCAGCGATTGAAACCGGCGACGGATCCCAAGAGGATCCGCATCGCCTCAGGCAGCAACGGTGGCGGGACCGGGTGTGGCACCCGGTCCCGCCACCGATTTCCCCGCTACTTCGAATCGATTCGCCCGACTGCATCAGCATCCTGAGTCGTCGCCGCGCTGGCCGCCGCAAAGCTCCCCGCGTCCACGCCGAGCGCCGTGCGCAGGTAGGCGGTCGTGATGCGCTGGATGAGCGCGACGCGCTCGGGGTTCTCGTCGGTGGTCTCGGCCGAGCTGTAGCCGACGATGCCGCCGAGCGAGTGCTCGCCGCCGAACAGCGTCAGCAGGTGCTGGGCGCCGGGGCTCATGAAGTAGGCGTCCGTGAACCAGTCCGGGCCGCGGGTGGACAGCTGCGACTGGTCGCTGTCGCCGGTGACGATGAGCGCCGGCGTGGTCAGATCACTGAAATCCGGGTGCATGAAGGAGAAGTTCTCCGCCGCGAACGGGGACAGGCTCTCGCCGGTTCCGGTCAGCGACAGCAACACGCCTGCCGTCACACGCTTGTCGGCGAAGTCCTCGCCCGGAACGCCCGAAGCGTCGAGGACACCGGCGCCGAGCAGCGTGCTTGCCGTCTGCGCACCCCACGAGTGGCCGGCGACGGCGATGCGATCGATATCAACACGACCCGCCAATCCGGGCACGGCCGCCACCAACGTGCCGAGCTCGTCAATGACCCGCGTCAGGTCGTCGATCCGCACGCGCCAGATGTTCGCGTACCGCGGATCGTCCGGCGTGACGGCCAGCGTCCGGGAGTCCAAGTGCGTAGGCTGCACGACCACGAAGCCGTGCGAGGCCCAGAAATCAGCCAAGGGCGCGTACTTGTCCAGCGATCCGCCGAAGCCGTGCGAGAACACCACGACCGGCAGCGCGCTGCCACTCACCGGCGCGGACACCCGCACCTGGAGGTCGTCGCCACGCTCCGGCGCGGCGAGCACGACCGGCTTGACCGAGACGATGGAAGTGGCCGCACCGATCGCAGAATCCAGATTCGATGTGCTTGATGTCGTTGACATGGCTATAGAAACCTTTCTCAGGGTTGATCAGGACTGAATTACTTGCTGTCGACGTGCCCGAACGCGTCCGGACCGACCGTCAGCGCCTCACTCGCCACCCGCCACGCGTCGTCGCCCGGGAACAGCTGCGAACGCAGGTAAGCACCCGTCAGCCGGACAACCGCCCCGACCATCTCAGGGTTCTCATCGGTGGTCTCGGCCGCGTCGTAGCCGGCGATGCCACCGAGGCCGTGCTCGGCGCCGAAGAGCGTGAGCAGGCTCTTCGGACCGGGGGCAAGGGTGTACGGATCGACGTGCCACTGCGGGCCGATGTCCGTGAAGTGCTGCGAGTCGTCCTTGTCCCCGGCGACGACCAGCGCCGGCGTGGTCATCGTCGCGAAGTCGACCGAGCGGAAGAACGGCACGATGGACGCCCGCGGACCGTTCAGCGCGTCACCGCCCCGCCCCGGAGCGGCCAGCAGCACTCCGGCCTTGATCCGCGGCTCGGTAAGATCCACCACCTCCCCGGTGCCGGGATCGACCTGAGCCCCCAGCAACACACTGGCCGTGAAGCCGCCGAGCGAATGCCCTGCGACGGCGACCTTTTCCGCGTCGAGCCGCCCGGCCAGCTGGGGCACGGCCTGCTCGATGACGTCCAGCCGGTCGAGGATGTGCGTCATGTCCTCGGCCCGCGACCGCCAGAACAGCGGCCCGTCGGGCAGGTCGGCGACCCGGTGACTCAGGGTCCTGGAACTGAGGTGCGTCGGCTGGATGACTACGAAGCCCTGCGCCGCCCAGGCGTTGGCGAGCGGTCCGTAGCCGTTGAGCGAGGACAGGTTGTTGGATCCGCCGTGCCCGTGGGACAGCAGGATCACCGGCAGCCCGGTCCCGACGGCGGGCGCCGAGGCGCGGAGTTCGAGATCGACCGGACGCCCGGGGACGGGCAGCGCCACCGGGCTGTAGGACAGGACGGGGAACGCGCTCATGAGAAGACTCCCTTCTACGCGCTGCCGTTCAGCTCGGCTAAGCTGAAACGGAACGCTTCTCCGGTTAGTATCCGGAACCGCGTTCCGCTTTGTCAACGCGCGTCGGAAGGAACCCTGTGCCCACTGAGCCCGCTGTGCCCCGTGAGTCCACTGAGTCCACTGAGTCCACTGAGTCCACTGAGTCCACTGAGTCCACTGAGCCGCCGGTGACTCCTACGCAGCCGGAGCCCCGCAGCAAGCGCTCCGACGCCGCACGCAACGAGCAGACGCTGCTCGCAGCAGCCGCGGAGGTCTTCGTCGCCTCGGGCGTGGACGCCCCGATCCGGCAGATCGCGGCCAAGGCCGGCGTGGGCGTCGGCACGTTCTACCGGCACTTCCCGACCCGCGCCGACCTCATCACCGCCGTCTACCGGCACCAGATCGAGGAGTGCGCCGCGGCCGGCCCGACCCTGCTGGCCGAGGCCGACAGGCCCTTCGAGGCGCTGCGCCGGTGGATCGACATGTTCACCGACTTCCTGGTCACCAAGCACGGCCTGGCCGACGCCCTGCGCTCGGACGCCGGCACCTTCACCGCGCTGCACACGTACTTCCTCGACCGCCTCGGACCCGTCGCCACGACGCTGATCGAGGCCGCCGTCGCCGCCGGCGACATCCGCTCGGACATCGGCGCCTACGAGCTGATGCGCGGGGTCGGGAACCTGTGCGTCGGGCGGGATCTCGACCCGCGTTACGAGCCGCGACGGCTGATCGCGGTGCTGCTGAACGGTTTGCAGACGCCTGTGTAGCTCCAGTGCGAGAACCGCCTCAAACGCCCCGGCGCCGTCGCAGCCCCCGGCGCTTCAACCGACTCAGGTTCCGCTCCCGCGCGGCCAGCGAAGCGTGAACGTCCAGCATCGAGGCAACAGTCGCCGACCACGGAAACTGCTCGGCCCGGCGCCGTGCGGCAGCCCGCCGCTCCGCCTCCGGCCAGGCCAGGATCCCCGCCACGGCACGCGCCATGTCCTCCCCGGTGCACGCAGCCGTCAGTCCAGCACCGGCCGCCAGCAGCTCGCCAGCACCGCCGGTATCCGCCGTGACCACCGGCGTGCCGCAGGCCAGCGACTCCAGGACGGTGAGGCCGAACGTCTCCGCCGGACCCGGCGCGATGACGACGTCGGCCGCCGCGATGCGCTCGGCCAGCTCGACACGGTCGGACATGTGGCCGTGGAACGTGACCGGCAGGTCGGCGGCGAAGCGTTCCAGTTGCTGGCGCTGGCTACCGGAGCCGTAGATGTCGAGGTGGACCGCGAGGTTGTCGGCGACCAGGGCTTTGACGGCGGCGATGGCCGCGATCGGGTTCTTCTCGGTCGACAACCGTCCGCTGTAGACCAGCTGCCAGGGGTGCTCTCCGGTGCCCCGGGGCACCTCGGAGCGTTCCGGACTCGGGACCCGGCAGGGCCGGAAGGTGTCCAGATCCACGCCGAGCGGGATCTCGCGCAGCAGTCCGGCGAAGCCGTCGAACTCGCGCCCGGCGAAGGCCGAGGCGACCACGATCGCGTCGAACCGGGTCGCCAGGCGCCGCGAGCGCCGGTGCAACGCGGGTTGCAGCGCGCGGTGGCTGGCGGCCCAGGCGTGCGGAAAGCGGGCAGCGGCGACGGCGTCCAGCCGCTCGTGCGAGATCAGCACCGCGCCGACGCCGCGCTTGCGGGCCCAGGGGCCGGCGGCGGACAGCGTCGCCTTGTCCGAGACCTCGACCGAGTCCGGCTGCAGTTCCTCCAGCAGGTCCTTCACCGGCGAGAACCGCGGGATCATCCGGTACCCGCCGCTGACCGGCAGGCTGGGCAGCGTGACCACGAGCCCTGACTCGCCCTCTTCCCGCGAGTGGCGCTGGCCCGGGATGACCAGCACCCGCTCGTGCCCCGCCGCCATGTACCCCCGGCCCAGCGCGTCGACCACCGTACGCAGGCCGCCCGACGTGGGGCTGTAGGCGTTGGCGAGCTGGACGATCCTCACGGGATCGGAACCGCCGCACCGCGCATCACGAGGCCGGAATAGGTGCCGGCCCGATAGCCGGCGGCCAGTGCCTCGTCGATGACGGCGAGCGTGGTCGCGCGCAGCCCGGGGTGCAGCAGGTCGTCCGGGTGCAGCGCGACCCGGAAGGACCGGCCGCGCCGGGCCATCGCGGCGGCCGACTTGTGCATCAGGCGCGCGCCGAAGACCTCGCCGGCGCCGCCGGGACGGTGCGAGAGCGCCGGGAGCGTGTAGCGCCGTTCGGTGATCAGGTCGCGGACGAACAGGTGCGACGACGAATACCGCAGCCCGACGCGCCGCAGCGCCTGGTACGCCCCGGGAGAGGCGAGCCAGCCCGGCGGGTGGAAGCCCACCGGTTCGATGCCGAGGGCGGCGAGCTCCGCCAACCCGGCCGACAGCCGCGCGGTGGCATCGACGACGTCCAGCGCCGCGAACTCGCCCGCGCCGCGCGCGAGGAGCTGCGCAGCGGCACGACGCAGCGGCGGCCCGGTCGGCCCGGCCTTGTGCGCCCAGCCGTGCAGCGCCAGCTCGTGGCCCCGGGACTCGGCGTCGTGCAGCGCGGCGACCAGATCAGGACTCTGGCTCAGCCGGGAGCCGCGCCACGGTCCCGGGATCACCAGCAGGGTGGCCGGGACGCCGCGGGCGTCGAGGTCGGCCAGCCAGCGCTCGGTGGCCGAAGCGCTGGCCGGGGCGATGTCGTGGATGGAGACGAGTAATTGCGGGCGGGGCATTCACGCCGCCGTTTCGAGGCCGGCCGGCGACGCGGAGTCCTTGGCGGGCTTGGCGGCGGCGCCGTTGCCCGCGCCGACGTTGCTCGCAGCGGCAGCCTTGCCGGCGACGGCCTTGCTCTCCGCAGGCGCCATGCCTGCGGCAGCCACACTTGCGGCAGCCTTGCTCTCAACAGGCGCCATCCTTGCGGCAGCCCTGCCGATGCCGAGCTTGCCCGCGACCGCCTTACGCGCGCCGAGCTTGCCGGCGGCGGCGTTGGCCTCGACCGTGGTCGTGATCATCCCGGCCTCCGGCGCTGCCGCGACCCGACTACGGCTGCTGACCACCGACTCCAGATGCCCCATCAACTGGTCGCTGACCGTGTCCCAAGTACGGGACTCGACCTCGGCGCGGGCATTGGCCCCGTACTCGTTCCGCAGCTCGCGGTTCGCAGCCAGCCGCATCACGGCGGCCCGCAGCTCGGAGACCGAATCAGGGTCGTACAACACCCCGGTGCGGCCCGGCGTGACCAGGTCCAGCGGACCGCCCGCGGCCGGTGCCACCACCGGGACCCCGCTGGCCATCGCCTCCTGCACCGACTGGCAGAACGTCTCGTCGGCACCGGTGTGGATGAACACGTCCAGGCTCGCGTAGGCCCGCGACAGCTCGTGGCCGTCCAGGAACCCGGTGAACGTCGCGGTCGGCAGCGCCTCCCGCAGCTTGCCCTCGGCCGGCCCGTCGCCCACGACCAGCAGCCGCACACCGGGCAGCCCGCTGAGGTTCGCCAGCAACTCGACCCGCTTCTCCGGAGCGAGCCGGCCGACGTACCCGACGACGGTCTCCCGGTCCGGCGCGACCTCGTGCCGCAGCATCTCGTCCCGGTAGCGCGGATGGAAGCGCTCGGCGTCGACCCCCCGCCGCCACAGCGCCAGGCGCGGGATCCCGTGCTCGTCCAACGCCTTCAGTGTCGCTGTCGACGGCACGAGGGTGAGGTCGGCCTGCGAGTGGATCCGCCGCAGCCACGACCAGATCACCTTGTCGGTACCGCGCAGCCCATAGCGCTTGACGAAGCCCGCGATGTCGGTCTGGAACACCGCAACGCACGGAATGTCCAGCTTCCGCGCAGCAGTGGCCCCAGCCGACCCGAGGCTGAACGGCGAGGCGAGGTACACGACGTCGGGCTGGAACTCGCGCAACTTCCCGACCAGCCGCGCCATCGGCATCCCGACGACGAACGACCGGTACCCCGGCAACGCGAACCCCCCAACGGAGACGACCTCATGCCCGGCGTACCGCTCTGGCCCCGGCTTGGCCGCGATGACGAGCGCTTCGTGCCCTCGTGCGGCGAACTGTTCCAGGACGCGGCAGACCGAGTTCGTGACCCCGTTCACCCGGGGCAGGAACGATTCGGTGATGACGGCTATACGCACGCTGCTCACGATGAGGGCGCCAGATGGAACGCGGATATTAATAACGCGAGGACACGCACAACCTGAGGTGAAAGATAGGGGCCGCGCCCACCCTCCGGCACCGCTGTCACATCCGCAGCGCGCCCGGCGTCAGTGTGACAGCGACCCGAACGGAGCGCCGAACACAGACACCACATCGACAAGGATCCACCATGAAGCTCGCCAGCATCTCCGGCCTCACCTGCCAATCCGCCGACCTGGACCGCACGGTCGCCTTCTACGAAACCCTCGGATTCCGCATCGGCAAGCGCGAAGACAACCAGGTAACGCTGTACGTGAACTGGTTCTGGGTCACGTTCGCGGCCACCGACGGCCCGATCGCCCCGGGCACGGCCACAGCAGTCCACATCAAGGTCGACGACATCCAGGAGGCCCACGCCGAGGTCGTCGCAGCGGGATACAAGTCGGCAGGCGAGCCGGCGAAGCGCGCCGGCGGCGGCTTGGAGTTCGAGCTGGCCGACCCGGACGGCTACCGGCTGGTGCTGTTCTACAAGAAGTGAGCGGAGCGGCAGCTGCCAGGCTGGCGCCCCCGATGAGATCCGCTGCCATGGCGGCAGCTGATCGTGACGGGCCGCGCGTGGCCGACCATGTGGTGAGGGGGTCCGAAGGACCATGCGGGGGTTTGGTTCTGGGTCCCTCGCCGCGTCAGCGGGCGAGGGACCCAGAACCTCGGCGACCACAAGCAGCACCGCCGCCAAACAACGCGGCGCAGGCAACAGCGGATGAGAAGCCGAACAGTCGCGGACCGCCGCCATCAAGCCCGACGCACGGGTCGCCCCCTCGTCGAGGAGGCCCGCCAGAGGCCTCAACGCACCCACCAAACGCGGCCGCCACCCGCCAGACCAAACGCGTGCGCAGTGACTCGGACCGAGGCGCGGTCTTGCACGCGAAAACCGCCAGCCGCCAGCGCAACCCGCTGCGCTCAACCGAACTGCGTCCCCTGCGAGGCCATCCAACCATGCGCGAAGCCGTAATAATCGCCCGTAAACCCACAAACCAACCGCACCCGGCAGCGCACTGAACCCCAAGCCCGACACCAGCGCCCCCACAGCGAGCCTGATCGCGCCATGCAACCTCCCGAGCCGAACCGTAGGTTCTGTCGTTTTGTGAGGTGTTTCGTACCGCGATCAAAGCAGGGTGGGCGATGAGCCAGAAGAGCGCAGCTCAGAACAAAACAACCAACAAGCAGTCCGCACGCGAACGCGTAGCCGCCGAACAGCAAGCCCAGCGCCTCCGCCTCCGCCAACGCCGCCGCCTCGGCATCCTGGCCGCGGTGCTGGTGGTGCTCGGCGTCGCGACCGGGGTCGGGGTCGCGGTCAGCGCGTCGTCGAGCAAGCCGCAGGCGTACAGCGTGCCGTCGAACGGGACGGTGGTCGTCGACAAGTACGCCGATCCGTCGAACAAGCCGACGGCTCTGGCCTTCGGCCCCGCCTCCGCGCCGCACACGCTGACCATCTATGAGGACTTCCGGTGTCCCTATTGCAAGGGGCTGGAAACGGATTCGTCATCGGTCTACAAGGCGTACGCCGCCGCCGGCACCCTGCGCGTCCTGTTCCACCCCGTGACGCTGATCGACGCCAACAGCAACGGCAGCGGCTCGTTGTGGTCCGGCGCGGCCTCGGTGTGCGCGGCGACCGTCGGCAAGTTCGACGAGTACCACGACGCCCTCTACGCCAACCAGCCCGACGAATCGAACGACGGCTACCGCGACCCCGCGAAGCTGATCGCCGTCGCGAAGCAGGTCCCGGGGCTGGACAGCCCAGCTTTCGAGTCCTGCGTCACGTCAGGCACCTACAAAGGCCTGGTCCAACAGAACATGGCGGACTTCAACACCCTGCGACTCGGCGGCACGCCGACCCTGATGCTCGACGGCAAGCAGCTGAACCTGCCGGCCTCGCTGTACAAGCTCTCGGCCGACGGCACGCAGGTGGTCGGGTCCAATCCCGCAGTGCTCAAGCAGGTGCTTCAGACCGCAGGGCTTCCGTAGGGAAGCCGCAACTCGCAGCACCCAGCACCCAGCACCCAAGCACCCAAGCACCCAAGCACCCAAGCACCCAAGCACCCAAGCACCCAAGCACCCAGCAAGCAATCACTAGCCAGCAGTCATCAGCAAGCAAGTAGTCACCAGCCAGCAACCAGCAAGCACTCAGCAGCAGTCACCAGCACCAGCCAGCACCCACCACTCACCCAAACGAGATCCGCATCTCCCCATCACGCATCTCGACATCCACACCACGCACCACCCGGACCGCGCCCGCGACGAGCACCTGCCCCAGCGGGCCGGCACCGGCCAGTGCCGCCGCGGCGACCAGACAAGGCTCGGCCAGGGCGGAAACGAGGCGGGTCGCGTCACCGATCGTGGCCGGAAAGGTGAATGTGATCGACATGCGTCCTCTCCGCTTCGCTGTTCTACGAAGCAGTACAGACGCACCGGCGCGTGGCGGCCACCAGCTGCGGGTGAACGTTGGTGGGCCAGATCTCCAGCGCCGATCGACCAAATCGACATCGCCGCCGATGTTTGATGTCGGAAACGGCGATGACACAGGCGAATGGCAGACGAACAGATGACACAAACGATGAGTCGCTTCCGCCGTGGGGGTGCGGAAGCGGCGAACTAAGCGCTCTTCTTCGACTCCTGCTTCGATTCCGGCTTCGACCCCGATTCCGGCGCCGGCTTCAACGGACCCCAACGCCGCAAAGCCGCCAGGCTCAACCCGCCAACCGCCGCAACCGGCCACTCCACAGCACCGATAACCGCCAGGCCGCCGACGGCAATGTAAGCCGGGATACCGTTCCTGTTCTGCGCGACCTTCTTCACCGCGGTCACCGGCAGCGTCGCGGCCTTGACCGCCAGGCCGACGGCAGCGGAGTCCAGCGGGATCGTCACCGAGATGCGGTGGCCAGGCTCTTCGGCCTTCTGCTCGGCCTTCTGGTCCTTCTGCTCGGCCTTCTGCTCAGTTTTCTGTGAGGACTGCACGGGCTTTTCGGCCTCCGCCTTTGTCGTGTCGCTCGTGTCCGTCGTGGTGCTCGTGTCGCTCGTATCGGTCGTCGCCGCCTCGGCTTTGTCGGTAGTCGCACCGCTCGTGCTGCTAACCGCAGCCGCCCTAGCCGCCCGGCTACGCGGCCCAACCGCCCCCGCAGCCGCCTTCTTCGCCACCGCCACTACATTCACCCCTTCTCAGTCGGGCTCCGAACGAGCCGTAGACTCACCAAGTTATAGGCACTTCGTACGCAGCCCAACGTTAGGGTGAAAACCGTGTGACGAAAAAGGGAGTTGAGATGCTGTTCGGTCTAGGACGGGTCGCCACAGGCGCCGCCCGCATAGCCGCCGCCTCCACCATGGGCGCGGTCGACGCGGTCGGGTCCCTGGCCGGCGGGCCGCGCGGGGCGGTCGAGGCCGTCCGCGGGCTGGCCGAGACCGGTCCGCGCCGCGCACGCCGCCGGATCTGGGCCGAGGACGGCCGGGCCCACATCGAGGTCAAGGGCCTGACCGGCGCCGGCGACCAGCACCACCGCCTGCGCGAGCATCTCACCGGCACCCTGCGCGAGCTCAAGGGCGTGCGCTGGGCCGAGATCAACGCGGTGACCCAGCACATCCTGATCGACTTCGACGAGCAGGAGCTCGACGTCGAGGGCATCATCGAGGTCATCGAAGCGGCCGAGGAAGCGCACGACACCGACGAGGAGACCTTCTCCCGCACCAAGCCCGAGCACCCCTCGGCCGACGCGCCGGTCAACCTCGCGATCATCTCCCTGGCGGCAGACGCCGTCGGCCTGACCGTCGCCGTCGCCGGCCGCGTCATGCGCCTGCCGGCCGTCCCGCAGGCGCTGCGCGTGCCGCTGCTCATCGCCGAGACCACGCCGCGCATCCGGCACGCCGTCGAGGAGCGCATCGGCCGCACCCATACCGAGGCCCTCTTCGCGGTCAGCAACAGCACCCTCAACGCGCTGACCCAGGGCCCTGAGCCGATCCTCATCGACAGCACGCACCACGCCCTGCGCTTCGCCGAGGCCCGCGCCCGGCAGGCGGTCTGGCGCCGCCGCGAACGCGAGCTGGTCGGCGACGGCTCCGGCCTGCCGACCGAGGTCCGCCGCCGCTCCGAGCGCCCCGCGCCCTACCCCGAGGGCCCCGTCGAGAAGCTCGGCGACCGCGCGGCCCTGGCCTCGCTGATGGGCGCCGCCGGCGTCCTGGCCGCCACCCGCGACCCGGGCCGCGCCGGGGACCTGATGCTGGCCACGATGCCGAAGGCGGCCCGCCTGGGCCGCGAGGCGTTCGCCTCGATGCTGGACTGGGAGCTGTCCCGGCACGGCGTGGTCCCGATGGACGTCTCCAGCCTGCGCCGCCTGGACCGGATCTCGTTGGTGGCCATCGATTCCTCGGCCCTGTGCACCGACCGCCCGCGCATCCTGAGCGCCGTGGCGACCGACCCGGCGACCACCGACCGGCAGATCTGGGCCGCCGCCGAACAGGCCCTCACCTCCCCCGACCTCACTTCCCCCGATTTCACCTCCCCCGACGCGCCGCGCTTCACCGGCGCCGGCCCGTGGAGCATCGGCGAGTGGCGCTTCGAGAAGCCGCACGACGCCCTCGACGGCGCCATCGGCGGCCCGGTCGCGCTGACCCTGGACGTCCTGACCCCCGACGGCGCGCGCCGCGGCCGGGTCCGCGTCGGCGTCGAGACCGACCCGCTCGCCGACGCGCTGCTGGCCGCCGCACGCGACGCCGCCACGCACGTGGTGCTCACCGACCACGACAGCGTCGGGGACCTGCTCCCCTGGGCCGACGAGGTCGTGGCGCCCGGCGCGCCGCTGGTGGACTACATCCGGCTGATGCAGCTCGGCGGCAGCGGCGTGCTGGTGATATCAGGGCACGACGACGACGCCCTGCACGCCGCCGACATCGGCGTCGCGGTCGTCGCCGAAGGCCGGCCGGTGTGCTGGTCGGCGGAGTTGTTGTGCGGACCGGGTCTGAGCCAGCCGTGGCGCGTGCTGCGCTCGGTGCAGACCGCGCGGCAGGTCAGCGAACGCTCGGCGCGCCTGGCGGTCGGCGGGTCCGCGCTCGGCGCGCTGCTGGCGGTGACCGGACGGCGGCGCCCGACGCGCCCGCTGACGCTGAGCCCGGTGCACAGCGCGATGGCGGCGGCGATATTCGGCGGGACGTTGAGTGCGCTGCGCGTGGCGCGTCTCTCGCCGCCCGAGCCGTCGGTGCGCGGAAACTGGCACGATCTGACGGGGCGCGAGGCGTTCGACCGCATAGAGCAAGCCCGATCACACCAGTCGACCGAGTTGGTACCACGCGGACGCGTCACCGCACTCACCGACGCCGGACGCGAAACAGTGCGCCTGCTCGGCAGCCTGCCGCTGGCATCGCAGACCACTCAATTGGTTGGCGCGGTCGCCGAGGAGTTGCGCGACCCGCTGACCCCAGTGCTGGCGCTGGGCGCTGCGGCCTCGGCGATAGTCGGGTCCGGCGTGGACGCGCTGCTGGTGACCGGCGTGATGGCCGGGAACGCGGTGATCAGCGGAGGGCAGCGGATGCGCGCCGAGCAGGCGCTACGGCGGCTGTTGATCGGTGAGCAGATCGTGGCACACCGCGTCGAGTGGCAGCCTTCTGATACCACTGCTTCCGACCTGTGGCTCGCAGGCCTCGACGACGCCCCGATCCTCGACGTGCCAGCCGACGGACTCCGGGTCGGCGACATCATCCGGCTCGGCCCGACCGACGTCGTACCGGCCGACGTGCGCCTGTTGACGTCCCAGGACCTGGAAGCCGACGAGTCCAGCCTCAACGGCGAGTCGCTGCCGGTCGCCAAGCTCCCGGCCGCGACGCCGGGCGCGGACCTCGACGAGCGCGCGTGCATGCTCTACGAGGGCTGCACGATCCTGGCCGGCAGCTGCTTCGCGCTGGTCGTAGCCGTGGGTCAGGACACTGAGGCGGGGCGCGCGGCGGCCGTCGCGGGCTCGGCCCCGCCGCCGGCCGGCATCCAGGCCCGGTTGGCCGAGCTGACGCGGATCGCGTTGCCGGCGGCCGGGATCGGCGGGATCGCGGTGACCGGGCTGTCCGCGCTGCGCGGCGTGCCGCTGCCGCGCGCCGTGGCCTCCGGGGTGGCGGTCGCGGTCGCGGCGGTGCCCGAGGGCCTCCCGCTGGTGGCGACGGTGGCGCAGCTGGCCGCCGCGCGCCGGCTGTCGCAGCGCGGGGTGCTGGTGCGCTCGTCGCGCACGCTGGAGGCGCTGGGCCGCGTGGACACGGTCTGCTTCGACAAGACCGGGACCCTGACGCAGGGCCGGCTGTCGGTCACGCGGCTCGCGGACCTCGACGGCGACCTGCCGCTGGCCGGCGAGGAGGGCGGCCGGCTGCTGCGCTACGCGGCGCGCGCCTGCCCGGCGGTCGAGGAGGGTGCGGCGCGCCGGCTCGCGCACGCCACCGACGGCGCGGTCGTGGAGGCCGCGCACCAGTACATAGGCCGGGACGAGCAGTGGAACCTCATCTCGGAGCTGCCGTTCGAGACCACGCGCGGCTATGCGGCCTCGATCGGGACCAACAGCACGCGGCTGACGCTGGCGGTCAAGGGCGCGCCGGAGACGATCCTGGACGTCTGCACGCAGGTACGCTCGCGGGACGGCGGTATCAGCCCCCTGACTGCCGCGCGCCGTCGCGACGCGGTGGCGGCGACCGCGCGGCTGACCGGCAAGGGGCTGCGCGTGCTGGCCGTCGCCGAAGCACACCCGGTGGTCGAGGACCTGGCCGAGCTCGACGTCGCGGCCCTGGTCACCGAGCTGACGCTGATCGGCTTCGTGGCCATCGCCGACACCCCGCGTCCCACCTCGGCGCAGGCGATCACGGACCTGACCGCGGCCGGCGTGCGCATCACCATGATCACCGGCGACCACCCGAACACCGCGACCGCCATCGCCGAGCAGCTGGGCATCCCGGACGCGCACCTGGTCCTCACCGGCCCGGAGTTCGACCGGCTGAGCAAGCGCGAACGCGCCGAGCGCGTCGCGCACACCACGGTGTTCGCGCGGGTGTCGCCGGAGCAGAAGGTGCGCGTGGTCCAGGCGCTGCGCGAAGCCGGCCGCATCGTGGCGATGACCGGCGACGGCGCCAACGACGCCGCGGCGATCCGGCTGGCCGACGTCGGCATCGCCATCGCGGGCCACGGCTCGGCCGCCGCCCGCGCCGCCGCCGACCTGGTCCTGGCCGAACCGGACCCGGCGCGCATCACCGACGCGCTGCGCGAGGGGCGCACGCTGTGGGGGAACGTGCGCGACGCGGCGTCGATCCTGGTCGGCGGCAACGCCGGCGAGGTGGCGTTCACCGTCCTGGGCACCGCGATCTCGGGCCGCGCGCCGCTGGGCACCAGGCAACTGCTGCTGGTCAACATGCTGACGGACATGCTCCCGGCGCTGGCCGTCGCGCTGGCGCCGGCCCGCCCGAACAACGGCGAGGACCCGCTGGCCTCGGGCCCGGTGAGCAACCTGTGGGACTCGGACTTCCAGCGCACGCTGGCGGTCCGCGGCGGCGCGACCGCGCTCGGAGCCGGACTGGCCTGGGGCATCGGCCGCGCGTCGGGGCGTCCGCGCCGCGCGGAGACGATGGGGCTCGGCGCGCTGGTCGGGACGCAGCTGGGGCAGACACTGCTGGCGGCCCGGCACAGCCCGCTGGTGATCGCCACGGCGGCGGTCTCGGCGGTGGCGCTGGTCGCAGTAGTGGAGACGCCAGGCGTGAGCCAGTTCTTCGGCTGCACGCCGCTCGGGCCGGTGGCCTGGGGGACGGTGCTGGCTTCGGCTGCTACCGCGACGGCTGCCGGTGTCGTGGCGCCGCGGGTGCTGGAGCGGGTGGGGTGGAAGGCGTAGGGCGAGCGGAAAGCTAGTCCTGCCAGTAGAACAGCAGGTCGTTCACTGTCAGATCGCTGCGCTGGCCGAAGTAGTACACGCACAGGTCCGTGACCCGGATCGAGGCGACGTCGGCGTCGATCCACTGGAAGCCCGCGGCTTCCAGGGCTGTCTGGGCCGTCGGATCGGGATCGCCCGAGTACTCGGTCGCGTAGGGGCCCAGGGTGCTGATGGCCAGGTTGCCGCTGCTGTCACCGTTGCCGACGGTGACGACGTGGTACGTCCCCTCGCCCTGGTGATGGTGCTGACCGGCGCTGACCAGCGGCTGCGGGTCGAGACCGGCCGCCGTCAGCGCTGCGAGGGCGCGGCTCAGATCCTCGGCTTCCTCGGCTTCCTCGGCCTCGTCGAGTTTCGGCGGCGCCTCAGCGCAGATCAACTCGACGCGCCACCGCGGGTCGGTGTGGCGCTGGGAGCGGCCGACGTACTCGCGCACGATCACGCGGCGCATGTCCTCGTCCAGCCCCGGAACCTCAACGCGGGGACGGCCCAGCTCCTCGTAGAGCGCGCGGACCTCATCCAGATCCTCCGTCAGCTGGTGGAGGCGGTAGGCGGCCCAGAGCTTCGCTTCGTCCGTCGGCGCCTCGTCGCGGTAGGAGCGGAGTCGGGCGACGTCGTCGATCAGCGCCTGGGCCGTGTGCGCGACAGCGCGGTCCTCGTCGGCCAGTGCATAGCTGACGTCCAGCCAGGCGGCGGCCTGCAAGCGCACCCGAGCGATGCGCGCCTCAGGACTCTGCTCACCGACGTCGGCGAGGATCTGCTCCAGGCCGTAGCGCTCGACCAGCGCGTCCATACCTGCGCGACCGAGCGGACCCTTGTGAGCCCATGGCGAAGCGGCGAGCACGACCAGCTCGGTGACGACGGTCCGGTCGTCGGCGTACTCGTTCAGGGCTTCCTCGATATTCCGCACCAGCAGATGATATGGGCCTGGTCATCGAGGAGGTCCCGTGTAACGCCAGGAGGGTACGGCGACACGGAACCGCATGCGATTCGACGACCTCCGGGCCCTGTTCATCAACTGCACGCTCAAGCGCTCCCCCGAACTCAGTCACACTCAGGGGCTGATCGACGTCAGCGCGCGCATTATGGAGAAGCACGGCGTGGCCGTCTCCCACGTGCGCGCCGTCGACCACGACATCGCCACCGGTGTGTGGCCCGACATGACCGCGCACGGCTGGGCGTCGGACGCCTGGCCGGGCATCCAGGAGCAGGTGATGGCCGCCGACATCCTGGTGCTCGCGGGTCCGATCTGGCTCGGTGACAACAGCTCGGTCACCAAGCGCGTCATCGAGCGCCTCTACGGCAGTTCCGGGATCCTCAACCCCGCCGGGCAGTATGCGTACTACGGACGCGTCGGGGGCTGTCTGATCACCGGCAACGAGGACGGGGTCAAGCACTGCGCCATGAACATCCTCTACAGCCTGCAACACCTCGGCTACACCATCCCCCCGCAGGCCGACGCCGGCTGGATCGGCGAGGCCGGTCCCGGACCCTCCTACCTGGACCCCGACTCCGGCGGGCCGCGGAACGACTTCACCAACCGGAACACCACGTTCATGACGTGGAACCTGATGCACCTGGCGCGCATGCTGAAGGACGGCGGCGGGGTCCCGGCGTACGGGAACCAGCGCTCGGCGTGGGACGCCGGGGCGCGGTTCGACTTCGAGAACCCCGAGTACCGGTAGGACGCGACGTGGTCGGCCGGGCGCCCGGCGCGCAAACGGACCGCGAACCCGAAACCCCCCGATGGGCGATAGGGTTGCCAGTGCCATGAGCTCAGATCCGCTCCGATCTGTTCGTCGACCATGTGCCCGTGTGCGGCGGGGGAAGTAAGGGAACTGTTATGAACGCCGACCCCGAGCCGGGGCAGCCGACGACCGTGCCCGATCCGACCGCGTCTGAGAAGACCCCGCCCGAGACGACGGAATCTGAGGTGGCAGAGTCGGCCGAAGTAGAATCAGTCGCCTCCTTATGGTGCGAAGGACAGCTCTGGGAAGGGTCGGACGGTCAGTGTCCGAGCATCATCTCGACGAGCTTCCACACGCACATGACCATCGAGACCAGCAGGTACAGGCGCAGCGCACCCAT
>NZ_JAACYW010000329.1 GCF_015356825.1 Catenulispora rubra | reverse complement strand
CGCGACCAGCGCTCCAACTGCGCCCGCTCATCATCGGAGAGCACCAGCTCGGCCTTCGGCCGTCCCGTCCTCGGCATGCCCGATATTCTACATTTAGAAAATGAACTTCAGGCGCAGGACACTAGCGACCGTTAGCCGCGTAAGCCAGGCCCCTACCGCCCCCGAGCCCCCTGCACCGCGCTCCGCGTCCGCTCCAAAGCGCGCGTCGTCCGGCTGAAGTTCCGCTGCGCCACGCCGACGAACAAGCAGTCCACCACCGTCAGTGCCGCGATACGGCTCGCCATGGCCCCCGACCGGAACGTGGTCTCCCGCACCGCCGTGGTCAGCACCAGGTCCGCCACGTCCGTGATCGGCGAGCGCGGAAAGTTGGTGATCGCGATCGTCCGCGCGCCGTTGTCGTGCGCCTCGGCCAACGCCGTGACCGTCGCCGGGGTGGCCCCGGTGTGCGAGATCCCGATGGCGACGTCCCCGCGCCCCAACAGCGCCGCCGACGTCAGCGCCGCCTCGGCGTCCGGCCAGGCGAACGCGCGGTGGCCGATGCGGTGCAGCTTCTGGTGCAGGTCCAGGGCGATCAGCGCGCTGGCCCCGATCCCGTACACGTCCACCGCCCCGGCCGACACGACGGCGTCCACCGCGCGCTCCAGCACCTCCAGGTCGATCTGCGCCACGGTGTCCTCCACCGCGCGCGCGTCGGCGTAGCCGAGCTTGGTGACCACGTCGGCCAGCGAGTCGCCGGGCCCGATGTCGCCGCCGGCGGTGTGCGTCATGGCGGCGGCGTCCTCGATGCCGGCCGCGGCGGCCAGCCCGATCCGTAGCTCCGGGTAGCCCTTCAGCCCGACCGCGCGGCAGAAGCGGATGACGGTGGTCTCCGACGTGTCGCAGTCGGCGGCCAGCTCGCTGATCGTCTTGGCCGCGACGCCCGCCGGATCGGCGATCGCCGCCTCGGCGACCCGCCGCTCCGAAGGCGGCAGCGTCGGCAGCAAAGCCCTGATCCGCACCAGCACGGTCGGCGGCGGCCCGGCCTCGCTGCCCAGCAGGGAAGCCCCGGCCGCGGCCGTCGCCACGCCGCCGGAGCCCGATCCGCGCGCGCCGCGGGAGGGCCGATTCGCGCCAGTGCTCATGCTGTGATCCTAAAGCCACCGCCGGCGCCGTCGGCACCGGCGTTGAGGCTGCCGCCGGAATCGCCTTCGCGCACGTCACCAGCCTGGACCGGCACCCCCGCCGCGACGCCGAACCCGGCCGCGACCGCGCCGTGCAGCGAGCGCCGCAGCTGCCGCGTCCGGTTGTCCCGGCCGTAGAGCACCGCGTTGGTAAGCAACACGCACCAGATCCCGGACACCGGATCGAACGCGAGGCTCGTCCCGGTGAACCCGGTGTGCCCGGCGCCGCTCAGCGGCCACTGGTCGGACATGAAGTCGTACGAATCCCCCCGCAGCGTCCAGCCGAGCCCGCGCCGACCGTCCAGCCCCTCGGTCTGGCACCGCAGCGCCTCGGCGCGCATGGCCGGGTTGAGGATCGGGCTGTCCTCAGCAAGCCATCCCGCGCGCAGGTAGGCAGCCAGGTCAGCGGCGGTGCCGAACAATCCCGCCTGGCCCGCGACGCCTCCGAAGCTCTCGGCGTTCTCGTCGTGCACCACACCGGCCTTCGGGTCCTGACGCTCCGGATCGTCGAACCAGTTCACCTCGGTGGCGGCGAAATCCGCGGCGTCGCCGACAGGCCGGAACCCGGTAGCCGCCATCCCCAACGGCGCGGCCACCAACTCGCCGAACGCCTCGTCGAGTGGCTTGCCCGCCACCTCGGCCACGATCCGCCCCAGCATGATGAACCCCAGGTCGGAGTACTTCACGACGCTCCCCACCGGCGACTCCAGCGGCTCGGCAACGACCGCGGCGAACCGCTCCTCGGCGGTCCCGGGCAGCCGATAGACCTCGCTGATCGCGGGCAGCCCGGAGGAGTGCGTCAGCAGGTGCCGCAGCGTCACGCGATCCTTGGCGGCGCCGTCGCCGAAGGCCGGCAGGTACTTCACCACCGGATCGTCCAGCCCGACCTCCCCCGCCTCGGCCAACCGCAGCACGCACGGCAGCGTCGCCGTCACCTTCGTCAGCGACGCCAGGTCGTAGACGGTGTCCGGTCCGACGCCGGCGCCGAACGCGGCGACGCGGGCCGGGCCGTCGGTCCCGCGGCCGTAGGCCAGCACCGCGCCGGGCACCACGCCCCCGCGGACGGCCTCGGAGACGATCTCGCCGGGCTCGATGCTCATCAGCTCGGTGCTCATCATCAGTTCCTTCCCGCGCGACACCGGTGGTAGATTTCCACCGTCAGCATGCCTGAAGACGTTAGCAAATGACGAAGAGGGTCGCGATGCGCCAAGCAGTCCCGGAAGACCTGCCGGCCCTGCGGGCCCTGGCCCAGGCGAGCCTGGTCCACGATTCCGACGCCGAAGCGATCGTAGAGCTGCTGTGGTCCTCCGCCGCCGACGACTGCCGGATCGTCCTGGAACACACCGATACCGCCATCGGTACAGCCAGCTCCGGCGGCACCCGCGCCGCCGACACCACCCAGGTCATCGGCTTCGCCCTCGGCTCGCTGCGCCCGGCGCAGGACGCTATGCCGGCCACCGGGCACATCGAACTCATCATCGTCGACCCCGAACACCGCGAGCGCGGCCACGGCCGAGAACTAATCGCCGAACTGGAGCGCCGCCTCATCGCCGCCGACGCGACCCGCCTGCGCATCCGCGGCAACCCGCCGCACTTCGCCTGGCCCGGCATCGACATCCGCTACACCCCGGCCGTCTGCATGGCCGCGGCGGCAGGCTACGAGCGCCTCCTGGACTGCAACAGCATGCTGGTCGACCTGGCCGCGGCGGACCTGGCGACCGACAAGGACGAGCAGCGCCTGACCGACGCCGGCATCGAAGTACGGCGCGGCCGACCCGAGGACGAGCATGCCCTGCGCACCTGGTGCGACGAGGAGTTCGGCGGCACCTGGGGCCAGGAGGCGGCGATGGCGCTGCGCAAGAGCCCGCCGACGCTGCACGTGGCCGTCCGCGACGGCGCGTACCTCGGCTTCGCCGGACACGGCATGCAGCGCGCCGACATGTTCGGGCCGATGGGCACCGCCGAGGCCGCACGCGGCCACGGCATCGGCGCCGTGCTCCTGCGCCGCTGCCTGGCCGACCAGCGCGACGCCGGAATCACGGTCGCCGAGATCGGCTGGGTCGGCCCGGCGCGGTTCTACTCCAAGACCGTCGGCGCCCGGCTGGGCCGCGTCTTCTGGGCTTTCGAGAAATCAGTCGCGTTCGAAAAGCCAGTAGCCGCCGAGAAACCGGTCGCTCCATGACGGTCTCAGGACTCGAACGCCTGGTCGACACCGACAGCGGCCGCGAACACGGCGTGCTCGGCACAGCCCAGGCCGGCGAATCCGAAGCCGCCGCAAAGGGCAGCTCCGCCGAGGAGATCCTGGAGTCGTGGCGCACGCCGGCCCGCCGGTTCGCCGAGGTGGAGCGGGAACCGTACCTGTTGTATCCGCGCGATGGAGAGTACTGATGTCAGAGCTCGATGTCCTGATCGCCCGCGTGCTCCAGCCGGGCTTCGTCGGCCCGGCACTGCCGGACTGGGTGCGGCGGCGGCTGGCCGGCGGGCTCGGGTCGGTGATCCTGTTCGCCGCGAACATCGAGTCGCCGACGCGGCTGCGGGCGCTGACGGACGAGCTGCGCGCGGAGAATCCGGACGTGTTCGTGGCAGTGGACGAAGAAGCCGGGGACATCACGCGGCTGGAGTTCGCCACCGGCTCCTCCTACCCGGGGAACCTGGCGCTCGGCGCGGTGGACGACGTGGCGCTGACCGAGGCGATGGCCCGCTCGGTCGGCTCCCTGGTGCGCGCGGCGGGGATCGACCTGGACTACGCGCCGGTCGCCGACGTGAACACCGAGCCGCGCAACCCGGTGATCGGCGCGCGCTCGTTCGGCTCGGACCCGGCGCTGGTGGCGCGGCACGTCGCCGCGGCGGTGCGGGGGCTGCACGCGGCGGGCGTCGCGGCGTGCGCGAAGCACTTCCCCGGCCACGGCGACACCGTGGTGGACTCGCACTTCGGCCTGCCGACGGTGCACGCCACGCTGGCGGAGCTGCGGCGCGACACGCTGCCGCCGTTCGCGGCGGCGGTCGGGGCCGGGGTGCGTGCGGTGATGGTCGCGCACCTGCTGATGCCCGAGTTCGACGCCGAGCACCCGGCCTCGGTGAGCCCGGCGGTGGTCGGCGGGCTGCTGCGCGGCGAACTCGGCTTCGACGGGCTCGCGGTCACCGACGGGATCGGGATGGCCGCGGTGCGGGAGCGGTACGGGCTCGCCGGCGCGGCGGTGCGGGCGCTGGTCGCGGGGATGGACCTGGTCTGCGTGGACAACACCTCGACGGACGCGGACATCGCTGCGGTGACGGAGGCGATCGCCGCCGCGGTGCGGGACGGGACGCTGGCGGAGGCGCGGTTGGTGGAGGCCGCGGAGCGGGTGGCGGCTTTCGCGACGTGGCGGCGGGAGGCGCGGGAAGCCGAGGTAGCTGCCGAAGACGCGACTGACGGCACAACTGCCGTTTCACCCGCGAGCGCGACCGGCGCGACCGGCACGACCGGCATGGCCAGCCCTGCCGCCGATGACGGACTCGCGGCAGCCCGTCGCGCCGTCAGGGTCCTGCGTGCCGAACCTGACGCACTGCCCCTGAAGTCGGCGCCGCACGTCGTCGAGGTCGCACTCCCCCGCAGCCTCGCCACTCCTCTCGCCGACCTGCTCCCCGGCACCACGAGTTCGAAGCTCGCCGACATTGCCCCCGACACCACGACCGTGCCCGCCGACCGCCCCCTGGTCGTCGTCGTCCGAGGCGTCCAGCGCTCCCCCGAGGAACTGGAGCGCGTGACCCGCCTGGTGAAGGAGCGCCCCGATGCGATCGTGGTCGACCTCGGTGTCGCGCACGTCGATCCCGGCGGCGCGGCGTGGGTGGCCGGCTACGGCGTCTCCCGGGTCTGCGTGCAGGCCGCAGCCGAGCTCCTGGCCGGCAGGTAGCAAGGCCGCCGCTCAGCGACGCGAACCCGCCCCCCACTGCGGGTCCGCGTCCGATACGGCCCCTGCTACGCCTGCCGCCCCGACACCGCCAGCGCCTTCTCCAGCGCCGACGCGTCCGGGCCGACCTCCGCCTCGGCGGCGAAGCCGTCGTACTGCCGGTACATCTCGGCCGAGGCGGCGACGGCCTTGGCGACGGTCCCTGCGACCTCGTCGGAGACCTGGTACGGCTGCCCCGTCGCGGTAGCGAGGTCCCAGCCGTGCAGCACCATCTCCATCAGGATCATCTCGGCGACCTGCGGGGCCGGGGTCTTGCCGCCGCCGGTGTCGATCTCGCTGTCCCACACCTCGGCCGGGGCCCAGGCGGCCAGCGCGCGGTCCAGCTGCGCGCGGTAGGCGGCGGCGTAGCCGGCTTCGGAGGCGAAGTCGCGCTCGGTCAGCTCCGGGCCGACCTGCTCGCTGCGGGCCCGGCGCTCGAAGGAGTACGAGGTCCACAGGATCAGGTGGTTCAGCAGCTCCTTGACGTCCCACTGCGTGCACGGCGTCTTGTCGCCGAACCGGCTCGGGTCGGTCCCGGAAACGATGCGCGCGGCCTGGTCGGCCGCTTCGGTCAACTGTTCGTGAACGGTGCTCATACGCCGACGCTACGACCGCGCGCGCGGCCCGTCTTGAAGAAACGCGTCAGTGATCGCCGCTACCCTGATCCCATGTCCGAACCCCAGGTCAAAACGGTGGCCGATGACAGCCGCGGCATCGTGCGGCCGGCCGCGGCCGGCACGGTGTTCCGCCTGGACCGCTTCCCCCCGACCGGCGGCGCGGCGCGCTTCGTCGACCGGTACTGGCTCTCCACGTGGCGCCTGCCGCCGGGGATCCGGCACGAACAGCAGGTGCTGCTCCATCCGGTGGTCAACGTGGTGTTCGAGGCGCACGGCGCGCTGGCGTCCGGGGTGGACACCGGGCGGTTCGCGGTCACCCTGGAGGGTGAGGGCCGCGCGCTGGGGATCATGTTCCGCCCGGCCGGCTTCGCGCCGTTCTTCGACGGCCCGCTGGCCACGCTCACCGACCAGGACGTCCCGCTGGCCACCGTGCCGGCCCTGGCCGACCTGGAGCCGCTGCTGGTGCCGCTGGTCGCCGACCTGGACGTGCCGGGCGAGGCGATCGCCGCCGCCGCGGACGCCGCGCTGGCCGAGCGCGTCCCCGGCGAGCGCCAGGACTGCGAGACCACGACCGAGTGGGCCGAGCTGGCGGTGCACGACCGGGCCCTGACCCGCGCCGAGGACCTGGCGTCCGCCGCCGGCGTCGGCATCCGCACACTCCAGCGCGCCTTCACCGAGCACATCGGTATCGGCCCGAAGTGGTTCCTGCGCCGCTACCGCATCTACGAGGTCGGCGAACGCATCGCCCACAACGAGCACGTCGACTGGGCCGCGCTGGCCACCGACCTCGGGTACGCCGACCAGGCGCACCTGACGCGCGACTTCACCGCCGCCTTCGGACTGCCGCCGGCGCAGTACGCGGCGACGACGCGCGTGCACACCACCGGATCCGGGAGCTGACCTTGGCTGACCACGACCCCATCACCCACGACGTCCTGCGGACCTTCGAAGACGTGCGGTCCCGGACGTTCGCCCGCCTGGAGGGCCTGACAGACGCCGAGTACCTGTGGCAGCCAGTCCCGGAGTGCATGACGATCCGCCGTACCGACGAGGGCGTCTACCGCGCCGACTCGCGGCTGCCGAAGGCCCCGAGCAGCCCGGACGCCAGGGACGCCAGGGACGCCACGGACACCACTGACAGCCTGGACAACGAGGCCGACGACCCGGCGGCCCCGGTCACGACCATCGCCTGGCGCATGTGGCACATCGGCTCGGACTGCCTGCGCGGCTACCTGAGCTTCTTCGAGGACGTACCCGCCCTCGGCGACCCGTTCGAATGGCCCGGCACGGCCGACCGCGGCATCCTGGCGATGGAGGAGGACTGGGCCCGCTTCATCACCCGCATCGAAGGCCTCGGCGACGAGCGCCTGATGCAGCCGATGGGCCCGCGCGCCGAGGAGTTCGCCGACGCGAGCTTCCTGGCGCTGGCACTGCACGCGCTGGACGAGGTCGCGCACCACGGCGGGGAACTCGGGCTGCTGCGGGATCTGTATCTGCGCGAGGGTGCCTGAGCTCAACTCTCCATCGAGATGTCCTCCAACTCACCGTCCTCGTCGAACGACACGGCGATGAGGTAGTTGGTGACCTCGGCGCCGATCGAGTAGTCGAGGATGATCCCGGAGTCTTCGGGGTCTGATTCGAGCGAGAATCCGATGCGGATCAGGCTCAGCGTGGCGAGGAGGGTTTCGAGATCGATCGAGCCGTCCTCGCCGAACACGGCCCCGAGCTCGTCGCGATGGTGCTCGGCGTAGAACCGGACCGTCGAATCCTCCTCGGCGAACTCGGCGCGCATCCCGGCCCGGGCCTTGCGGTCCAGCGCCTCCACGTCCACCCCATGACGGGCCAGTCGGCCGAAGGCGGCGGCGTCCACGCGCCCACCGTCGAAGGTGATGTCGACCTGCGTGCCCATCGATCGCTCCCGGGAAGTCGCCGAACGCCAAGGCCCGCCCTTGACGAGCGGGCCTCACCGTAGCAACCGGCGCCGACAGGATCACGGCGCGCGCCTCAGCTCTCTATGACCGTCAGCCATCCGCGCGCGTCGTGGTCCTCGCGGCGCGCCTCAGTCCTCCTCGGCGTGCGGCAGCTTCGTGGAAATCAGGTCCATCACCGTGGAGTCGGCGAGAGTCGTGGTGTCCCCGATGGCCCGGTCCTCCGCGACGTCGCGCAGCAGTCGTCGCATGATCTTGCCGGAGCGGGTCTTGGGCAGCTCGGGCACCACGATGATCTGCCGCGGCTTGGCGATCGGGCCGATGGCCTTGCTGACGTGCTCGCGCAGCGTCTCAGCCAGCTCGGCGTACTCCTCGTTGCCGCCGCGCAGGATGACGAAGGCGACGATGCGTTGCCCGGTGGTCTCGTCCTTGGCGCCGACCACCGCGGCCTCGGCCACGGCCGGGTAGGAGACCAGGGCCGACTCGACCTCGGTGGTGGAGATGTTGTGGCCGGAGACGAGCATGATGTCGTCGACGCGGCCCAGCAGCCACAGGTCGCCGTCCTCGTCCTTCTTCGCACCGTCGCCGGCGAAGTAGTAGCCCTGCTCGGCGAACCGTGCCCAGTACGTCTCGATGAAGCGTTGCGGATCGCCCCAGATCCCGCGCAGCATCGACGGCCACGGCTTGTCCAGCACCAGGTACCCGCCGCCGCCGTTCGGCACCGGCGTCCCCGCCTTGTCCACGACGTTCGCCGAGATGCCCGGCAGCGGCCGCATGGCCGAGCCCGGCTTGGCCTCGGTGACGCCCGGCAGCGGGGAGATCATGATCGCCCCGGTCTCCGTCTGCCACCAGGTGTCCACCACCGGCGTCCGGCCGCCGCCGATGTTTTCCCGGTACCAGATCCAGGCCTCGGGGTTGATCGGCTCACCGACCGAACCCAACAACCGCAGGGAACTGAGATCGAACTTCGCCGGGATCGCCGAACCCCACTTCATGAAGGTCCTGATAGCCGTCGGCGCGGTGTAGAGGAGCGTGACCTTGTACTTCTGGACGATCTCCCAGAACCGGCCCTGGTGCGGGGTGTCGGGGGTCCCTTCGTACATCACTTCGGTGGCGCCGTTCGACAACGGCCCGTAGACGATGTACGAGTGCCCGGTGACCCAGCCGACGTCAGCGGTGCACCAGTAGACATCCGTCTCCGGCTTCAAGTCGAACACCGCGTGATGCGTATAAGACGCCTGCGTCAGGTAGCCGCCGGTGGTGTGCAGGATGCCCTTCGGCTTACCCGTGGTACCCGACGTGTACAGGATGAACAGCGGGTTCTCGGAGTCGAAGCCCCGCGGGGTGTGCTCGGCACTCTGCCGCTCCACCGACTCGTGCCACCACACGTCGCGCGCCGCGTCCCACGGCACCTCGTGCGCCGTGCGCCGGACGACCAGCACCTTCTCGATGGTCGGGGACGCCGCGGCGGCCTCGTCGGCGTTCGCCTTCAGGTTCACGATCGAGCCGCGCCGGTGGTAGCCGTCAGCGGTGATCAGCAGCTTGGCGCCGGCGTCCTCGATGCGGCCGCGCAGCGCCTCCGGGGAGAACGCCGCGAAGCACACCGAGTGCACCGCGCCGATGCGGGCGCAGGCGAGCATCGCGACCGCGGTCTCCGGGATCATCGGCATGTAGATCGCGACCCGGTCCCCGGCGACGACGCCGAGCTCGGTCAAGGCGTTGGCGGCCTTGCAGACCTCGTCCTTGAGCTCGGCGTAGGTCAGCGAGCGGGAGTCGCCGGGCTCGCCCTCGAAGTGGATCGCGACGCGGTCGCCGTTGCCGGCCTCGACGTGCCGGTCGACGCAGTTGTAGGCAGCGTTCAGCTTGCCGCCGACGAACCACTTGGCGAAGGGCCGGTCGGACCAGTCGAGGATCTGCGTCCAGGGCTGCTCCCAGTGCAGCCGCCCGGCCTGGGCGGCCCAGAACGCCTCGCGGTCGGCGTCGGCCTCGGCGTAGGCCTCGGCGGTGACGTTCGCGTGGTCGGCCACGTCCTGCGCGGGGGCGAAGCGGCGGTTCTCCCTGAGCAGGTTGGACAGTGTCTCTTGGTTGACAGCGTTGTCAGTCATGTCTCCCAGCCCCAGTCGTCACGACGGAAGGGAACGAGGACCGCACAGCGGCCCTCGTTCCACGCTATTCCCCCGGGCTCATCGAGGCCAGGTCGGGAACAGCTGCTTCTTGTGCGTCTCGTTCGCCACCGACGCCAGCGAGGCGTACCAGGCCGCCAGCGCGGTGATGATGCCGACGAAGCCGCCGATCTTGGTGAACGCGGCCGGCCCGCTGGTGGAGTTCTGCCAGGCCCCGATGGCCAGGAGCAGGAAGGTGACCGTCAGCAGCCCGAACACGGCCAGGATCGCCCCACTGGTACGCAGCGCCGCCACCGTCATGTAACCGGTGAACAGGAACCAGGCGAACAGGTACAGCCCGATCGTCTTGTGCGCGTCCCCCCCGGAGCTCCAGTGCACGATGGCCCAGTAGCTGAGCCAGAACGCCCCGAACGAGGAGAACGCGGTGGCCCCGAACGTGTTGCCGCGCCGGTACTCCCACATACCGGCCAGCAGCTGCGCCAGACCCCCGTAGAACAGGGCCAGCCCGAGGACGACGTCCCCGCCGCCCTTCTCGGAGATCATGTTGGTGTTGATGACGCTGAGGATGAACGTGGTCATGGCGAATCCGGCCAGGCCCAGCGGGGCCGGATCGGCGATACCCGTGGACGGCGCGGGGGCGGGGGTGTTGGGGGTCTCACTCACAGCAGGTGCGTCCCTTCCCTTGGCTACGGACGCCGCCGGCCGACACCGGCCGCGTCCCTGTCACCGTAGGTAGCCACACGCAAAGTGGACATGGCACCGCACCGGTGAACTGGACCATCGGTGCCTGGGATGCGCTGAACGGTTGCCACCGTGCGGTGAGTGGGACCCCTGGGGCCGCTGAGTGGCGTTCCAGTTCGAATCAGCGACCAGGAATCGGAGAAATCGCTCGGCCGATCAGTGGTGATGCCCCTTGCGCCCCAGAGTCTCCTCGGCCGTCGCGCCAGGCCTGCTCCACTGCGGCACCGGCCGCCCGGTCGGACCCCACGTGGCGTTCCCATCCACATCCGCGCGCCAGTACCAGCACGCCTGGTTCCCCTCCGGCCACCCCTCGGGGTAGTCCTGCCACGCCTCACGACGCCCGTACGGCGTCATGTCGAGCAGCGCGAAGGAACCACTGATCACCTCGGTACCGCGACCGGTGGTGGAGTAGGTCATGAAGACCCGGTCCCCGTCGCGCAGGTAGCTGGTGACGTAGCCCATGTCCCCGCCAGCCGGCCCTTCGACGCCCTGCACCGAGTACCAGGGGTTGGTGTAGCCCATGAACTCGACAAACGGCCCCACCTCATCCCACGCACCAACGGTCACGACGGCCAACGACACACCGCGCGCGTTGAGATAGGGCGTCGCGGCCTGAATATGCCACGCCGCATAGGTGCACCCCTCGCACTGCCCCTGATGCGGCGCACCGTCCCACCACATGTGCTTGTAGGTGACGAGCTCATCCCGCCCCCGGAACAGATCCAGGAACGGCACCGGCCCATCAGTCCCGACAACCTTGACCGACCCGTCGAACTCGACCATCGGCAACCGCCGCCGCTCCGCAGCCAGAGCGTCGCTGGCCCGAGTGTGAGCCTTCTCCCGGACCAGCAACTCATCGCGAGCAGCCTGCCAGGTAGCCAGGTCGACGACGGCAGGCCGACCAGCCGCTTCGGTGTTCACCATGGTGTCCTCCACGCTTTCTCGTGTCGGGGCAGCCTCCAGCGCCGCTCCGCTCATGAGAACAGACGAGTGGCGCGACCGAAACTCATCGCTGGACGCGGAATCGGGCGACCTGGCGGGTGACGAGGCCGCGCGACCGGCCACGTCGTTCGTCGGGTCCGACCGGACCACGCGGGGTGTTGGTTCTGGGTCCCTCGCCGCGTCGGCGGGCGAAGCCAACCTGGCCGGTTTGGCGGTGTCCAGCCGGACGAGGCCCGACCACAGCAGCAGCGATGCGGCTGGACACCGCCAAACCGGGCTGGTTCCGTAAGGCGACGACGTGGCGAGGGGCACAGAACCCGGCGACCACAAGCAACGACCGCCAGCGAGCAGCGCAACGCGGCCCCGAGCGGATAGGAAGCCGAACATCCGCGGACCGCCACCAAACCACCCGACGCGCGGGTCGCCCCCTCGTCGAGGAGGCCCGCCAGAGGCCTCAACGCACCCACCAAACGCAGCCGCCAGCCGCCCACATGACGCATGCGCAGTGACTCGGACCGCCGCGCGGTCTTGCACGCGAAAACCGCCACCCGCCAACGCACCACCGCAGAGACCCGAACCGCCGCGCGGTCGTATCCGCGAACACCGGCGGCCGCCAGCGCGAAACGAGTCGCTCAACCGAACTGCGTCCCCTGCGAGGCCATCCAACCATTGGCGAAGCCGTAAAATCGCCTGTAAATCCACGAACACACCGCCGCCTGCCGCGAGACCGCAGTGACGCCTGACCCGCAGTATGCGAGTCGATGCGGCGGCATATTGTTAGGGAATTATCGCCCCTTATAATACATGTATAGCACCCGCCACCGACACCACCGCCGCCACCCCCTACCCCCGCAC
>NZ_JAACYW010000328.1 GCF_015356825.1 Catenulispora rubra | reverse complement strand
CAAGCCGCATCGCTGCTGCTGTGGTCGGTCTCCGTTCGGCTTGACACCGCCAAACCGGGCAGGTTGGCTGCGCCCGCTGACGCGGCGAGGGACCCAGAACCAACACCCCGCATGGTCCTTCGGACCCCCTCACGACAGCGCCAGTCAGGCTGACTCGTCACCAATCGCAGCGCCAAGGCGCCGGTGCTCATCGGGACCGGTAGCGGGGCCGCACTGGCCTGCTCGCTGCCGCGCCGAGGGCAACCGCCAGCGCAGCGCCCGGCAACCGCTTTCGCGCATCTGTCGGCGCCGCCGGAAATGAGGACTCTGGCATCTACCGAATGTCCGACCGAGCCGGCAGATCAAGCCCCAGCCGCTCCGGCACCCCCTCCAACACCAGCGCCGCCGCCCCCAGCGCCCCGGCGCTGTCGCCGAGGGTGCTCGGCACGATTCGTAGCCGCTGGTGCAGGGAGCCCATGGTGCCGCGTCGCAGTGTGCGGCGGATCGGTTCGAGCAGGGCGTCGCCGGCTTCGGCCAGGTCGCCGCCGATCACGACCAGCTGCGGGTTCAGCAGCGAGACGGCGGCCGACAGCGCGCGCCCGACCGCCTCGCCCGCGTCTTCGACTGCGCGCAGGGTGCCGCGGTCGGCTCGGCGTAGGAGGTCTGGGAGGTCGGCGCTGGTGATCGGTTGGTTCCAGCTGCGGGACAGGAGGGCGGCGATGGCGGTGGGGCTGGCGACGGTTTCCAGGCAGCCGCGGCTGCCGCAGCGGCAGAGGGCGCCGTTGGGCTCGACTGTCACGTGGCCGAGTTCGCCGGCTAGGCCCAGGTGGCCGAGGAGCATGCGGCCGTCGCTCATCATGCCGGCGCCGATGCCGGCTGCGAGGCGGACGTAGACCACGTTCGTGCAGGTGCGGGCGGCGCCGAAGCGGCGTTCGGCGAGGACGCCGGCGTTGGCGTCGTTGATGATCTGGGTGGGCAGGCCTGTGCGCGCCGCGAGTTCGTCGGCGGGGTGGGTGCCGACCCAGCCGGGCATGATGCCTTCGGCCTGGAGGCCGCCGGTGGTCTTGTCGACGGGGCAGGCGATGCCCAGGCCCAGGCCGAGGATCTTCTGTGGGGGGATGCCGGTGTCGTCGATGGCCGCGGCGATCAGGCGGACCGCGGTGTCCAGGGCGCGCTCGGGGTCGTCGTCGACGGCGATCGCCTCGGAGCGGTCCCAGCGGGCTGTTCCGACGACATCGGTCAGAATGGCGCGCACGTGATCGTGGCCGACGTCCAGTCCCACCGCGTAGGCGGCGTCCGGTTCCAGCGACACCAGCTGGGGTGGGCGGCCGGTGCGCTGGGCCGAGGGCGCCGCCTCCGCGGTCTCGCGCAGCGCCCCGGCGGCGATCAGGTCGAAGACCACCGAAGCCACGGTGGCGCGCGCCAGCCCGGTGCGCCGCACGAGCTCGGCGCGGGAGAGCCGGGGGTGGTCGGCGAGCGCCTGCAGCACCCTGACCCGCCCCAGATTGTGCAGGTTGATCGGGGTCTGGGCCGCGGTCTCCGCATCGGTGGCAGTCGGGTGCACGCCTGAACCATAGCAACGGAGTAAATCTCGTCCTAGTCAAAACTGGCGCGGAAGTTGTTTCAGAGTTCTTGACTTTCGCGCATAGTCGGCTGAATGTGAGGGGCGGCTAGTGCTCCAGCAGGCATCCAGTACGGAGGCGCAATGGAACAGCACAGACGCACCAAACGGCCCAGACTGCGCAGGACGGCCCAAGCGACCGTCGCCCTCGCCGTCGGGCTGGGCATCGCGGTGACCGCGGCGCCGGCCTCGTCCGCCGGAGCCACGACCGCAGGCAACACAGCGAACGCAGCGAACACAGGGGACGCCGCGAACAGCAGAACCCAGCTCCCGATCTACCTCAACACCCATTACAGCGCCGAGGCGCGCGCCGCAGACCTCGTCTCCCGCATGACGCTCCCGGAGAAGGTCGCGCAGCTGAGCACCAACAGCGGCCCGGCGATCCCGCGCCTGGGCGTGCAGCAGTACACGTACTGGAGCGAGGGCCAGCACGGCGTCAACACCCTGGGAGCCAACCAGAACAACAACGGCAACGGCGGCGCCGTCCGCTCGACCAGCTTCCCGACCAACTTCGCCAGCACCATGTCCTGGGACCCGAGCCTGATCTACCAGGAGACCACCGCGATCTCCGACGAGGCCCGCGGCTTCCTGGACAAGTCGCTGTTCGGCGTGAACCAGAACAATCTCGGCCCCTCGGCGAGCGACTACGGCAGCCTGACGTTCTGGGCCCCGACCGTGAACATGGACCGCGACCCCCGCTGGGGCCGGACCGACGAGGCCTTCGGCGAGGACCCGTACCTGGTCTCGCAGATGGCCGGCGCCTTCGTCAACGGCTACGAGGGCAACACCCCGAGCGGCAAGTCCGAGACCGGCTACCTCAAGGTCGCGGCCACCGCGAAGCACTACGCGCTGAACAACGTCGAGCAGGACCGCACCGGCGTCTCCTCCAACGTCAGCGACACCGACCTGCACGACTACTACACCAAGCAGTTCGCGTCCTTGATTGAGAACGCGCATGTCTCGGGCCTGATGACGTCGTACAACGCCATCAACGGGACGCCGTCGGTCGCCGACACCTACACCGCGAACCAGCTCGCGCAGCGCCAGTACGGCTTCAACGGCTACGTCACATCTGACTGCGGCGCCATCGGCACCGCCTACCAGACCTTCCCGAGCGGCCACAACTGGGCACCGCCCGGCTGGACCACCGACGGCAAGAGCTCCACTGGCACCTGGACCAACACCGCCACCGGCACCACCGTGCCGGCCCAGGCCGGCGGCCAGGCCTACGCCCTGCGCGCCGGCACCGACCTGAACTGCGCCGGCGGCGAGAACACCTACGCCGCCATGACGGCCGCGATCAACGCCGGGGTGCTCAGCGAGGGCGTCATCGACAACGCCCTGGTCAAGGTCTTCACCGTGCGCATGAGGACCGGCGAGTTCGACCCCGCAGGTTCTAACCCTTACACGGCCATCACCAAGGAGCAGATCCAGAGCCCGGCGCACCAGGCGCTGGCGACCAAGATCGCCGACAACTCGCTGGTGCTGCTGAAGAACCAGCCGGCGGCCGGCGCCACCAAGCCGCTGCTCCCGCTGTCCGCGGCCACCACGAACAAGATCGTGATCGTCGGCGACATGGCGAACGCGGTGACCCTCGGCAACTACTCCAGCGATCCCACGCTCAAGGTCAGCGCTGTGCAGGGCATCACCGCCGCGGTGCAGAAGGCCAACCCCGGCGCGACCGTGACCTTCGACGCCTGCGGCACCTCCACCGACGCCACCACCGCGGCGACCTGCTCGGCGCAGACGCTCAGCGACGTGGCGGGCGCCGACGCGGTCGTCGTCTTCGTCGGCACCAACCAGAAGATCGCCGACGAGGGCAAGGACCGCACCACGATCGCCATGCCCGGCAACTACGACTCGCTGATCAACCAGGTCGCGGCCGTCGGCAACTCGCACATGGTGCTGGCCATCCAGTCCGGCGGCCCGGTGAAGATCGACGACGTCCAGAAGGACTTTGCCTCGGTCGTGTTCAGCGGCTTCAACGGCGAGAGCCAGGGTACCGCGCTGGCCGACGTGCTCTTCGGCGCGCAGAACCCGGACGGGCACCTCGACTTCACCTGGTACGCCGACGACTCGCAGCTCCCCGCGATGTCGAACTACGGCCTCACCCCGGCCGACACCGGCGGCCTGGGCCGCACCTACATGTACTTCACCGGCGCCCCGACCTACCCGTTCGGCTACGGCCTGAGCTACTCGACCTTCGCCTTCTCCGGCATCCACGCCGAGCACCACAGCGCGGACGCCAACGGCACCCAGAGCGTCACCGTCACGGTGAAGAACACCGGCACCACGGCCGGCAGCACCGTCGCGCAGCTCTACGCCGCGCCGAAGTTCACCGTCGCCGGCCAGACCTTCCCGAAGGAACAGCTGGTCGGCTTCCAGAAGAGCAAGGTCCTCAAGCCGGGGGAAAGCCAGCGGCTCACCATCACCGCGCAGATCCCCGATCTGGGCATCTGGAACTCGACCACCATGAACTCCGTGGTCTACGACGGCACCTACGCCTTCCAGGTCGGAGCCGACGCCACCGACCTGCGCGGCGGAGTGGACGTCGCGGTCGCCGGGACGCTGACGCAGCGCGTCCGCACCGTTTCGGTGCAGCCGGACCAGGTCGACTTCCAGGTCGGCCAGACGCTCGACCTGACCGGCAAGAACCCGTGGATCGCCGACGACACCACCGGCGTCGGCTCCGTTCCGCAGGGCCGGAACATGAGCGTCACCGCCGACAACATCGTCGAGGCCGCGGACGCCGACGGCAGCTTCGCCGACCTGTCCAAGGCGCACGTGAGCTACCACAGCAGCGACCCGCGCGTGGCCACCGTCAATGCCAAGGGGCTGGTCACCGCGATCGGCACCGGAGCCGCGGACATCACCGTCACAGTCAACGGCGTCAGCGGCTCGACGCCGATCGTCGTCGGCCACGCCGTGTCCGTCACCACTCCGGCGCTCGCGCAGCCCGGTCAGGCCTCGACGGTCAGCACGACGTTCACCAACACCGCCTCGGCCGCGTCCGGCACGTCCGGCACGGTGCGCGACGTCGCGATGAACCTCGACCTGCCCGCCGGCTGGAGCGCGACGGCGACCAGCCCGTCGACCTTCGCGCACGTCGCGGCCGGCCAGAAGGTGACCACCACGTGGTCGGTGACGGTACCGAGCGGCGCCGGCGGCACCTACACGCTGAACGCCGACGCCACCGTCCGCGGCAAGCACGACAGCACCGGCTTCCAGCAGCTGGCGGTGCCGTACACGTCGCTGCCGGCCGCGTTCAACAACGACGCGATCACCAACGACAGCAACCGGGGCGGCGCCGACCTCGACGGCGCCGGCGCGAGCTTCTCGGCGCAGGCGCTGACCTCGGTCGGTGTGACGCCCGGTGCCCCGCTGGTGCACGACGGGCTCACGTTCACCTGGCCGAACCGGCAGGTCGGACAGTCCGACAACGTGGTCGCCGCCGGGCAGACCATCGACGTCACCGGCTCGGGCTCCACGCTGGGCCTGTTGGGGACCAGCACCTGGGGAGCCAGTACCGGCAGCGGAACGATCACCTACACCGACGGCAGCACACAGCCCTACACGATCGGCTTCGGCGACTGGGCCAACGGCACCCCGCCGACCGGCGGCGACGTCGCGATCCGCGCGCCGTACGGCAACCAGCCGGGGAACCAGACCGGCTGGGCGGCGACGATCGACTACTTCCCGGTGACGCTCGACCCGAGCAAGACCGTGCAGTCGATCACACTGCCGTCCGGCAGCGCGCAGCCGCACGGCGGGATCCCGGCGATGCACGTGTTCGCCATGTCCATCAAGTCCGACAATCTGGCGATCACGGCGCCGCCGGCGCTGGAACCCGGCGGGTCGGCCACGGTCACCACGACGCTGGCGAACCCGTCGTCGGCGGCGCTGAGCAACGTGGCGCTCGGGCTGACGCTGCCGGCCGGCTGGACGGCCGCCAACAGCACGCCGGACACGTTCGCGACGGTCGCGGCCGGAGCCACGGTCTCGACGACGTGGTCGGTGACGGTACCGGCGTTGCAGCAGCCGGGGCCGCACGTGATCGGGGTGACCGAGAGCGTCGGCGGCGCGCAGGCCGGGATCTCGGGCACGCAGACCACCGTGGCGTATCCGTCGCTGACCGCCGGGTTCAACAACGTGTCCATCACGGACGACGCGAACCACGGGCCCGGCAACATCGACGGCGGCGGGAACAGCTTCTCGGCGCAGGCGCTGGCCGCGGCCGGGCTGAACCCCGGGGCACCGTTCACGTTCGGCGGGCTCACCTTCACCTGGCCCGGCGCGGCGGCCGGGACCTCGGACAACGTCGAGGCCGACGGGCGCTCGTTCAGCGTCACCGGCAGCGGCACGATGCTGGGGTTCCTGGGCGCGGCGGCCAACGGGCAGTCCTCGGGCACCGCGACGATCACCTACACCGACGGGAGCACGCAGCAGTTCACGCTCGGGTTCGGGGACTGGGCCTCGACCTCGCCGTTCCCGGGTTCCCAGGTCGCGGTGACCTCGGCGTACGGGAACACCTCCGGCGGCAAGTCGCCGTGGAAGGCCTCCATCTTCTACGACAGTGTGGCGCTCCAGGCCGGCAAGACGGTGCAGTCGGTGACGCTGCCGGGCGGGTCGTCCTCGCCGCTGCACGTGTTCGCGGCGGCGATCGGCTGACGGGCTGACCGGCTGACCTGGCTGACCTGGCTGACCTGGCCTAGAGGTGCCTGAAGGGTCCTGGTGCGCGGTCGTGCACCAGGACCCTTCATGTTCTCGCGTGCGGCGAGCTCCTCAGAGGAAGGCCGTCAGTGGACCCCGACCGCCGCGCACTCCGCCGCGAACTGCGGCGTGCACACCTCGGCCTTGGTGGCCGCGCCAGAGTCGATCACGTCGTTCACGTTGGCCTTGACGATGGCCTCCGGCGTCAGCATCACGGACTTGACGAGCTTGCCGGTGACGGTGTCGGGGACCATCGCGGTGGCCGTGTTCGCCGGGGCGCCGGTGGCCAGGTCGATGGCCAGCTCCGCGCCGGCCGCCGCTTCCTTCGCGGGGTCCTTGAACACCGTCATGCACTGGTCGCCGCTCAGCACCGACTGCAGGCCGGCGACGGTCGCGTCCTGGCCGGTGACCGGGATCTTGCCGTTGAGGTGGTGCGCCTTCAGGACCGCGATGACCGCCTGGGCCATGCCGTCGTTGGCGACCAGGACGCCGCTGATGTTCGGGGTCGTGGCGAGCATCTGCGAGAAGGTCTTGCCCGCGAGGGTGTTGTCCCAGCCGGCGATGGACTCGTTCGGGCCCTTGAGGTAGCTGCCGTCGGCGTAGCGCGGGGTGAGGATGGAGTTGTAGCCCTGCGCGAACAGCGTCGCGTTGTTGTCCGTCGGGGCGCCGTTCACCTCGGCCACGACCGGCTTGACCACGCCGGCCAGGCACTGCGTGAGGCCCTGGCCCTGCTGCTCGCCGACGTCGACGTTGTCGAAGCTGACGTAGTAGTCGGCGCCGCCGCCGAGCGTGAGGCGGTCGTAGTCGACGGTGGCCACGCCCTGCGCCCGGGCCTGCGCCAGCACGGCCGAGCCGGAGGCGGCGTCCAGGTCGACGACGACCAGCACGTTGACGCCCTCTTTGAGCATCCGGTCGGCGATCGCCTGGAACTGGGTCTTGTCGCCCTGCGCGTTCTGGATGTCGTAGCGCACGCCCTTGGCCTTGAACGCGGCCGTGAGGGCGGGCCGGTCCTGCGTCTCCCAGCGCGAGGAGGACTTGGTGTCGGGAAGGATCACTCCGACGTAGGGCGAGCGCCCCTTCGCCGATCCGTCAGAGGAGTTACTGCTGCAAGCCCCCAGAGCGAGTGCCGCGACGGTGCCGGCCGTCATGGTCCGGATGATCAGGCTTCTCATCGTTGCTTTCCTTAAAGGGTGCCGAAGGCGCACACCATCGTCTGTTTCTTCCGTGGCGGATCCGCGGTTCTCGCGCGGCATCCTGGCGGCAGGTGGCGGTGCGGACAGGCGTTGACGCGGGACAGCCCTCACGCGTCTTTGTCAGGGCGGCCAACGAATTGCTCTTTTGGAGGATTGAAAAAGTATGGGGCACGGCGCGGTGCGCGCCAGGGGTGTGCGGTTCAAATCTCGCCACCCGGCCGTAACGATTCGGAAACGTGGGATTCGGCGGTTGGATGACCTGGGGCGCGACGTTTCAGTGCGGTTTGTGCTCGGACGGGTGCGGGGCGTGCGGGCCGGGCCGCGTGCCGGATTCGTACGCTGAGTACCTGTGATGTCGCTTTGCGCGGCGGGATTCTGGCGGGGACGGACAGGTGCGGACCGGCGTCGGGGGTGGTTGTCGAATGCATGACAGTGCGTAAGCAGGCCAACGCCTTGTTCGCGGATTGTCGGTGCACCGGGCGTGATGAACTGGTTGATGATGCTGTCGGGCTGTAGTGGTGTGCTGCGAGACTTACAGGCGCGAGCCACCCTGAATTTGGTGCGTGCCTTAACAATCTCGGTGGCATTCGGTTGCGTTCGGTTGTACCCGCGAGTAGAACGCGTGACGTGAGCGAGATTCTGAACGAACCCGCATCCGACAACCGTCCGGCCATTGATGAGTTCCTGCGCGCGCACGGCGCCGCGGACATGCCGCACCCGGGCGGCACCCTCCTGCAACACCTGAACCGGGTCAGCCGCCGCCTCGCGGACTGGGGTGCGCCGCCTGAGGTCCAGACGGCGGGCCTATGTCACGCGACGTATGGCACCGACGGCTTCGCGCCATCTCTGCTTAATCTGGCCGACCGCCGCGTCCTCGTCGACCTGATCGGCGAACGCCCCGAGGCCCTGGTCCACCTCTACGCCAGTTGCGACCGCGCGGTCACCTACCCGCGGCTGCGCGCCGGCGAGCGTCCGGCGTTCCGTGACCGTTTTGCGGAAGCCGACCTTCAGCCGGTCGCCGAGGATCTCCGCGCCTTCCTGGAGATCACCGCAGCGAACGAACTCGACGTCTTCGAGCACAACGCCGATCTCGCCGCCCGCTACGGCTCCGCGATGTACCGGCTCCTGGAGCCCGTCAGCAGCCTGCTTTCGGCCGCCGCCTGGGACGCCGTCCGGCGCGAACTCGGAGGCGGCGCCGCGTTGTAGAGCGCTCGCGATAAGCGGTGACGTCTGCGTCTTGACGCTCCGCAGGATGCTGCTTACTCTCCTTTCTGGTTAGGAAAGGTTACTAACGAAAAAGGCGCGCCGGTATCACCGCTGGTCACGTCGCTAAGCGCCACCGCCACGCTCCACCGCGGCCACCTTCTCGCCTCATCGCGGCCGCGTCCCCACAGCCCTTCCGACGAAAGGGGAACCAGCAATGAAGACACCCCCACGGCGCCTGCTCACGGCGCTCGCAGCCCTCTGTCTGGGCATCGGCGCGGCCCTCGGCCTGATCGCCGCGCCGGCCCAGGCGGCCGCCCACGTTCAGGCGGCGGCCCAGGCTCAGGCGGCCGCCCCGGTCCGGGCGGCGGCATCGGGCGCCACCCAGCAGACGTTCCTCACCTTCTACGGCTGGTGGGACAACACGCCTCCGGGCGGCGTCATCTCCTACCCGCAGATCCACCAGACCGCCGGCGGGACCGGCACCTACTCCGACCCGATCACCTTCGCCACCGACTCCAGCGAGCAGCCGCCGGGCACGATCGTCTTCGTCCCGCGCGTCGGCAAGTACTTCATCATGGAGGACAGCTGCCAGGAGTGCAGCGCGGACTGGACCGGCCGCGGCCCCAACGGCGGCCCCAACCTGCGGCACCTCGACCTGTGGCTCGGCGGGCAGGGCGGCAACGCGTTCAACGCCATCGAGTGCGAGGACGCGCTGACCAACTACAACTCCGACGGCACGCCGTCCATGGAGCCGGTGATCGTCAACCCGCCGTCGAACGAGACGGTGACCTCCGAGCCGATCTTCAACACCGGCACCGGCGCGTGCTACGGCGGGGCGAAGCCGACGATCACGGTCGGGCAGTACAAGAACGTCTCGACCGGCAAGTGCATGACCGATCCGAATGACAGCTCGTCGGCGGGTGTGCTGCTGGTGACCTCGGCGTGCGATAGCTCGGCGGCCGGCCAGCAGTTCACGTTCGACGGCACGTTCCTGCAGATCAACAACCTCTGCGCGGACTACTCGACATCGCAGATCTCGATGAAGTCTTGTACGGCGGGGCCGAGCCAGCAGTGGTCGTACAACACCGATCTGACGTTCACCGACATCCAGTCCGGCAAGAAGTACATCAACGACTCCTCGGGCAAGGTCAAGGCTGGTAGCAGCTCCAGTTCCACGAAGACGTGGACGTTCGTCCCGGCGCAGACGGGCTCGAACGACTTCTCGGTCTCGGCCGCGCCGTCGTCGGCCTCCGTCGCCGCTGGCGGCACCGCGACCGCGACGGTCTCCACCGCGGTCACCTCCGGCAGCGCCGAGTCGGTCGCGCTGAGCGCCAGCGGCGGTCCAGCCGGCTCCACGGTCAGCTTCAGCCCGGCGTCGGTCACCTCCGGCGGCAGCTCGACGCTGAGCGTGGCGACGAGTTCCACGACGGCTGCCGGGACGTACCCGATCACCGTCACCGGCACGGCTGCGTCCGGCACGCACACTGCTACGTACACGCTGACGGTGACCTCGTCCTCGGGTGGCGGTTGCACGGCGGCGCAGTTGCTGGTGAACCCCGGCTTCGAGAGCGGGACCGGCAGCGGCTGGACCGGCAGCTCCACGCTGGGGTTCAACCCGATCACCAACAGCACGAGCGGTGAGCCTCCGCACTCGGGGTCCTGGGAGGCGTGGCTCAACGGGAACGGCAGCAGCGACACGGACACCGTTTCGCAGAAGGTGACGATCCCGTCCGGTTGCAGCGCGACGCTGTCGTACTGGCTGCATGTCGACACGTCGGAGAACACGTCGAGTGCTAAGCCGGACACCTTCAGCGTGCAGGTGCTGAACTCGTCGGGTGCTGTGCTCGCTACGCTCGCGAGCTTCAGCAACTTGGATCAGGCGAGCGGTTACACGCAGCACAGCAGCGACGTGTCGGCGTACGCGGGGCAGAGTGTCACGCTGCGGTTCACCGGGACCGAGACCGACAAGAACGGGGGTACGACCAGCTTCGTGCTCGATGACACTGCGTTGAACGCGAAGTAGTAGAGCCTGGCGGTCATGGTAGTCAGCCAGGGGTAGCCCCATTGGGGTGGGTGCGCTTTCCCGAATAGGGGGTAGCGCACCCGCTTCCCCTGTTCCCGGCGGGGTCGTGAGTCCGTCAGAATCCTGATGGGGATTCCGGCTGAGGGGGAAGCGTGCTGAGTGGTGGGGAAGCGAACGGCAAGGTTCTGCGGTCGGCGTTGTTCGTCGACTTCGACAACGTGTTCATCGGGCTGCGGGACTCCAGTCCGCGTGCGGCCGAGGTGTTCAGCCGGTCGCCGGAGGCTTGGTTGGGTTGGTTGAGTCGGGTTCCTGAGGTGGCTCCGGTTGGCCAGGTGGCCCCGGTGGCCCAGGTGGCGCCGGTGGCCCCGGGTGCCGGCGGGGAGGGCGGCACGGAGGGGCTTGAGGCCGATGCGCACGGTTCAGGGACGCAAGGTTCTGGTTCGCAAGGTTCAGGTACCGCCCGGCGGTTGTTGCTTACTCGTAACTGCTACTTGAACCCGGTTCAGGACACCAAGGGGTTCCGGGCGTTCTTCACGCGCGCCGGGTTCCGGGTCGTGGACTGTCCTTCGCTGACGCAGCATGGGAAGAGCAGTGCGGACATCCATATGGTGATGGATATTCTGGACATTCTTGCGCATCCGGTTCGTTATGACGAGGTGATCGTCATGAGCGCGGATGCTGACTTCACGGCGGTGATGCTGCGGCTGCGGAGCCATGATCGGCGGACGGTGAGCGTGTCCAGCAGTCCGGTCGCGCATGCCTATCGTGCGGCTTGCGATCTGGTCGTCTCGGACGAGGAGTTCACCCGGCAGCTGTTGTTGTTGCAGCGCTCGGCGAACACGGTGGGAGCCGCCGCCGACGGCGGGCTGTCGCAGCTCTCGCAGTCCAGCGGGCTGCCGGAGGGCATCGAGGAGTTCATCGAGGACCTGGTGCGGAAGTCGCCGAAGGCGGTGTCGCACGCGAGTATCGCCAGCCAGCTGATGAAGAAGTTCGGCCGCGGCCAGACCGTTGGGGGGCAGTGGTTCGGGTACGGGGCGTTCGGAGACGTGCTGGGGTCGTTGACGCTGACGCTGGACGAGCAGCCGCTCGTGGTGGACTTCGCGACGCCTGGGTACGTGTTGGACCCCACACGGCACAGCCGGCCGGTGCCGACGCCGGATGCCACCGAGGGGCTGGATCCGGATCTGGCCGCGTTCATCACTGCGGTGCATTCGACTACTGGCATGCCGAAGCTGGCACCGGCGACGTATCGCGGGCTGTTCGAGCAGATCCATGCGGAGGTCAGGGACCTGCTGGCGGCGGGGCAGCCGTACGTGGTGGAGTCCGTGGCTGGAGCGGTCGCGCAGCGGTGCTACGAGGCGGGGATCCCGGTGACGGTGAGCCAGGTGAAGTTCGTGCTGCGCGGGTACGAGCTGTCGGGGTACTGGCGTGGTGGGCCGCAGGGGTCGTCGGCGGGTGATCTGGCGAATGCGAGTCGGGACAGTGCGTTGGCTCGGTGCGTGCAGATGGGGATTCCGGGGACGGATGAGAATTTGGCGTTGCTTGATCGGTGGTTGGTTGAGGAGCGGGAGTAGGGGTGGGGG
>NZ_JAACYW010000327.1 GCF_015356825.1 Catenulispora rubra | reverse complement strand
CTGCACCGGCAGCGCCGCACAATGCACCACATGCAACCGCGACACCGCGCGAGTCAGCACCACATACAACCGCCGCAGCCCCCGCGGCTCGGCGGCGACGATCTCGGCCGGTTCGAGTACCAGCACCTGGTCGTACTCCAGGCCCTTCGCCAGCGTCGCGGGCACCACGACGAGCCGCGGCCCGACCGTCTCCGCCAACAGCGACTCGACCAGCTCCGCCTCGGTCTCGGTCGCGCCCTCGATGGCCGGGGCGGCGGGCTCGGAGCCCAGCACCGTGTGCTCGACGCCCTCGGCGCTCAGCGCGGCGGCGACCTCGGCGACGCGCGCGTCAGCGGCGATCAGCCCGACCGACCCCTCCTGAAGCGTCAGCGCCAGCTCCGCAGCCGTGACCATGCTGCCGACCAGATCCGCTTCACTCGCCACGGCATCAATCTCCAGCGCCCCGCCCTGCTGCCGCACCGAAGTCGGCGGCAGCAGCCCTGGCGCCGCGTCCGGCAGGAGCTTGGCCGCGAAGTCGATGATCTGCCGCGGCACGCGGAACCCCAGCGTCAGCTCCTCGATCACCGCCTCCGGCTTCCCGAGGTGCTTCAGCGTCTCCGCCCACGACGGCGTCGCCCACGGAGTCGTCCCCTGCGCGATGTCCCCCAGCACGGTGACGCTGCCGGTCGAGCACCGCCGCCCAACCGCGCGATACTGCATCGCCGACAAGTCCTGCGCCTCGTCGAGCACCACGTGCGCCAGCGACGGCAGCCGGTCGAGCTGGTCGTGGGCCTCGTCGATGAGGACGGCGTCGGCGCTGGACCACTTGGCGGTGCCCGCAGTGCGCGGCGCCTTGGGACGGGTCGCGGTCCACAGGATCGCGGCCTGCTCCTCGGGGGTGAGGATGCCTTCGGCTGCGGCCGCGAGAGCCTCGGGGTTGGCGTAGAGCTCGAAGACGACCTTCAGCGGATCGATCGCCGGCCACAGCAGGTCCACCGCCTTGCGCACCTCACTGGTACGCGCGACAGCATTCTGCGTCCGGTCGTCGGTGGTCTCGCCGGCGACCTCCATCCGGTACAAAATCGTGTGCGCGATGCGGGGCGCGAGCATCGCGCGACCAGCGCCATACCGAACGTCGCGCACCTTGGTGCCCTCAATCAGTTCGTCGATCTCGTAAGCGGGGACCCGCCATCGCCGAGAGCCTCGGACGATCATGATGCCGTCCGGCAGCGCCTCCTGAGCCGTACGCAACCGCGACCAGATGACGTTGTGCAGCACCTGAGCCATACGCGCGTCGCCCTTGACCACACCGGCTTCCGCAGGGTCCTGACCCGTGACCTTCACCCGGGCCACCAGATCGTCGACCGTCGTCTGCCCGACCTCGATCTCGCCGAGCGCGGGCAGCACCTGCTCGATGTACTTCAAGAACTCCTTGTTGGGCCCGATGACCAGGGAGCCGCCGCGCCGCAGCCGGTCACGGTGCGCGTAGAGCAGGAAGGCGACCCGGTGCAGACCGACCGCCGTCTTCCCGGTCCCGGGCGCCCCCTGGACACAAACGCTGACGTTCACATCAGCCCGAACGATCTCGTCCTGCTCCGGCTGGATCGTCGACACGATGTCCCGCATCGGCCCCGAACGCGGACGCTCGATCTCATCCGTCAGGATGCGGCTGGCTCCGGGCTGCCCGGCAGGCGCGATCGCACCGGGCCCGCCGGCCCCGGCGGAGTCGGACAGCGGCTCGTCTTCATAGCCGGTGATCGCCCCGTGCGCGAAGCCGAAGCGACGTCGGAGGTCCAGCCCCATCGGCACCTTCGGCGTAGCACGGTAAAAAGCAGTCGAGACCGGCGCACGCCAGTCGATGACCATCGGCTCCCCGGTCGAGTCGTGCACGTGCCGCCGACCGATGTAGTAGTGCTCAGTACGGAACTCGCCGGCCTCGGCGTTGTCGCCATAGTCGAGGCGACCGAAAAAGAGCGGAACGTTCGGATCGTCCCTCAGCGCCTTGGCCCGAGCCCGCAGAGCGGCAAGCAGGTTCTCAGTCGAAACCGCGTTGCCGCCCTGAGCCTTCAGAGACAGCGCGTCCTCGCGCATCGCCGTCAGCGCGGCGCGAGACTCTTCGAGATGGGACTGCTCGCCGACCACGATCGGATCAGAGACGTCACTGGATTCGGGCATGCCGGACTCCTGAAGAAGTAGAGGAAGGAACGCGCGCACGCCGGAACGGCGCCGATGCGCGTTGGAGGTTCTTCAGGCAGAGGTCCGCGCGGTTCGGTAAGAGTCGGAACCGCCGTACGTGCCGGGCAAGGCGCAGCAGCCTAGCACAAGGGCGGCGCGGAGGCGGCATCGTGAACTTTCGGTGGCCCCGAGCCGCCCTACTACACCCGGGGCACCACAGTTGACCTGCGCCTCACCTGTCCCAGCGGTAAGCGCGCTCAACCTTCGCGACATGCACCGCATAGTGCTGATACCACGTGGCCCGGCCGTTGTCGCGGGTCTCGGAGTGCTCGGGGTGGCGGTACCACTGCCGGATCGACTCCTCGTCGGAGAAGTACGCGACAGTGATCCCGAAACCGTTCGCGTCGCGCGTGGAGTCGGCACCGAGGAACCCGGGTTGCCGCGTCACCAGCTCGGCCATGCGCTCGGCGGCTTCGGCGTAGCCGTCATCGCCCTCCAAGCGCTGCGAGGCGAAGACGACCACGTAGTACGGCGGCTCGGGTGTTTCCGCAGGGCGGGTGGACATCGGGTTCGTGGACATCGGGACCCCCTCGGGCGACGCTCGGCGATGGAGCCCCAGTGTGACAGAGGTGATCAACTCAGGACGGGCCGCGCTACCCCAGCTGCTTGCGCCAGACCGCGACCTTCTCCACGTCCACCGGCGAATCCCAGGTCCCTGACACCCGCACCGCGGTCCCCACGTGGAACGCGTTCAGCCCGGCGGCACGCAGCCCCGGCAGCGCCTCCCGCGTCAGCCCGCCGCCGACCAGCACCCGCGGCCCGCCGAGCTCGCGCTCGCGCTCGGCCTCGGCGCGCAGCACCTCGGTGCCGTCACCGGACGCCTTGAAGCCGCCGGAGGTCAAGACGGTGTCCAGGCCCGGCATCTTGCGGATCGCGTCGTACACCGCCGCGCGGTCGGGGGCGGAGTCGATCGCCTTGTGGAAGGTCCACTTCGCGCCGCCGAGGGCGTCCAGGACCGCGCGGACCGCCTCCGCGTCGACCGTGCCGTCCGGGTCGAGCCAGCCCAGCACGAACTCGTCGGCGCCCGCCCGCCGCAGCGCCTCCGCCGCGTGCACGAGCTCTGCCACACCCTGCACGCCGCCGGCCGAGAAGCCGTCGCGGCGGCGGATCATCACCCGCAGCGGAACGTCCACGGCCGCGCGGATCGCCTCGAAGGTCTCCAGCGCCGGGTCGAAGCCCGAGTACTCCATCGACGAGACCAGTTCCAGGCGGTCGGCACCGCCGGCAACCGCGGCACGGGCGTCGTCGGCGTCGACGGCGATGACTTCCAGCAGAGGCGTCGGATCAGACATAGGTGGCAGCCTGCCACGGATCGGTGATCGAGACGAACACCTGGCAGGGCCGTGTTGTGTCGGGTTGCTAAGTGACCGCTGGTAACTCGTCCAGCTCGGGATCGGGTTCTCGTCCTGGCGTCTTGAGATTCAAGAACTTGATAGCGAAGGTGAACAGCACGTAGTACACCACGAAGTAGATCGGCCCGATGATCAGGATCAGCCACGGCTTCGTGGCCTTCCCCCAGTTCAGCGCGAAGTCGATGAGCCCGGCCGAGAAGTTGAACCCGTCCTTGCATCCCAACCCCCACATCAGCGACATCGAAATGCCGGTGAGGATGGCGTGGATCACATACAGCACCGGCGCCACGAACATGAACGAGAACTCCAGCGGCTCGGTCACCCCGGTGACGAGCGACGTCAGCGCCGCCGAGATCAGGATCGAGCCGGCCACCTTGCGCTTCGGCGGCAGCGCCGAGCGCCACATGGCCAGGGCCGCTCCGGGCAGGCCGAACATCATGATCGGGAAGAAGCCGGTCATGAACAGGCCGGCCGTGGGGTCGCCGTTCAGGAAGCGGGCGATGTCGCCGTGGTGGGTCCCGGTGGCGTTGGTGTACGTGCCGAACTGGAACCACGGGAAGGCGTTCAGGATGTGGTGCAGGCCGAAGGGGATCAGGGACCTGTTCAACGCGCCGTAGATGAACAGCCCGATCGAGCTGTGCCGGGTGATCCACGTCGACAGGTCGTTGATGCCCTGGCCGATCGGGGACCAGATCCAGCCCATCAGCACGCCCAGGAACAGGCAGGCCACGGCCGTGGCGATGGGCACGAAGCGCCGGCCGCCGAAGAAGGCCAGCCAGGTGGGCAGCTTGATCCGGTAGTACCGCTGCCACAGCAGGGCGGCCATGATGCCGACCAGGATGCCGCCGAGCACCCCGGTGGGGTTCGGCAGGTTCGTGTCCAGCCCGAATTTCAGCCCGCCGGCCGGGACCGGGTCGTTCACGCCCTGGTCCGGGTTCTTGATCACCAGGCCGAGGACCTGGGACTTGAGTTTGGAGCCGGAGAACATCTGCATCGAGACGGCGTTGTAGACCAGGTAGCCGACGATCGCGGCGACCGCGGTGGTGCCGTCGGACTTCTTGGCGAAGCCGATGGCCACGCCGATGGCGAAGATCACCGGGAGGTTGTTCAGCAGCGAGTTGCCGCCGGAGGACATCACGGCCGCGACGTTCTTCAGGAACGTGTTGTGGAAGCGCCCGAGCATGTCGTCCTGCCCGAAGCGGACCAGAAGACCGGCGGCGGGAAGCGTGGCGATCGGCAGCATCAGGGACTTGCCGATGCGTTGCAGCACGGCGAAGACCTTGCTCCCCCACCCCGGCTCCTTCGGGGCCGCCGCTGCGACTTCTGCGCTCATCAGGTGGTCCTCTCGGTGTGCCACGTAATGCCAAGCCCCGCCGCCGCGGGATGCGTGGTGAGCGCGCCCCGCCCGGTTACGGGTTGCGGACTATCGGACGTGCGGCCTGCGCGAGCGGCACCCACAGCTGGTACCGGTCCGCGCGATAAGCAGACGTCGCGTATTCCACTTGCACATCTTCTGCAAAAGAACGCCTCGCCATGATCAGGACTACGCCGTCAGAGCGAATGCCGAGCAGCGGCGCGTCCTCCGCGGTGGTGGTCGCGGCCTCGATCGACTGTTCGCCCCAGGTGAGTACGATCCCGTATTCCTCGGCAAGGTACCGGTATAGCGACTCCGGGGCGCCCACCTCAACCAAACCCGGCACGATCCGCTCCGGCAGGTGCGTGCGCTCGATGGCCATCGGGATGCCGTCGGCGTAGCGGAGCCGCACCAGGCGGACCACCGGCTCGCCGGACTCCACCTCCAGGTGGCCGGCCAGGGCGCTGGAGGCGTGGATGCGTTCGAAGGACAGCGTCCGGGAGCTGGCGGTCATGCCGCGGCGGCGCATGTCCTCGGTGAAGCCGACCAGGCGGATCTGCACGTCCATCTTCGGCTGCGCGACGTAGGTCCCGCGGCCCAGCCGGCGCTCCAGGCGGCCGTCGGCGACCAGCGCGTTGATCGCCTGGCGCACCGTCATCCGGCTCAGGCCGTGCTGTTCGGCCAGATCGCGCTCGGACGGGATGGGCGAGCCGGGCTCCATCCCGTCCGCGATCATCCGCCCCAGCAGGTCCTTGAGCTGCAGATGCTTGGGCACGGAGCTGGTCGGGTCGATGCCCGCGGCCTCATCGCTCATGTCACCGGACTAGACCACCGGGGCCACATCGGTGTCAACTGGTGCCAACCGCTCGCGCAGGCTGCACGCCGCCGTCGGCGCCCCGGCTCCCACCGTGGCGGCCGCGGCGGCGACGGCGACCCCACAAACGGCGCAACCGGGCGATCGGCCATCAAGTCTTCGACTGGTTCAGTGGGATAACGTCCGAGTTGTCAGCAACCCGGGCCCGCGGCACCGCGGGCCCGGCGGAGTGAGGAGAGTTGCCGTGAACAAGGCCGAGCAGATCATCGCCGGACTGGGCGGCGCCGACAACATCGTCGAGCTGGAGCCCTGCATCACCCGGCTGCGCACCGAGGTGCGGGACGGCTCCAAGGTGAACGAGGCCGTCCTGAAGGCGGCCGGGGCGCACGGCGTGATGAAGGTCGGGAACAACGTGCAGGTGGTGGTCGGCCCGGAGGCGGACACCATCGCCAACGACATCGAGGACCTGATGTAGCCGCACCCGGCACGGCACCGGCCCCGCGCGTGCGCACCCATCGGCGACCAGCGCCCCGAGCACCACGAGCGAGCTCCATGGACATCTACATCTCCTCCCCGCTGACCGGCACCGCCATCGGCCTGGCCGAGGTCCCCGACCCGGTGTTCGCCGGATCCATGGTGGGCCCCGGCGCCGCCGTCGACCCCGAGCGCGCGCCGCAGGTCGCCGTGGCCCCGATCGCCGGCCGGCTGGTCAAGCTCAAGCCGCACGCCTTCGTGGTGCAGTCCGAGGACGGCCGCGGCGTGCTGGTCCACCTGGGCATCGACACGGTGAACCTGGACGGCGAGGGCTTCGAGCTGATCGCCGCCGAGGGCGACGTGCTGCGGGCCGGCCAGCCGATCGTGACCTGGAACCCGGCCCTGGTCGAGGCCGGCGGGCTGTCCCCGGTGAGCCCGGTGATCGCGCTGGACGCCGAGTCCGCGGCCATCGACGCGATCGTCAACGGCGCGGTGGCCGCGGGCGATGAGCTGTTCCACTGGCGCTGACCCGCCCGCCCCCTAGCGAAGGACAGAAGGACCCTGACATGCCCGAGCGCACCGTGACCGTGGCCTCCAAGGTGGGGCTGCACGCCCGCCCCGCGGCCGTCTTCGTCAAGAAGGCCAAGGAGCTGCCGGTCCCGGTCACCGTGGCCAAGGACGGCGGGCGTCCGGTGAACGCCAAGTCGATGCTCGCGGTGATGTCGCTGGACGTGCGCGGCGGCGAGCGGGTGACGCTGGCCGCGGCCGACGGCGAGGGCGCGGCGGCGGCGGTGGACGAGCTGGCGCAGCTGCTGGAGAGCGACCTCGATGGCTGACGGGGTTCGGTCGGGACTCGCAACCGACTCGGCCGACTCGACCGGCGCGAGCGGCTCTCCCGGCGCGGGCAGCTCCCCCGAATCGGTCGAGTACGAAGGCGTCGGCGTCGGCACCGCCGCGGTCGCCGGACCGGTCGCGTGCATGGGCCGGCCCCTTCCCGAGCCCCCGGACGTGCCGGCCGCCGACTCCGCCAGCGAGGAGCGCGCCAAGGCCTTCGCCGCCCTGGCCGCGGTGGCCGCCGACCTGCGGGCCCGCGGCGCGGCGGCCGGCGGGGCGACCACCGACGTGCTCGAAGCCCAGGCCATGATGGCCGAGGACCCGGAGCTGGAGGACGGCGTCCAGGCCCGCACCGACGCCGGCAAGACCGCCGCGCGCGCCATCCACGAGACCTTCGCCGAGTTCCACGGGACGCTGGCCGCGCTCGGCGACTACATGGCCGGCCGGGTCGCCGACCTCGACGACATCGCCGCCCGGGCGATCGCGGTCGCCTCCGGCGTGCCGATGCCGGGGCTGCCGAGCCGCACCGAGCCCTACGTGCTCGTCGCCGCCGACCTGGCCCCGGCCGACACCGCGCTGCTGGACCGGAACCTGGTGCTGGCGCTGGTCACCGCCGAGGGCGGCCCGACCTCGCACACCGCGATCCTGGCCCGCGCCATGGGCATCCCGGCCGTGGTCGGCGCCGCCGGGGTGCTGGCGCTGACCGACGACACGCCGGTGCTGGTGGACGCCGCGACCGGGACCGTGGTCGCGCGGCCGTCGACCGAGGCGATGGAGGAGGCGGTCGCGCGCTCCTGCGCCGCGTCGGCGGCGGCCGCCCTCACCGGACCGGGCCGCACCTCCGACGGCACCGGCGTGAAGCTCCTGGCGAACATCGGCGGCGCGGACGACGTGCCGGCGGCGCTGGCGGCCGGGGCGGAGGGCGTCGGGCTGTTCCGGACCGAGTTCCTGTATCTGGACTCGGACCAGCCGCCGGCGTTCGACGCGCAGGTCAAGGTCTACAAGGACGTGTTCGACGCGTTCCCGGAGGGCGCGCGGGTGGTGGTGCGGACCCTGGACGCCGGGGCCGACAAGCCGCTGCCGTTCGTTCCTCTGGGTGAGGAGCCGAACCCGGCGCTGGGCGTCCGCGGGCTGCGCGCGTTCCGGGCCTTCGACGGCCGCAACGAAGCCGTCCTGCGCACCCAGCTGCTCGCGATCCGCGAGGCGGCCGGGACCAGCGCCCCCGAGGTGTGGGTGATGGCGCCGATGGTCGACGAGGTGACCGAGGCGGAGTGGTTCTGCGAGCTGGCGGCGGCGTGCGGCCTGGACGTGGCCGGCGGCCGGGTCGGGATCATGGTCGAGACCCCGGCGGCCGCGCTCACCGCCGGCCCGATCCTGGCCGGCCGCACCGGCTTCGCCTCGATCGGCACCAACGACCTGACGCAGTACACGATGGCCGCCGACCGGATGCTCGGCGCGGTCGGGGCGTTGCAGGACCCGTGGCATCCGGCGGTGCTGAAGCTGGTCGGGGCGACCGGGGCCGCCGGGCAGGGTGCGGGCAAGCCGATCGGCGTGTGCGGGGAGGCGGCCGCCGATCCGCTGCTGGCCTGCGTGCTGGTCGGGCTGGGAGTCCGGTCCCTGTCGATGGCGCCCTCGGCGATCGCGGACGTGCGGGCGACGTTGGCGTCGCGGACGCTGGAGGACTGCGTGGCGACGGCCGCGCGGGCCTGCGCGGCAGCCACCGCTCGAGACGCCCGGAAAGCCGCGGCGGCGTAGGCTGCGACCATGGCGCTGTCGCTTCACAACCGCTGGCTGGCCCTGGCCGGCATCACCCCGGAGAGCATCCGCCTGGGCGACGAGCTGGTCGCGCGATGGGCCGAGCCGCACCGCCGCTACCACACCCTGGACCACCTGGTCCGAGTGCTGGACGGGGTGGACGAGTTCGGCGGGTACGCGGACGACGTGGCGGCGGTGCGGTACGCGGCGTGGTTCCACGACGCGGTCTACGACGGCGGCACGGCGAGCGCCGACAACGAGGAGCTGAGCGCGCAGCTGGCCGAGACCGAGCTGCCGCCGCTGGAGATGCCCGAGGCGCGGGTCGCGGAGGTGGCGCGACTGGTGCGGCTGACGAAGGGGCACGCGGCGGCCGACGGGGACCGGAACGGCGCTGTGCTCTGCGACGCCGATCTGGCCGTCCTCGGCGGCGACGTCAGCGCCTACCGCGCTTACGCGCACGCGATCCGGCAGGAGTACGCGGAGGTGCCCGACGACCTGTTCCGGCCGGGCCGGGCCGCGGTGCTGCGCGGGCTGCTGGAGCTGCCGAACCTGTTCCGGACGCCGGTCGCGGCGGAGCGGTACGAGCATCGTGCGCGGGCGAATCTGGCTTCTGAGATCGAGGAGTTGGAGGGCTAGCGGGGCTTACCTGGCTGGGTTTCTGGCGGCGTTTGCGGCGGCGCTTCGGGCGGCGTTTCGGGCGGCGTTTCGGGCGGCGTTTCTGTTCTCACCCTGATCCGATCCTGGCCCGGCCTACCGCCCGCTCACCCCCACTGCCCGCGCGACCGAGCCCGCACGTGCACACGCTCCCCCTGCGGCCCGAACAGCGTCAGCACCTCCACCTGCGCGGGCCCGGCGGCGCCGAACCAGTGCGGGACGTGGGTGTCGAACTCGACCGCCTCGCCCTTGCCCAGCAGCAGGTCGTGCTCGGCGAGCAGCACCCGCATGCGGCCGCTGAGCACGTACATCCACTCCCAGCCTTCGTGGGTGCGCAGCTGCGGGGCAGCGTCGTCGTCGTCGGCGCGCGGCGGGAGCGTCATCTTGTAGGCGCGCAGCCCGCCGGGCTCCTTCGTGAGCGGCACGATCACCCGGCCGTCGCCCTGCTTGCGCGGCGGCTCGGCGCGGCCGACCAGCTCGTCGAGCGAGACCTCGTAGAGGTCGGCCAGCGGCAGCAGCTGCTCCAGCGTCGCGCGCCGGCCGCCGGTCTCCAGGCGGGACAGCGTGCTGACCGAGATGCCGGTGGCCCCGGCGGTCTCGGCGAGGGTCAGGGGCCGGGCCCGGCGGGCGGTGCGCAGGCGGGTGCCGATGGCGGCGGCGAGCTGGTCGTCCATGCCCCCAGTTTGCCAAGTCGGCAACATTTCTTGCCCGGCGGCGCGCCGCCGGCGCATCCTCGGCAGCGGAGGAGATCACATGGACACCATGGGCAATACGAACGATACGACCAATACCGCCCACCGGCAGGACTACGACGTCGTCATCGTCGGCGGCGGCGCGGCGGGCCTGTCCGCGGCGCTCATGCTCGGCCGCGCGCGCCGCAGCGTGCTGGTCGTGGACGCCCGCGCGCCCCGCAACGCCAAGGCCGGCCACATGCACGGCTACCTGTCCCGCGACGGCATGCCGCCGCTGGAGCTGCTGGAGCACGGCCGCGACGAGGTGCTGTCATACGGCGGCGTGATCGTGACGGACTACGCGGAGAAGGCCGAGCAGACCGCGGAGGGCTTCCGCGTCACGCTGGCCAGCGGCTGCGTCGCGACCGGACGGCAGCTGCTGGTCACCACCGGACTCACCGACGTGCTGCCGGACGTGCCGGGCCTGGCCGAGCTGTGGGCGCGGGACGTGCACGTCTGCCCGTACTGCCACGGCTGGGAGGTCCAGGACACCGCGCTGGCGACCCTGGCGACCGGCCCGATGTCGACGCACCACACCCTGCTGATCCGCCAGTGGAGCGCGGACCTGGTGTACTTCCTGAACGGCCACCCGCTGGAGGACGCCGACCGCGCCAAGCTCACGGCGCGCGGGGTACGGATCGAGGAGCGGCCGGTCCAGCGCCTGGTCACCAAGGACGACCGGCTGACCGCGATCGAGCTGGCGGACGGCACCCTGGTCCCTCGCGAAGGACTGTTCCTGGTACCGCGATTCGAGCCCAACAGCACCCTGCTGGACGCACTCGGCTGCGAGAGGGACGCCGAGACCGGCTGGCTCAAGACCGGGCCCGCGGGCCGCACCTCGGTTCCCGGAGTGTGGGCCGCCGGGAACGTCGCCGACCCGACCAACGGGGTCATCGCGGCGGCCGGGGCGGCCACCGCGACCGCCGCGCAGATCAACGCCGCGCTGGTGGAGGCGGATGTGGAGGCTGCTTTGGCGGCGGCTTCGGCGGAGGCTTCGGCAGCGGCGGAAGGCTGAGCGATCCGGCCGGTGAGCACCGCTCGGCTCACCGGCATCGCCCATCCCGATGTGCTTTGATGACCGAGTGATCCTCATCGACCCGCCGACCTGGCCCGGCCACGGTCGGCTGTGGTCGCACCTGGTGAGCGACACCTCCTTCGCCGAGCTGCACGCGTTCGCCGAGCGCTTGGGCGTGCCGCCGCGCGGCTTCGAGCGCGACCACTACGACCTGCCGGCGCACCTCTACGAGCAGGCGGTCGCCGCCGGGGCGCTGCCGGTGCGGTCGCGCGAGCTGTTGCAGCGGCTGACGGCGGCCGGGCTGCGGCGGCCCAAGCATCCGCGGCGGCAGCGCGGCGCCGGCTGACTCCATGTACTGACTCCGGCGGCTGACTCCCGGCGGGCATGCCGGACCCGGCGCCCCTGGCGGGAAGCGCCGGGTCAGAACCCTGCGATCCTACGGCCCCGGCGGGCTCCGGAAGACCGGAAGCTCAGTCGGCGGTGCAACCAAACCCGGGGGCTCAGGCGTGTCCACTTCGATGGACACGAAGGAGAGGACCCTGGTCCTGCTGATCGGCGGCCTGACCGACGGGGCCGTGGCGCACCGCCTGGGCGTCAGCGAGCGGACGGTGGAGCGGTACGTACGATCCCTGATGGACGGCGCCGGCTGCCGCAACCGCATGCAGCTGGGCCGGCACGCGGCCCTGACCGGCCTGCCGGCCTACGGCCCCGAGCCCGTCCCGGGACCGCGCGTCCCGGACCGCGAGACCCGCCGCCTGCTGGAGCTGATGCTCGCCGACTCCGGCGCCACCGCACCGCGCTCGCTGCACCTGAGCCGGCGGAGCGTCGAGCGCCGCATCAGGGATCTGATGACGGCGGCCGGGGCGCGGAGCCGGGTGCAGCTCGGATGGCTGGTGACGCGGTGGGGGTGGCTGTGACGGCTGTGGAGGGCGAGGCAGGGCGGCGCAGAGCGCCGTAGAGCCGCGCAGAGCCGCGTAGAGCCACGTAGAGCCACGCAGGCGGCCCGGAACAGGTGCCGGGTATATCAGGGCTCATCGATGCCCTACAACCGCGGCTCACGCCTCCTGGGCGCCATCCGCGCCGACCACCGACGCCACCACCGACCCCACCGACCCCACCGGGAGCCCGC